>NZ_LT906441.1:1864494-2175244 GCF_900186975.1 Cutibacterium granulosum
AGTGACAAGCGGACAAGAGGCCAGCGTCCCACTGCTGATTGGATGTCCTGGTACTGCTCGCATCGTGCGTGGGACGGTGGCACCTGATGTGCACATGGTCGGGGCGACAGGGCTCGAACCTGCGGTCTCCTGCTCCCAAAGCAGGCGGCACCACCTAGCCCGGCGACGACGGTAAGGAATCGGTAAAAGCCTGCTCGGAACCGGCGCCCGCCAGCTGCGAATCCATCCTCGCCGCCACATCGTCCAGACCCTTGTCCCACAGCGCGGCGTACACGTCCAGCGTCATCGCCGCCGACGCATGGCCGAGCATCCTCTGCACCGCCTTGACGTCCGCCCCCGACGCTATCGCCAGCGACGCCGCCGTGTGCCGCAGATCATGGACGTGCAGCCCCGCCATGCCAGCCCGGACGGTAGCCGGGGTGAAATGCCGCGACCTCCATGAGTCCTTGTGCACCCTTGTCCCCAGCCGCGTGACGAACAGCGGCTGATCGGCCGGCCTGCCCAGGTCCAGCATCGCCAACACCGAGGCCGGGACTGGCACATCCCTGCCGCGCCCGGATTTGGCGTGGCACACCCGCAGTCATCGGGTGGCCGGGCTGACGTCGGCGACGTCGAGGGCGCAGCACTCCCCCACCCTGATACCGGTGGTGCCCAGCAGCATCACCATCGCCTCCCAGCCGTGGCACTCGTCGGCCAGACGGACCAGATCCTCGGCTGACAGGAAGCGCGGCTCGCGTGGACGCTCACTGGGCACCCGCACCCCGGACAGATCGGCCACGTCGCCGATTGATCCGCGCAGGCATTGCAGGATCTTGTGCTTGAGCGAGGGTGAAGCCGGGCCGTGGTCGGTGCGCAAACCTGCCAGCCACACCTGCACCTGCGCGGGGTCAACCTCGTCGGCAGGCATGCCAGCCCATTCTCCCTTGACCCACGACGCGGCCACACGCGCCGCCTCCCGCCCCTTGGGCGACAGGCCGGCCTTCCCGGCCAGCCACACGTCCACACGCTCACCGACCGTCCGCCCGTCCGACGGCCTGGGCCGCCCCTGCGCGATGCGAGCCGCGTTGATGTAGTCGGCCTCGGCGCGGGTGCGGCAGGCCGTCGACGGCCACCCCGCCACCACGACCCGCCAGCGCAGGCCACGCCCGTCACGCTTGGTCGGTGTGCCGTCCCTGTGACGCCACAGATCAATGACAGCCATCATCCATGGGCGAGCTGAGCCACTCGCCCGCGTGTGACACCGAGCACGGTGGCGCACTCGGCCATGGTCAATCCCTCGGCGCGCAGATGGCGCACGGCTGCCCTGGAGGCTGCGGCGGCCTCTTTCTGGGCGGCGGCAGCCTCGGTGGTGCGACGGCGTGCGTCCACGGCCTCCGCGTAACTGTCGATTTGGGGGATGACAGTAATGGTCCAGTCGTCGTAATTGGTGTCCGGATCGTCGAGGTAGAGGTAGTCGCGGATCTGCCTCTCGGCTTGGTCGAGTGTCTTGGACTGGGTGCAGTGGTGGTCGTCGATGTGGAGTTCCCATCCGCCGCGCCAGCGGATGGCTTTCACTGTCATGGTCTTGCTCATTTGGTGGCCTCCTTGATACCTGCCGGACGACTCCTGCTGACACTTCGCGGCTGTGGGTGATGGTGATGTGGTGTGGGCCGTTGTCCCACCGCTCGTGGTCGCCCCTGACCCGGGATTTGGTGAAGCCGGCTTTGGACAGGAGTTTGGCGACGTCGCGGTACTTCATCGGCTTGACCATGAGTCATGCATAGCCCACCTAAACGCTCCATGCCTAGTCCCGGTAACCACATTCTTTTCCTCCCCCTCCCCTCACGTCATCGGCCACAGCATCCAGCACCCTCCGCTGAGCTGGTGTCAAACCGGCCAGCCGCGCTGCCAGCATGTCGGCGTCCACCCACAGCTCATCGGCCATCTCGGCGGCATCGCCAGTCCAGCGGACGGCATCGGCCAGCTCATCGATGCCGACCAGGCGGCACGCGGCAGCCTGCTCCACCAGCGTCTCCTCCCGCGGATCAGCAGACGGCCCCCGGGCGACGTGCTCCAGCTCGTGGGCGATGGCGCAGCGCCTACCCGCCTGCGACAGGTTGATGTCGACGGTGATGGTGCACGCCGACCAGTCGATGAGGGCGGCAGTGGCCTCGGGTAGTCGCTCCCACAGCAGTGTCCAGTCCGTCAGGTCGCGCAGCCGCCGCCACGGATGATCGTCGCTCATGGCCCACATCATGACCGGGCCGACCGACCATCACCGGGAAATGACAGCGGTGTGATTGCCGAACAGGCTTGTCAGGGGCTCAGTCCTTTGCGGCGGCCCTCTGATTCCCGCGCTCCTGGACGAGTTGCACCTTCATGACGAACTTCCTGGCCTTGTCCGTGTCGCCCTTCTCCATCTCGAGAATCTCGACGTCGCCAGTGTCGGTGTTCATGAGGGTGACGTACCCGACCTTCTTGTGCTTCTTCGACATGGCACCGACGGCTGTCCCGACAGGCCCTGCGAGCAACGTGCCAGCTGCGATCCGGGTTGCTGTCATGCGGACCTTGTCCGGGCTGTCGGCGTACTCGATGACCAGCTTGTCCAGCGGGTAGAACTTCAGGCGGTGCCTGACGACACCGTTCGAGAGGCGGATGTCGGCGACCGATGCTGTTTCGGTGTCGTAGGTGGTCCTGAGTTCCTCCATCCTTGCCCTGGTGGCTGCCGACTCGGCGCGGGAGCGCTCCCGCGCCCGCGCCCGCGCCCACATGCTCGGCTTCTTGTCGTTGCTCTGCTCAGGCTCGTTGGGTGTGCTCATGATGATGTCCTTGCTCCTGTCACGCCACCATTGGCGCTGCCTCCCCAAGTACAGCACGGATTCGTCTGGGTGTTGCGTGTGTGCGCGCAATGACTCATACTGGAAGAGCCGAGACCCTCGGTCCGAAGAGTTACCAGAGGTGGCGCTCCGTCCGCAACGGGCGGATAGGGCCGAGGGTCGTACCATGTCTACTTGAACTTCCAGTACGTCCCTCTCGGCTGGTACGTCTTGGGCCGCAGCCTGTCACGGTTTGCGCACATGTTCTTGCTATCGGGGTTGTCCTCGGCCGAGCGGATGGCCCCGGCAACCATGTCAGCGAGCTGAATGCCGACTGATCTCCGCGAGTCGACCAGAGAGACCTTGGAGATCGTTCCCGGGGATTCGCGGTTGACCATGCGCATCAGGTACGCCGAGTCAGAGACACCGAACGCGTTGGTGTCCTGTCCGTCGATGAACACCTTCGCGTCCTTGATCTGATCGTAGTTCTTCGTCAGCAGCATGCGTATGGCGAAGGCTTTCAGTGCCGATGGGCTCTGGCGCAGGTGTCGACTGTAGATCTGCGGCTTGTCAATGATGATTGCTCTGATCGCATAGTCCACCGGGTCGATGTACCTGAAGAATCTCTCCCTGAAGGCCTTGCTCGACTTGGAGTGCTTGAACTCACCAACCCGCTTGGGGATGCGGCCTGGTTTGGCGTGCTTGCACTGTTCGGCGTACCAGTCATCGCGAGCCTGCTGCATGCACGTATCAAGCAGCTCTATCTGCTCGGTGTCGTAGAACACGCAGGCAGCCATCACGAGATGCCTGGATGAACCCTTGTCGAACTTGAATCCGCCGTCACCGGAATCGTCGACGTACACCCGCATGTTCATGCCTCGTCCCAACCTCCGGGGTCCTGGTGACCTTGTGTGGTCATGGTTTTGTCCCTTGGTCTTTGTGCTGGGTGTGGCGCCGCTCAGGAATGAACGACCCGATGAGCATGACCACCGGTGGCCCGAGCATGATTCCTGCCATGGCGGTCTTCCCCATGAACCCGAATATGGCGGCAAGGACGATGCAGACCAGCGACAGGAGCAGGGCGAAACTTTGACCATCGGAGTCGCGTTCGATGGCGGCGTCGACGATGCGGTCCTCGCGGCGTGACACGTCGACGGTGGACGCCTCGTATCCGGCCATGATGCGCTCTGCCGCGCCGGGTAGCACCCGGTCGTAGCTCTCCAGTGTCTGCGGGTCCGGCAGCGGCCCTGATCTGGTGGTGATCAGTCCCGCGACGACGTTCTGGACCTCCCCGGTCCCTGCCAGGGCGTCGATGTCGGGAAGAGGCTGCTGAGATGCTTCAACGCCTGCGCCTGCCGCTGAATCGACTCGATCATCAACTGGTCGGCCCTGCCCGGACGGAACAGCCGGAACGTCGCGAAGCCGTTCCTGATCGACCCCAGTGTGATCGTCGCCTTTCCCATGGGTCGAGTGTACGTCGTCACGGCTCTCCTTGTTCATGCCTCGTCCCAGCCTCCGGGGTCCTGGTTTTCCTCGCCTGCCTGATCCTGCTCAACGAGCCGAATGCCCTTGGGCTGTCGAGTACGACGGGCGGCAAGCGTCATCTCGCCACGCCCTGCCACTTCTAGCGGGCTCTTCTGATCCTCAGACGGCTGGTCATCACTGCTACTTCCTTGCATCTTCGGGCGAGCAAGCAACGCGATCACGCGATCGATCGCGTCTCGCTCGTCCTTGTCCAATAGGTTCGCCTCAGGAGGAGGACGGTATGGTTCTGTTTCCGCCCGCCTGCGTCCAGCCCATTCGGCGATAAGGCGTGGATCCAGATGGAGAGCCTTGGCTACCGCATCGATGGTGGCTTGGTCTGTCCTTCTGGAGCCGTCCTTCATGGCCGTGAGCGTCGACGGATGCCTATCTATCGCTTCGGCAAGTGCAGTCCACGAGGGACCCTTGCCGGAGCGCCGGTCGGTGAATCCAGCCGCCACTAGAGCTTCGTCCCATCCGTTCGGTGTGCTCACGTCTACCTACTGTCCAGCGATGTTCGAGGATCGTCTAGCCGACATGTAGACGATCTGTCTACAAAATACACATAAGGAACTCTCTAGCCCACCCGTTTAGGCGTCTACAGCGTTTCGTCAGAGTAGACAGTTACGTCTATATCGTCTATCATCTTGCACAATGTTCGGTGATCGTCTACAGTCAGGAGCACCCCAATGAGACAACTGGAGAGGAGGTTCGAGGTGAGGCTCATCAGCGCCGAGCAGCTCAAGTTCTGGATGGCGTACCGCGAGCTGTCAGTCAGAGAACTGGCCTTCAAGGTCGGCTGCTCGCACTCCACCATCGGACACCTGAGGCCGGGGGCAAGGAAGACGTGCCGACCAGAACTGGCGAACAAGATCGCGAAGGCCCTGGGGCGCCCGAAGGAGGCTCTCTTTGTTCCAACGTCGTCTATCGTCTCGCGAGATGTTGCAGCATGACCACCACGCCAGACAAAAAGAAAGCCGCCCCCGAGGCAGCAGGGGCGGCTGAGAACCAGAGAGAAGAGACTGCAGTGTCACTCACCATCAACAGTCCAAGAACGGACGATGTCGCCCTCTTGGCCCATTGCGACGTCGAGAACGCCACCCTCGCCGAGATCGTCGAGTTCCTTGCGGACAGCGACGATGGTGTCCTCGTCTACAGCCTCCCGCCAAAGGGCGACTTGATCCGCCTCATCAAGTCGCACGCTTCTGACAACCCCGTCAGTGAAGATCATTCGAATCAGTGGGGCATGGAGACGGTCGAATCTCGTCAGTGCCTCCTCAACCTTGAGTACCTCAGCCGCCGAGGCAGCGGTGTAGGCCAGCTCGCCGCCGATGCCAATACTATTGCGCATGGTGATTCCCATCGTTGTGTGACAGCACGTACCTCCACCGGGGAGGTCGAGTGATGCCCAGCATTATCCCATTCACCTATCAAGACCAGCCAGTGCGCGTCGTCACCATCGATGGAGAGCCGTGGTTCGTCCTTGCCGATCTGTGCAAGGTGCTCGACATCGCCGCTTCGGGCCGCCTTGCCGCACGACTCGACGAGGGTATGCGTCAGACGCACACCCTTGAGACGGCAGGCGGTCGCCAACGGATGACTATCGTCTACGAGGCTGGCATGTACGAGGTCGTCATCCGATCCGACAAACCCGAGGCCGCAGCGTTCCGCCGCTGGATCACCAGCGAAGTCCTCCCCTCGATCCGCAAACACGGCGGCTACCTGACACCTGAGAAGGCCGAGGAGATCATCTCCGACCCGGACGTCATCATCGAGCTGGCCCAGGCCGTCAAACGCGAAAAGTCAGCCCGTATTGCCATGGAATCCCTCGTCCATGAGCTCGAGCCCAAGGCTGACATGTACGACCGCTTCCTCGATGCCGACGGCACCTACTCGATAGGCAACGTCACCAAGATGGTCGGGCTCAGCCAGAACAAATTGTTCGACCGGCTTCGGAACTCGGGCGTCCTCATCGCCAAAGGGGCCATGCGCAACACCCCTTACCAGCGTTACATGCACCACTTCTCCGTCCGCCCTTACGACTTCGAGCGCTCCGACGGGACCAAAGGCACCAGCTACACCACTCGAGTGCAGCCATCTGGCATCCAGTTCATCTGCCGCAAGCTCGGTCTCCAACTCATTGACGACCAGGAGGCAGCCGCATGAGCACAGTCTTCACCGTTATCGCCGTCGTGTGCGCCCTGGTGTCCAGGGTTGGTGCCGGGCTGGCCATCGCCGCGATCGTCAAAGTTGTTCGCGACGATCGACGAGCGGAACACGAAGAGGCCGACCATCCGACAGACGCAACTCCAGATGGCCAGCCCCGGCTCGACCAAGACCCCGATGCAGCACGACCCGCCACGCCCCAGAGGGGTCAATCGTGACCGGCAGCGTCTCACCGTCTATCGAGACACGGAACCACGCGTCGGAGTTGGCGATGTCTGCGACAACCACCGGGGAACCGGTCGTGTTCACCAGGGTCCACGTGTCCGATCCGTTGCCGCGCGAGACCAGGTGCACCTCCAGTTCTGGCCGTGACAGCCGCTCGGCTATGGCGCGAACCTGTGCTGCCTGCTCGCGTGCCGCCCACGCCTGCGCCTCGGCTGCCTCCAGTGACCGTTGTGCCTCGTCGCGGATTCGTTCCGCCTCCTGTTTGGCGGCCCGTGAGACGTTGGCACGCCACCAGGCCACGCCGCCGCCGACAAGCGACACCGCAGCACATGCGGCACTGACTGCCGCTGCCACCACACCTGCATCCGTCACACATCCCATTGTTCCCGAAAGGAATCACCAATGACCATCGACGCCAAAACCCAGCAGGTCGTCATCTACGGCCACCCCTGGGACAAGGTCAATGAGTTCGCCACTGACGTCAAGCTCCTCGCCCGCCTGGGTGAGGCCGTCGACGCATGGCGCAACCGAGGGGAGGCGGCATCATGACCGGCACCCCGATGACACCCAGGCAGGCCGCCGAGGAGCTGGGCCTGCACGAAAAACCGTCCGCCAGATGTGCGCCACGCGCCGCATCGGCCACACCGTCACCTACGGCCCCAAAGGACAGGCCAGATACCACCTGTAACCGGGCGACATCGCCGCCTGGAAGTACACCCACCACGTCGAACCGAAAGCAGAACGATGATCACCTACACGCCCTTCGAGGCCTTCTGCATCAACGCCGCGTCGCTCGGCGGCCTGCTCATCCTCGCCGTCCTCGTCGCTACCGCAGCCGTGTGGTGGGAGGAGGACCACCGATGAGCACCAACCTCACCATCGACGGCGACACATCCACCACCCATCATCCCTGCCCCCGCTGTCATGGCACTGGGGTCGAGCCGAGGAGTCACGCATGACCACCGTCAAAGTAGAGTCCATCATCGCTGTCGCGCAGGAGCATGGGCGCGGGGCCAGCCTGCACGGGGCCAACCTGCACGGAGCCAACCTTCGCGGGGCCCGCTGGGACGGGTTCATCATCGACGGACTCCACCCCTACCGATGCATGCTCACCCCCACCCCCCATGGCTGGACGGCCACGATCGGCTGCTGGGATGGCACCGTCGACGATCTCCGGGAGCTCATCGCAGGCGACCAGTGGCCGGAAGCCACGGGCTGTCGCAGCCAGTCGCCCTGGTCGACGACTGGTGGTGGGTGAGCGTCCACGGGGCCGCAGCCGTCATCCTCGCCATCGCGGCTGTCCGCCCGTCGCATCTGTGGGGCATCGCCGGAGCCAGCCTCAGCGCCGCCGCGTGGGCGGTGTGGTCGGCCCTCGACCTGGCATGGTCGGTCGACACGCGACCGCCCTCCTCGCTCGTCGCCCCCATCCTCGGCCTGCTCGTGTGTACCCCGCTGGCCCTGCTGACCGCCGCCGCATGGAGCGAGCACGACCTAACCTAAGGAGGCCGCCATGGGAGGGCTGGCCTCCACGATCGTCACCGGGATCGCGACAGTCCTGGCAGCCCTACTCACAGCACTGCCAGCTCTGACGCACAGGTCCCGCAAAATCCAGCGCCACCAGGCCGCCCAGATCGACGCGCTCGAGGAATGGGCCTACGAGGCCCGCCGCGCGGCACGCCGCTACAACGCATCCCTACCCGGCGCAGTGGCGCCGATATCCCTGCCTAACCTGCCAGATTGGATGACCAATGCCGCCGACGAATGAGCTCGAAACGGAGCGCCGCCAACGTCAATCATCGGAGCGTCTCAACGTGTGGCAGGCCGTCATGCTGGCGCTCCTCGTGATCGTGGTGGCCGCGCTGACGGGCTGGGCTGGGCACATCCAGGGCCAGCGTGACGCCGCCGGATCGCAGGCCGCCAGCAACGCCGACGCCGCGAAAACGCTGGCCGGGCGCGTCAAAGCTGCGTGCGCGACCAGCATCGATGAGGGCCGGTCGCTACGGCAGGCGGGTCTGTGTGATGAGGCCAGCCGCGTCGAATCTCGGGTCCGTGACGCCCCCGCGCCAACCGTCGGAGCCCCCGGACCGGCGGGACCTATAGGGCCAGCCGGGAGGCCAGGGTCGCCGGGCCAGGACGGGCGGCAGGGCCGAGGCGGTAGGCCTGGCCGCGACGCGACAGGGGCACCGGGGTTCCCTGGCAGAGATGGCCAGCCCGGCAAGGACGCCACGGGTGCACCTGGCTCGAAGGGCGACCCCGGAGACGACGGGGCTAACGGAGACAACGGCCAGCCAGGCAAGGATGGTGCCCCCGGAGCGCCTGGAAGCGATGGGCAGGCTGGGCCAGCTGGACTAGCGGGAGCACCCGGACATGACGGCAAGGATGGAGCCGACGGCAAGGACGGTCGCGGCCTCGCCTCTCTCGCCTGCCATGACGGACACCTCGTCGCCACCCTCACCGACGGCACCACCTCGACCGTCACTGGGGCCACCGTATGCGCTACCCCAGACCCCTCCCCTACCCCGACAGCCACACCGACAGCCACACCGACCCCCTGAGAGGACGCCATGACATTCATCCAGGCCGCCCACCGTGGCGGCACTTCCAACACGCCGATCACCCGGCTGGTCATCCACGCCACCTGCCCCGATGTCGGCTTCCCGTCGGCATCGCGGGCAGGACGAGCAGTATCCACAGCGGAATATTTCGCGTCCACGTCGAGGTCAGCCTCGGCGCACTACGTATGCGACATCTCTACCACGGTGCAGTGCCTGTCCGAGGCAACGATCGGCTATCACGCGCCACCAAACGCCCACTCCATCGGCATTGAAATCTGCGCCGCCGGAGGCTCGCGCGCTTCATTTGAGAAGGCTTCTCACGCATACACCCGCGAGCAATGGCTCAGCCCGCAGGTATGGCCCGCCGTGGAGCGCGCCGCGATTCTCGCCCGCGACATCTGCCACCGACACCACATCCCCATCCGCCGCCTCTCCGTCGCGCAGGTGCGGGCAGGTGAGCGCGGAATCTGCGGCCACAACGAGGTGAGCGAGGCGTTCCACCAATCCGACCACGACGACCCCGGCCCCTATTTCCCGTGGAATGAATTTATTGCCGCCGTCCAAGGAAAAACCACCACACCAGAGGGAGAACTCAGCATGTCAGACGTAAACACCCTGACCAAGCTCATCAAGGCCAGCAACGACCAGCTTCACTACGACATTGGCGTCGTCCAGACGCAAAACGGGAACATCAAGAAGAAGATCGACAATCTGTCGTGGGTGAAGAACCCCGTCACCGGCAAGAAGTGGTCCACTAAGGATGCCCTGTGGTCCGTCTGGTATTACGTGCTGGAATGCCGCAACCGCATCCAGGCTATCGAGAACCGTATTTACGACCTTGAGAAGAAGGTGAAGTGAATGGGCAAGCATTTCTGGCGCGGGTGTTTTGAGCGCGCCCTCAAGACTTTTATTCAAACGTTCATCGCCACGCTCGGTGTCGGCGTTGGTGTTGTATACACGGTAGATAGCGTTCGCGGTCTCCCGTGGCTGTCGGCTCTCATCACGGCAGCAGTAGCGGCTATTCTGTCGGTCGCCACGTCACTGGGATCGCCGGGCTTCGTGGCTGGCAATCACCCTGACGCCCCGGCCATCGCGAGTGAGGATGCAGGACTCATCGAACCTCCCGCCGAGCCCGCCCTGGACGTCCCCGCCGATGACCCCGGCATGATTGAGCCCACCGACGACACCGCCCCGACGGACAGCAAGTCCGGCTCTGTCTCTGTCGCACGCCATGCAGAGGTGTGATTATGCCCGAACCGAAGCTCCCCGCCGAGTATGCATACGGATATGTGATTGCTCGGGCCATTCGGGCTGTCGCGGACTCCACGGCAGCCGATGACCCCTACCCCGATGGCCCTCCCGTCTCCCTCAACCGGGCGGTGATTTTCCGTCCGCTGGAGACGGGGCGCATCATCAAGGGGGCACCCCTGAGCCGTCGGTGCGGTCGCAGCACGAGACAATCACTGCCGATCTGGACGCGGACGGATACCTATCGCTCAACGGCCAGCGGGGCCTGTGGCTCTGGACGGGGACGTGGCAGGTGTCGTTTGCCGCCGATCTGGGCTGGACCCCGTATCAGATCACGGTCACCACGGATCACACAGTGGATCATCCGCTGGACCTGTGGACCGCCGCCGGGTGGCAGCCACCCTCACCCACCACACCAACAGTCACCATCCTTGTCCCGGCTACCGTCCACGACGGCGACGTGCTCATACGCAGCGGCAACGAGGTCACCGGTATCCCACAGGAAACTTTCCAGGGCCCACCTGGCCCTCCCGGACCCATCGGCGCGACGGGGCAGCCATCCACTCTCACCGGGACAGGCCCGGGCCGTCCCGACATCATCTCGACACTGGACGCTTCGGGCCGGGCGTGGGTGCAATCAGCCCCTGTCGGTGCGCTGTGGGCCTCAACTGACGGCGCGGAGGTTGGGGCGTGGCAGTGGCAGCGGACACCGAAAAGCTGGCGCGTCACATACGGCATGACCCCGTTTATCAGCTTCCAGGACACCCTGCTAGCACTCCTCCGCAACTTCGGTTTTACAGTAGACCCGATTCCCGGCATGAGAAATGGTGTCGTGCGACATAATAACCTCATCATGCTGGATATTGGTATCGACATTAAATCCAAACCCGATAGGGGCGAAAATCTGGACATTAAAAGCGCTATAGGGTACGGGTGGATATGGAAGAGCATGAACATTAACAATGCCAATGGCGTTCTCATTGATTTTTCAACCGCAAGAATTCATTGGGCCAATGGCATTTATGTCCGCATATGGGATACTGGCCACGTCAAGATGTCGCGAGTATTTCTTGAGATGGACGAGAGCATGACATGGCCAACATCCCTGACCAATCCAAACGCCCCCACATGACAGGAGAACCCATGACTGACGATATACCCGCATTCCTTACCTGGCCCAACCTGACGCCTGACGACCTCGACTATGTCTCCGGGGCAGGTGGGGCCATCCTTGGCGAATGTGTCGCCCGCCTCGCCGACATCACCGTCTGAGGAACAGTCACACAAGCCGCCCTCGACCACATTGCGTGGCCGGGGGCGGCTTTTTTGCTATCTCCGCCACACGGTGACGGTGCCGGTGCCAACGAATGATGCTCCCTCGGGGCCGCGAATGAACGGGCCGACCCACTGCAGGCGGCGGCTGCGCTTGGGGCCGTAGGATTGGTGTGTCCAGTGTCCCCGCACCACATGACGGGTCGTCAACCGCCTGCCGGGGGCTTCTTTCTTGCTGACAGAATGATCACCTCGCACTCCGAGGCAGAATGCTACCCACCGTAGCAATTCGCTCACTCGCATTGAGCGTTTCGTACGGTTCTCGTACGGTCGCATACAGGAGCAGATGCATCACCCCTAGTCACAGGCGTACGTCGTACGCTCGCAATCTCCCACCAGGGGACGCTTGACTCCGACCCATTCCACATCATGCGGGCATGAAAAGAGCCGCCCCACTAGGTGCAACACCCACCGAAACAGCCCTGACAAGGTGGTCGGGGCGACAGGACTCGAACCTGCGGTCTCCTGCTCCCAAAGCAGGCGCGCTAGCCACTACGCTACGCCCCGTTGACCTGCCCAGCTTACTGGATTGGACGCCGTAGCGCGAATTGCCAAGAGCCCAAGCTCCCAGACAGCCCACAGCTCATGGTTTCCGGACAGTCCAGCCGGGTCCGTCCCGAACGTGGTCTCTCACACCCTGCGAGGCCTGACCAGCGGGAAGGCAATCGTCTCACGGATGGATGCCCCGGTGAGCATCATGACGAGCCGGTCCAGTCCCATGCCCATGCCCCCCGACGGGGGCATCGCATATTCCAGTGCCTCCAGGAAGTCCTCGTCGAGTTCCATCGCCTCGGGATCACCACCAGCGGCTCGCAACGACTGGGCAGTGAATCGTTCCCGCTGGATCACCGGGTCGACGAGCTCGGTGTAGGCCGTGGCCACCTCCGAGCCCAGGACGATGAGGTCCCACTTCTCGGCAAGCCGTGGATCGTCACGGTGCTGACGAGTCAGCGGAGAGACCTCGGTGGGAAAGTCACAGTAGAACGTCGGCTCGACGGTGGTGCGTTCGCTGAGGTGCTCGTGCAGCTCCAGTACGACGTCACCGCGGGAGGCGGACGGCTTGACGGGAATGCCGAGCTTCTTGGCGTGGGCGACGAGTTGCTCCCGGGACGTGTCGGCACTCACCTCCTCACCCAGCGCCTGCGACAGTGCCTCGTTGACGGTGACGACTCGCCACGGTGCGGCCAGGTCGAACTCGTGACGCTTTGCCTGCCGATCAACCCCGCGGACCATCGTCGTGCCCAGTGCTGCGGTGGCAGCACGACGAATCATCTGGGCAGTGAGTTCACGCATCTGGACATAATCACCATATGCCTGGTATGCCTCGAGCATGGTGAACTCCGGGTTGTGGGTGGCGTCGGCCCCTTCGTTGCGGAAATTGCGTCCGATCTCGAACACCCTGCCCACACCGCCGACCATGAGTCGCTTGAGGTACAGCTCCGGGGCAATACGCAGGTACAGATCGGTGTCGTAGGCATTGATGTGGGTGCGGAACGGCCGGGCATTCGCCCCGCCGTGAATGGTTTGCAGAATCGGGGTCTCGACCTCGAGGAAGTCATGGGAGAGCAAGGTCTCCCGTACTGCCCGAATCGCCCGGGACCGTGCCACGAGCTGATCGCGAGAGCTCGGGTTGACGATGAGGTCGAGGTAGCGGCGTCGTACCTTGGACTCGGGGTCCGTGAGACCGTCACGCCGGTTGGGCAGTGGACGCAGCGACTTGGCCGAGACCTGCCAGTGCTCGGCCAACAGGCTCGTCGTGCCATTGCGTGACCTGCCGATCGTCCCGGAGACGACGAGATGGTCTCCCAAGGAGAGCTGGTTGCGCAGTCGTCGCATGGATCGAGCGCCCAGGGCCCTTTCCTCAAGCAACACCTGACACTGCCCCGACCAGTCGGCCATGTCGCAGAAGACCACTCCTCCGTGGTCGCGCGTCGCCACGACTCGGCCACTGAGGCTCATCTGCTCACCCATCGCCGCATGCACCACATCGCCCGGGGCATGGTCGGGGGTGCAGTCGGGAGGATAGGGCTGGACGCCGGCATCAAGCATGTGCTGGCGAGTCGCCATCCGTACCCGCATCTGCTCGGGCAGCCGACGCTGCGGCAGTGATGGCGCCTCGGCTCGGGAGCTCAGGAAGGCAGCAATCTCGGGATGTTCCTCGGCACGGTGGATGGGTTGTTCGGGCGAGACACCCCGGTAGAGCCAGCGCGGAATGTCGAGTTGTCCCTCGGCAATGCCCATGGCCAGCCCCACCTGTGCCAGATCTGCCGTCACCGGGAAGACGAGGTACCGAGGCTGCCAACTGGGCAGGTACTTGACGTTGGAGTGGTAGAGCTGTTCGATCTGGAACCACCGTGACGCCGTACCGACCAGCCGGCGATTGAGACGATGCACCATGAGGGCGCCGACCTGGTCACCCTGTTCGATCATCTCGCGCAGCACGGCGAAGTTGAGTGAGACTCGGTGAATGCCCATCTCACGCCCAGCAGCCATGAGACCGGCGACCATGAGTTCGGTGACGCCATTGTCGGCCTTCTGCAGATCACGTCGCATGACGTCGAGACTGAGCCCGTCGGGGCCCCAGGGCACGAAGGAGAGCAGCGCTGCAGTGCGTCCTGCCATCGGGCCGTCCACCGGGTACAACGCCTCGACCATCACCGAACGTCCGTCCAACGGGTCCCCCAGTCGGGACAGGGCCATGGAGAATCCACGTTCATCGCCGTTGCGACGCCACAGGTCGGCCAGGGCGATGAGGTGGGCGAGTTCCTGCGGGTCGATCTCGTCATGACGTCGCACCCGAGTCGTGTAGCCAGCTCGGCGCAACCGGTTGACGCTGGTGCGCACCGATTTCATCTCCGGAGCTTCCAGGGTGAAACTCTGTGGCGACAAGATGGCCTCGTCGCCGATGCGCACTGCCCGCAGGCCCGCCCGCTGCCATGCAAGGGTGCCCTGTTCGGAGGTACCCAGCACGGCAGGCGTCCATCCGTTGGAATGAGCCATGTCCATGAAGGCCGAAATTGCCCCAGACCACTGTTCTCGCGGTCCGATGGGGTCCCCGGAGGCCAAGGCCACGCCCAGCTCGGCACGGTAGCAGATCGCTGCCCGGTGATTCTCGGAGAAGATGGCCGCCTTGTCACGCCGCAACGAGAAGTACCCCAGCGAGTCTGCCGGGTTCTGTGCCAGCAGACGACGCAGCTCCAGTTCCTCGTCGATGTCGATGAATCTGATGTCGTGCTGGGACCGCATGAGGACGATGAGCGCCGCAACCACTGCCACGGCCATGAGGAAGCTCACGATGCGGAACAGCCATCCGGGCATCGTCGCGTCCACTGGGACAATGCCGGGAATGTTGGTGAGATGTTCGAGCAGGGTG
Source organism: Cutibacterium granulosum (assembly GCF_900186975.1). Classification (NCBI taxonomy): domain Bacteria; kingdom Bacillati; phylum Actinomycetota; class Actinomycetes; order Propionibacteriales; family Propionibacteriaceae; genus Cutibacterium; species Cutibacterium granulosum. Next base: position 1,879,710 of record NZ_LT906441.1, read on the forward strand.
AGCAGCCGGGACGCGGGACTGTCGGTGACACCTGCTGCCGAGCTCATGGCCCACCCGGCTGCGAGCGAGACGAGGACACCGACGAGGGCGACGAGTACCGCCCGGTTGAAGTTTCGCCTGGCCACCCGGGCCACGAAATCACGTCGGTCGGCGATGAGCAGGCAGAGTATGGCGCCAATGCTCACCACATTGAACAGGTACTCGGCGAGACAGTAGTCGGACACGTAGTCCGTGGGCCGTCCGGAGGTCACCTCGATGACGAGGGCAGCGACGTAACCCCAGGTGATGAGCCAGCGCACCAAGAAACCCACCACGCACACCCACCAGGCGATTCTCCTGCGTTGCTTGAGGGAGAACGAGAAGATGACGAGCAGAACAGCCGTCAACCAGCCCGATCCTTCGATGGGGAACACGAGAATCGTGAATGCCCGAACGAGCCCGTCAAGCCACCAGGTTCGGCGGAAGAGCAACGCGAGGATCAACAGTGCAGCCCCGACACCCATGAGTCTGGGCACCAGGGAAGCCGCATGGGGTCTGCTGTGACGAGTGAATGGCACGATGCATACTTTGCCAGCAAATACCGGTAATTCCACACCGAGGACTGGCTGGGAGAACCGATCTCCTCCATCTGGATCACCGGGCAGGAGGATCGATCCGGTTCACCACGTGAGCAGGGCCAGGACGGCGTCGTCGAGATGTTCGGCAGCCAGTAGGCGACGTCTCGCTCGATCCCGCATGACGCCGATCGGTTCACCGAAGGGTTGATGCAGGCCGGGCCACACCGAGGTCACCGCCAGCGCCCAGGCCGTCACCTCGAGGGGCACCTGACCATCCCTGGCCATCAGCGGCCCCGGGTTGACGGCCGGTACGACCTCCCCCAACAACCATGCGGCATGGTTGGCACGTGGGCCGACGGTGGCAGGTGGCGTGAGCCACAGGTCACGTTCCGCCGCTGCCAGCACGGCCGCCCAGTCAGGAGTGTCCACATGGTCGGTGGACGGATCGCGTGGGATCCGTGGGTCGCAGTTCTCGGCATCGCCGGCACCCGAGCGCCGGGGACGGTCGCTGATCGGTTCGGCCAGATGTGCCGGATCTCGACCCGGGCCACTCACCGAGGCGGCGGTGTCCATCGCATCGTCCGGACCGGGGCGGCCGGTCGCCGCCCTGACACTGGCCATCAGCGCCTGGGACATGAGTGCCCCCGGCGAACCCCGATCAAGGTGTTGACAGGCACGTTCTGCCGTGTCCCACAGCTCGTCGTCAGCGAGGGACCAGGAGGCCTGGCATCCTGCGCAGGTGGCCAGGACATGATCGCCCCGAAGGCTGGCAGTGCCGCTGTGGTCATCTCGTCTCGCCAGCACGTTCTCCACGATCTCGCGTGCGAGCAACAGGCCGTCATGATCGACGAGTCCCTGCAGGCTGGCCCAGGTGAGAAGCCACGCCGCGCCGCCGCTGGCACGACGCGGATCAGCAGATGTGAGGAGCTCGTGGGCCCGGGCCGTCACCCTGGCGGCCAGGCTCGGGGCCGACCCCACGTCGAGCAGGACGTCGCCGCTGGCACGACGCATTTCGAGCCGGTGCATGCCCAACGGAACGGTGACCTGCTCCGAGGCCATCTCGTCACCGTCCAGCAGGATCGCCGAATCCGGGTCGCAGAGATCGATGACACTGCCCATCTCGACGACCAGGCTCGCAGGCAACCAGCCGGGCAGCATGGCTCGCACCCGTGCCACGTCCGGCACCACCTCACCGCGCCAGGATGCGAGCAGCGGGCGATCGGGGCTCACCTGCACCGTTGGGCCCCACAGCGACACTCCTCCATTGGCCAGGCCCGCCCGGCCGGCCTGCTCGGTCCACACGAGGAGTTCACTGCCCACGCGAGCAACGACACAGCCACGTGATCCGGCTGGCCACACCTGCACGGGTTCATCGACGTCGAAGCACCACCGGGGACCGGGAACCCGTACTGGGCCGGGTCCATCGGCCTTGAGCACGACGCGCAGGGTGAGGCCGGGATCCACGCCGACACGTGAGACGAGGCTCGCGCCGGCTGGATGGTGCCAGCGACACACCCGTTCTGCGAACTCGGTCTCGTCGCTCACCAGTTCCCATCCTGGTGCGACGACCCGACTGGTGCGTTCATCCCAGGGCGGAAGCTGCGGACTCTCGGACTGACTCATCGGCTCCTCCCCGGGGTTCAGTGATGTCTGCGCTGGCAGCGCGGGCACCAGAACAGGTGGCGTCCGGCCACGGTACGTTGCTCGATCGGGGTGTCACAGACCAGGCAGCGTTGCCCAACTCGTCGGTACACGTAGACCTCCCCGCCGTGTCGGTCGACCCGTGCAGGGCGTCCCATGGCCTGCGGGGTGTGCTCGGGGCGCACCGTGTCGATACGTCCGCTGGCCACCCCGGCGCGCATGAGCACGACGAGATCGTCCCAGATGGCGTGAAACGTGGCTGCTCTGAGATCACGGCCAGGCGTGGCAGGGTCGATTCGATGCCGAAAGAGCACCTCGGCGCGGTAGATGTTGCCCACCCCTGCGGTGATCGACTGGTCCATGAGCAGTTCGGCGATGGACCTACCACTGGCTCGTACCCGACGCCACGGGACCTTCCAGTCCGCGTCGTCTCGGATGGGGTCGGCACCCAGACGTTCCCGCACCCGGCGCCAGGCTGCTTCGTCGAGCAGTTCACAGGTCTGGGGGCCACGCAGATCTGCATCCGTGGCACCATCACCGATGCGCAGTCGCACCTGACCTCGTACCGGGGCGTGCGGGGCCAGGGAGAACTTGCCGATGAGCCCCAGATGGATGTGGATGAGGTGTTCTGCCGGACGGTCGATGTCGATGACGAGATGCTTTCCCCAGGCGTGCGCTGCGCGCAGGACCTCACCGTCCAGCACGGCTGCCTCGGCAGCGAACCTGCCCTGTGGGGAGCTCACCTGGACGGGCCGACCGGCAAAGGCGTCGTTGAGCGCACCGGCAAGACGATGAATGACGTGACCCTCCGGCACGAGACCCTCCCCGATGGTTGAGCTGAGGTTCCAGTATGACCCATGGGAAAAAGACGTGGTCGGAAACTGACTGCCGCCCCCGTCGTGGTGAAATGGCACGGTGAGCAAGAAGAACCGCGGCAAGACCTCCCGTCCCCAAGGCCAGAAGACGAATCCCGACACGGTCCGACAGCAGCAGGAGGGACACTCCCGACCTGGAAGTCCTCGTCAGAAGCACGGGCGCGGCACAGCAGCCCCCAACCATGCCGGGGATTCCCGCGCGGCACGACGTGAGAACCCCACCTCCCCCGGCCGGCGACGCCACGGCCCAGTGGTCAACGGTCTGCGGGCGCTGCGCAGCCGAGAGCTCAAACCCTGGTCCCGGCGCGAGAGGACGTCAGGATCGGCCATGCCGGCCAAGGGCAAGGAGTGGGACCACATCCTGGCAGACCTGCGCCGCCGTGCCGAGGGAAGTGCGGTCACAGCCGACCCGTCTGCTCCCAGGTCGTCAACTCATCGATCCGACGCTGGTGACGCTCCTCACCGGTGAACTCGGTGGTGAGGAACACCTCGACCATCTGCCAGGCCTCCTCGTGGGACTGCATGCGTCCCCCGAGGCTCAACACATTGGCGTCGTTGTGCTCGCGGGCCAGCCGGGCGATCTCGGTGTTGTAGGCCAGCGCGGCACGAATTCCCGTGACCTTGTTCGCGGCGATCTGCTCACCATTGCCCGACCCGCCGAGTACCAGCCCCAGTGATCCGGCGTCATCGACGACGGCCTGGGCAGCAGGGATGCAGAACCGTGGGTAGTCGTCCTGGGAGTCGTACTCGTGGGCTCCGTGGTCGGCAACCTCGTACCCAGCGTCCTGCAGACGGGTGACGAGGTACTCCTTGAGCTCGTACGCAGCGTGATCGGTGCCGATGTGGACTCGTGTGGGATGGAAAACCATGATGCCATACTGTCACCTGCACCACATCCGCGGCGGCGCGGGACGGCCATTTCTGGTCCGGACGCTGCTGGCGTGGGGCGGGAGGATCGGGACTCGTGCCCCGGTGGAATGCGTCCTCCAGCAGGCAATTCACCTCAATTCATGTGTGGGGGTGACGCCGAGAGACTACTTTTGTGATCATGACAACTGCTGAAACAGGTCACTTCCACCAGCTTCCCGAGCAGTATCGATTCGCCCTCGTCGACGCCAATGGTGAGCCCACCGAGCAGTGCCGGAACCACCTGCGCGCCATCTCCATGGGATTTCACTACGCCGCGCCCGACGAGGATGGGTATGCCCAGTATGCCAAGGATTCGACTGGGGCACGGCTGCGCGAGGTCCGCGAGGTGGAACCCAGCGGGGAACTTCCCGGGCTACCGATTGCGACCCTCACCGGCTACGACCAGACCGTCAACACCGGCCACGGACACCTGGAATCGGCAGAGTTCATCACCGACGTCACGGTGCGTGCCACTCATCGCAGACGCGGGCTGCTGCGCTCCCTCATGACGTACGAACTCGACCAGGCACGCCAGGCCGGCAAGACCTTTGCCGCCCTCACCGCCACCGAGGGAAGCATCTACGGACGCTACGGGTTCGGCATCGCCACCCAGGCGATGAGCGTCGAGGTGACGAAGGGACGCAACTTCTCCCTGCCTCACGAGCCGGCCGGAACCATCGAGATCGTCCATCCCGGAGCGATCGACGACGTGCGTGAGGCGGTGTTCGCCGACTTCCACGCCAGCCACCGTGGTTCCCACGGCCGACAGCGTCTGCAGCTGAACTACGCGGCAGGTCGCTGCACCGCCGACCACCTCTCCACACCGAATCCGCGAATGCGTTCGGCCGTGCACCGTGACGACTCCGGCCGGCCGGACGGCGTCGTCTCCTACGAGGTGACCGAGGACTTCGGCAAGCTGCTCAAGGTGCACGACTTCGTCACCGTCAACCCGGATGCCGAGTTGGCGCTGTGGAAGTTCCTCACCTCGGTGGATCTGGTGACGAAGGTCGAGGCACCGATCGTCGGCCGCTCGACCCCGCTGCAGTGGGCGATCAAGGATCCCTACCAGATGCGGATCACCGGCATGAAGAACTTCACCTGGCTGCGCGTGCTCGATGTGCAGCGTGCCCTGGAGGTGCGTGGCTGGGATCACGCCGGCACCGTGCAGTTCCGCATCGAGGATCCGCTGGGCTGGTGCGACGGCACCTGGCAGGTCGAGGTCTCCGAGCCCGGTGCGCAGGCCGTCGTCACTCGGATCGACGACCGCGACGACGTGGCGAGCTTCGGCATCCGGGCACTGGGATCGATGTACTTCGGCCTGGCGCACGCCCATTCCCTGGCCGCGGCCGGACGCGTGAACTGCACCCCGGAGCAGCTCCTGGAGCTTGACCGGTTCTTCGACACCTTCGATCAGGCGTACAACATCACCGGATTCTGACCCCATTCCCCGGGGGTGCCACACGCCTGGGTCCCACGGCACGTGAGGCGTGGTGGGCAATGACCCGCCCCAGCACCAGGTGAGTCGCCCTCGGAACGGCTGGGTCGCCCCCCGAAACGCTGGACGCCGTGCGGGGCTGGAGCGGGTGGGAATTGTCGTGCCGAGCCAGTCTCAGGCGATCGTCGGCACTGCCCGGGGACCGTGTTCGAGCAGGTGTCGGAACCCGGACTCGTCAAGGATCGGCCTGCCGAGTTCGCGGGCCTTGGTCTCCTTGGAACCGGCATTCTCCCCGACGACGACGTAGTCGGTCTTGCGTGAGACCGATCCGGCTGCCTTGCCACCGCGACTGACGATCGCCTCCTTGGCCTCGTCACGGGTGAATCCCTCCAACGACCCGGTGACGACGACCGTGAGACCCTCCAAGGTCTGTGGCGCGGTGTCGTCGGTGTCGTCGGCCATGCGCACCCCGGCTGCACGCCACCGCTCGATGATCTCGCGGTGCCAGTCCACCTCGAACCAGGCGACGATGGAGGCCGCCAGCACCGGGCCCACCCCGTCCACCTCGGAGAGTTCGTCGACGCTGGCCCGTGCCAGGGCGTCGATGGAGCCGAATCGTGCGGCAACGCTGCGGGCTGCGGTGGGGCCCATGTGCCGGATCGACAGGGCCACCAGCACCCGCCACAGCGGCTGGGACTTGGCCTTGTCCAGTTCCGCGACGAGCTTGCGGGCGGTGGCATTGGGGGCGGCCGGCCTGGTGGCCGTGGCCCGGGTGGCGAAGAACGGTTCGAGCTGCCAAGGACCGGGACCGGCCTTGGTCTTGCGCTGCCGCCAGACCTTGACGTCCATGAGGTCGTCGACGGTGAGGTCGAACAGACCTGCCTCACTGGCGAGCAGCGGGGTCTGCGGGGCGGGCAGCTCGCCGGTGCGGTCGGCCGAGTCGGCACCATCGGTGCTGTCCCCGCTCGCCCCGGCACCATCATTGGCGGCGCCAACCGTCTCGTCACCAGCTGAACTGCAGCTGCCCCGGGCTGGGTCTCCTGCACCGTGGCCATCGGGGGCGGGCCGGGACTCCTCGGGGTTGGTGAGGGCGATCGCCGCCTCCCACCCGAGCGACTCGACGTCCAAGGCCTGTCGGGATCCCAGGGCGAACACTCGTTCGCGCAACTGTGAGGGGCAGCTGCGCGCATTGGGGCAGCGCAAATCCTTGTCGCCGTCCTTCTCGTAGCGCAGCTCGGTGCCGCAGGCTGGGCAATGGGTCGGCATGACGAACTCTCGCTCGGTGCCGTCACGCAGTTCGACGACTGGGCCCAGGATCTCGGGGATGACGTCGCCGGCCTTGCGCAGTACGACGGTGTCACCGATGAGCACCCCCTTGCGTTTGACCTCGAAGCCGTTGTGCAGGGTGGCCATCTCCACGGTGGATCCGGCGACCGTCACGGGTTCCATCACCCCGAAGGGCGTCACCCGGCCGGTGCGCCCCACGTTCACCTGGATGTCGAGCAGCCTGGTGTTGACCTCCTCGGGTGGGTACTTGTAGGCGATGGCCCAGCGCGGTGCCCGTGAGGTGGCTCCCAGCCGTTTCTGGGTGGCCACCTCGTCGATCTTCACGACGACCCCGTCGATCTGGTGACTCGCGTCGTGTCGGTGTTCGCCCCAGTGTGCGATGAAGTCGAAGACCTCGTCAGGAGTGTCGACGAGCTGGTAGTACGGCGAGACGGGCAGCCCCCAGGCAGAGAGTTTCTCGTACATCTGCGCCTGACTCGTGACGTCGAGTCCCTCCACGGCCCCCAGGCCGTGCACGATCATCGACAGTGGACGGGTTGCGGTGACCGAGGAATCCTTCTGACGCAGCGACCCGGCAGCAGCATTGCGTGGATTGGCGAACGGGTTGCGCCCCTGCTCCACCAGGGCGGCGTTGAGACTCTCGAAGTCGGCCACGGGGAAGAACACCTCGCCGCGCACCTCGAGCAGATCGGGCACATCCACACCGCGAAGTCGCGTGGGGATGGCCTTGATGGCTCGTACATTGGCGGTGACGTCCTCCCCGACCCGGCCGTCGCCACGAGTGGCACCGCTCACCAGACGTCCTCGTCGGTACACCAGATCGACGGCGAGCCCATCGATCTTGAGTTCGCAGAGAAGTCGCACCGGTGCGTCGGCAGCTTCGGTGGTGCGAGACAGCCAGGTCGCCATCTCGTCGCGATTGAAGACGTTGTCCAGACTGAGCAACCGCTCCAGGTGCTGCACCGGGGCGAACTCGGTGACCCGCTGAGGTGCCCCGACCCGCTGAGTGGGCGAGTCGGGCACTCGCAGCTCGGGATGGTCATCCTCCAATGACTTGAGGCTGGCCATGAGCTCGTCGTAGGCGGCGTCGGAGATCGTCGGAGCGTCGGAACCGTAGTAGGCGTCCTGGGCGTCGAGGATCTGGCGGACGAGTTGCCCCCAGCGGTGGCGCAGATCGGCCTGTTCGTCGGTGTGCTCCAGGCCAGCGGCGTCCGGCTCGGTGCCGTCAGGTCCAGTGCTCCCAGACCCGGTGGCCTTCGTCATCGCGTCCGCAACTCCCTCGTCGGCAGCTCTTTCGTCCGCCAGCTCGGTGTCCACATGCTCGGTGGGATCAGTCATGCCTCCATTCTTGCGCACTGCAGCGGGGGACATGGTCAGCCCGGCGAGAGCCAGACAGCCGCGCAGAATCATCAGTCGTTCCCCGACCGTCCGGTGCACTTCGTCAAGGTGGTCGTCAGGCGCCACCCTGACATCCACACTTCGTACGTTCGGCAGTTGCTGAATCGTCTGCTGTTCGTGACCAATCGCCCCATCCGACACATGGTGCGCCACCGCGCCCCGATACAGTGAGCAGTATTGAGACTCAACACCGGATGCCCATGTGCTCCGGCTCATGGATGACAGGAAGGCACGATGAACTCGCTCAACATCACCCGCGACGAGGCGCATCGCCGCTCAACGATCGTCACTGCACACAGCTACCGCGTCGTCGTGGATCTGTCTGGCCGGGACCCTCGAGGAGAGGCCTTGGCCGATCCGACCGGCACCTTCGTGTCGTCCTCCACGATCTCATTCTCCAGCACCGGGGGCCAGACCCATGTCGACCTCGTCGCGGACGGGGTGTACGCCGTCGTCCTGGACGGGGTACCACTGGACCCGGCCGCGCACCAGGGCAACCGCTACCCCATCAGCGTCGAGGCCGGCGAGCACTGCCTGACGATCATCGCGCTGTGCCGCTACTCCCACACCGGCGAGGGGCTGCACCGCTTCGTCGACCCCGCCGACGAGCGGGTGTACCTCTACAGTCAGTTCGAGACCGCCGACGCCCGTCGCATGTTCGCCACCTTCGAGCAGCCGGACCAGAAGGCAACTTTCGCACTACAGGTCATCGCGCCGAGTCACTGGGTCGTCGTGTCGAACTCCCCCACCCCCGAACCCGAGGATGGCCCGTACGACGGCATGAGCAGGTGGAGCTTCGCCCCCACCGTGCCGATCGCCACCTACCTCACCGCCCTGGTCGCCGGTGAGTACCACGTCGACCACGGCACCATCACCTCCACCAAGGGTGAGCTGGGGGCCGACATCCTGTGCCGTCAGTCGCTCAAGGAGCATCTGGACGCCGATCGCATTCGTCACATCACCCAGCGCGGGTTCGACGTCTACGAGTCCGAGTTCGACTATGCCTACCCCTTCGAGAAGTACGACCAGTCGTTCGTGCCCGAGTTCAATGCCGGTGCCATGGAGAACGCTGGGTGCGTCACCCACCGCGACGAGTACCTGTTCCGTTCCCGGGTGACGTCGGCAGCCCACCTCAACCGCGACGTGACGATCCTGCACGAGCTGGCACACATGTGGTTCGGCGACCTCGTCACCATGAAGTGGTGGGACGACCTGTGGCTCAACGAGTCCTTCGCCGAGTGGTGCTCCTACCACTGCCGCGCCGTCATCAGCGCCCAGGACGGTGGGGAGGACCCGTGGGTGTCGTTCGCCAACCAGCGCAAGACGTGGGGCTACACCCAGGATCAGCTGCCCACCACGCACCCGATCGCAGCCGACATGGTCGATCTGGACGCCGTGGAGCAGAACTTCGACGGCATCACCTATGCCAAGGGCGCATCGACCCTCAAGCAGCTGGTGGCCTTCGTCGGCCAGGAGAACTTCCTTGCCGGGGTGCACGAGTACTTCGTCGCACACGAATTCGGCAACACCGAGCTCGCCGACCTGCTCACCAAGCTGCACGACGCCTCCGGACGAGACCTCTCCGACTTCACCGACACCTGGCTCAAGACCCCGGGCGTGAACGTCATGCAGGCTGACTTCGACGTCGACGCCCAGGGCAATTTCACTCGGTTCGACGTGGTGCAGAGTGCCTCCGAACGGTTCCCCGTGCTGCGCACCCACCGAATGGGGATCGGCATCTACTCCCTGCGCGATGGTGCCCTGGTGCGTACCGACGGTCTGGAAGTGGACGTCCACGGCGAGCGCACCCCCATCGCGGCCCTGGTCGGCCACCACCGTGGCGACCTCGTCCTGCTCAACGACGGTGACCTCACCTATGCCAAGGTGCGGCTGGACGACGTCTCCCTGGCAACCTTGGAGGCACACATCGACGCCATCACCGACCCGCTGGCCCGCGCCCTGTGCTGGGCCTCGGCATGGGACATGTGCCGGGACGGTGAGATGACGGCCCAGGACTACGTACGTCTCGTGACCACTGGCCTGGGTTCGGAGACCGACCTCACTGCGATGCAGGCCCTCGCCGCCCAGGCGACCATGGCCACCGAGCGGTTTGCCGCCGCGTCGGTGCGCAAGGACACCCGCATGGCCCTGGTGTCGAGCCTCGCCGCACAGCTCAAGGGTGCCGAGCCCGGATCAGACCGTCAGGTGGCGCTGGCCAATGGTCTCATCGACGCTGCCGGTCCCGAGGCTGTCGAGGTGTTGCAGGGCTGGCTGGCTGACGAGGAGGTGCCCGAAGGGCTCACCGTGGACCAAGGTGTGCGCTGGCGTGTCCTCATCGCGCTGGCCCGCCTCGGTGCGGCCGACGAGGCCCTCATCGCTGCCGAGCAGCAGCGTGATGGCACCAGTGCGGGAGCCGAGGAGGCCGCCTCGGCTCGTTCGGCCGCTGCGGACGCCGACCTCAAGGCCGCCGCGTGGCACCTCGCCACCGAGGACCCGACGGTGCCCAACGAGACCTACCGGCACATCACTCGCAGCTTCATCCAACCTGGCCAAGAGGACCTGCTGGAGCCCTACGCCGCCAAGTACCTGCAACTGTGTGAGCAGATCAGCACCGGGCAGGGGCAGTGGGCCAACGCCGGTCACGCCCAGGTGCAGAATGCGCTGACCTTCCTCTTCCCGGCGACGCTGGCCGACCGGGCCTGGCTGGACGGGCTGTACTCATGGATGCGTGATGCCGAGCTGAACAGCACGGTGCTGCGCGTGCTGCTGGAACGGGCCGACATGGCAGAGCGTGCCCTGCACTGCCAGAACGCCAGCGGCGCACGCGGCTGACGCCTGGCCGGTCCGGCTGCTCCGTGCTGGCCAACTGCACAGCACCACCGACCAGCTCGCAGCATCCACCATCGAACCCATGAGGAGTCACATGTCCACCCCGACCTCGTCGCGTGCCAGCCAGATCGGCATCACCCCCGAGCCAGGAGAACGTCCTGGCCCCACGGGCACCGACGCCGAGCCGTGGTGGCGTTCGGCCGTCGTCTACCAGATCTACCCGCGTAGTTTCTTCGACGCCGATGGTGACGGCACCGGTGATCTGCGCGGCATCACCAGTCATCTGGACCACGTCGTGAGCCTCGGAGCAGATGCCATCTGGATCAGCCCGTGGTACCCCTCCCCCATGGTCGACGGTGGCTACGATGTCGCGGACTACTGCGACATCCACCCCGACTTCGGCACCCTGGACGATGCCGACACCCTCATCAGCACTGCGCACGCCAAGGGACTGCGGGTGCTCATCGACCTGGTGCCCAACCACTGCTCGTCACAGCACCCGTGGTTCCGCGAGGCCGTGTCCGGTGGGCCGGGCCACCCCATGCGCGACCGGTTCGTCTTCCGTGACGGCACCGGTGCACACGGTGAGCTGCCACCCAACAACTGGCCGTCGGTCTTCGGCGGTGCGGCCTGGCAGCGCGTCGTCGAGCCGGACGGGAGACCCGGCCAGTGGTACCTGCACTTCTTCGATCCCGGCCAGCCGGACTGGAACTGGGACAACGAGGAGGTACGTGCCGAGTTCGACCGGATCCTGCGGTTCTGGTTCGATCGTGGGGTGGACGGATTCCGTGTCGACGTGGCGGACGCCCTCGTCAAGGACATGAGCCTGCCGGACGTGCCGATCGATCCGAGAACCGGTCGTGGCACCCTCGACAAGTCGATCGACAATCCAATGTGGGACCAGCCTGGTCTGGCAGAGGTCCAGCGTCGTTGGCGTGCCATCGCCCGGGAATACGCCGACACCCCCGGCGGGGAGCGAGTCTTCGTCGCCGAGGCGTACCTGCCCCATGACCGGCTCGTGCAGTTCCTCGCCCCGGACCGGTTCCAGATGAGCTTCGACTTCGAGTTCCTGCAGTCCGCCTGGGACGCAGACTCCCTGCGGTGGGTCATCGACGGTTGTCTGGCGGCTCACGCCCGCACCGGTTCCAGCAACGACGAGCAGGCTGCCGGGCTCGGCAGCATGGACGACGTGGCTCGGCCTCGCGGGGGCGATCACGTCGATGCGAGCACGGCCACCTGGGTCATCGGCAACCACGACGTCATTCGCCCTGCCACCAGATATGGCAAACCCGTCACCGGAATCGACTTCCGACATCCGGAGGATTTCGACGACATCGCCACCAAGGCGATGCCCTCCGACGTCGATCTGGGACGGCGTCGAGCACGGGCAGCCCTGCTGCTGGAGATGGCCCTGCCCGGCGGCGCCTACGTGTACCAGGGCGAGGAACTTGGCCTTGACGAGGTGCAGGTACCCACCGACCGTATCGAGGACCCCACCTGGCAGCGTTCCGGGCATGTCGATCGCGGCCGGGACGGCTGCCGGGTGCCGATCCCCTGGGGCGATCGGCAGGCCCCCTATGGGTGGTCCACGACCTCCGGCACCTGGTTGCCAATGCCAGATCACTGGGCCGAGCTCACCGTGGCGGCCCAGGACCAGGACGCGAACTCAACCCTGAGCCTCTACCGTGCCGTCCTCGCCGAGCGACGGGAGAACCCGGCCCTGGGAGCAGGCCGAATGGTCTGGGAGGACGAGACGAGTTGGCCTGCCCTGGCCGGGGTCGCCGGGCACGTCATCGCGTTCCGACGCGAGCCAACGCTCCCGGAGCCCGCGTCGGGGTCCCAGCGTGGTGCGGACTCACGAGGTGGGGCCGGGCTGCGGTGCGTCGTGAATTTCGGTACCGCCCCAGTACCGTTGGACACCGACACGATCATCATCTCGTCGATCCCCCTGACCGACGGCCTGCTGCCCCGCGACGCTGCCGCCTGGGTGCGACTCTGAGGTCCCTTGCCTTGCGCATCCGCCACGGGCGACGCACATGCTGGTCCCGCACGGTGCGAATCCTGGACGACACAGTGCTGCTTCTGGACGGTGCCGTGCCGATCCAGGCCGTGCAGTGCCTCTGGAGGGTTCAGGGGGCGTACCTGAGACTCCCAGAACTGCCGGGCCACCGGGTCGTGACGGCGAGTCCATCGGGTCGTGACGGCGGGTCCACCGGGTCCTGACGGACTGGGGGCTCAGGGCCGGGCGACGAGGTGTGCCGCCAGTACCTGCCTCGTCTCCTCCGCGATGGGGGTTGCCCGGCCGGTGGCACGATCAACGCACACCAGCACTGCCGCCGAGTTGAGGATGGTGTCACCGTGTGCCTCCACCGAGGCAGCCAGGGTGATCGAGGAGGTTCCCAACCTGACAAGCCCGGTGTGCACTCGACACTGCTGTGTGCTGGGATGCAGCTGGCGGACGTAGCGAACGTCCTGCCGGGCCACCACCCACAGATTCTCCCCTGCACGCCTCATCGCCGGTGACCACGCCGTGGTGGCCAGGATGCGCGCCTCCTGCAGGTACCCCGCCAGGGACACATTGTTGACGTGCCCGTACCGGTCGACGTCCGACCAGCGAATCGGCACGGTGACGACGTCATTCGCATCGGTCCGCCCGGCCACGTCGACCACGGGCAGGGCCGGCCATGACGTGGCCGGGGCCGACATGGCCAGCATCGCCGACTTCTCCTGGGAGTACATGCGACGCAACCGGCCGGCAACGAAGTCGAACGGGCACAACTCGGTGAGGGCCCGCGCCACCTTGGTGCCGCGATGATGGGCCGCATACTCCATGATGATTCGAGCCGCACCCACCGTCGAGCACCACACGTCCACCAGCAGCGGCTCCTCGTCGACGACGAAGGACTGCACGAATTCGACGCGCTGACTGGCCACCACCATGCCACTGTCGAGCATCGGGGCAGCCTCGGTGGGGATGAATGCCTGGTTGCGGGCCTCCTGCACCAGCTCCCAGATACGCACATTGTTGACGTGTCCCTGGGCATCCATGTCGGACCATCGCAGCGGAATCTCGACTCTCACCGGCCCAGTTGACGACACCTTGACTCCTTCTCGTCGGTTCTGCTGGCGAGGTTGAGGATACGCGTGTGCTCAGGCAGTGGTCTCGTCGGTCTCGTAGAGCGACTCGTACAGGTCACGGAACTGCTGGGCGACGACGGAACGGCGCACCTTGAGGCTCGTCGTCACCAGATCCTTGTTGTTGGACATGTCGTAGTCGAGGATGGCGAACCTCTTGACGGTCTCCCAGCGCTCCAGGCGGGTATTGGCACGATCGACGCCAGCCTGCATGGCGGCGATGAGCTCCGGGTCACGAATGAGGTCGGCATAGGTGGCCCGGGACTTTCCGTGCCGACGTCCCCACCGCAGAACCGCCCTCTCCTCCAGGGCCAGCAGGGCGACGATGTACTTGTGCCCCTCTCCCAGGACGACAGCCTGGGAGAGCAATGGGATGTTCGCCGCCAGCGAAGCCTCCACCTTCTGGGGGGCAACATACTTTCCCCCAGAGGTCTTGATGAGGTCCTTCTTGCGGTCGGTGATGTACAGATTGTTCTGCTCGTCGAACTCGCCGATGTCACCCGTGTGGAACCAGCCATTCTCGAATGCCTCGGCGGTGAGTTCCGGCAGGTGGTGGTAGCCGCGTGCGACGATGGGCCCTCTGACGAGCAGTTCGCCGTCCTCGGCGATTCTCGTCTCATTGCCGGGGCAGACCGGGCCGGCCGTGCCGAACTGTACGTTCTCGGGAGGGGTGAAGAACGCCACGGCGCACATCTCGGTGGCACCGTATCCCTCGACGATGGGGATTCCAGCCGAGTAGAACCATTCCTGCACCTGGGGAGACAGCTTGGCGCCACCGGAGATCATGAACTTGACATCGCCCAGCCCGGCTCGCAACCGGGAGAAGACGAGCCGATCCGCAATGCGGTGCTTGATCGCAAGATGGGGTGGCATTCTTCTCCTGCCCAACCGATAGGCAGTGGTTTCCTTTCCCACGGCGAAGGCCCAACGGGAAATCATGGATTTCAATCGTCCAGCCGGGAACTGCGTCATGACGCCCGAGCGGATCTTCTCGAAGATTCTCGGAACACCGCACAGAACAAATGGTTTGACCTCTTTGAGGCTGCGGGAAAGACGCGAAATCCTCGGTTCGACCGCCTGGCAGATCCCGATCTCGAAGCAGATGGCCAACAGGCACTTCCCAAAGGCATGGGAGAGCGGCAGCCACAGCAGGTGGGTGTCTCCCAGGTGCAGGAAGTCGCCGTGCTTCCATGCGGCGCCCATGTACGTCCAGGAGCGATGTTCGATCTCCACTCCCTTGGGGGTCCCGGTGGTCCCGGAGGTGTACATGATCGTGGCTAGGTCACTGGGCTGGATCGCGTCGATGGTGCGACGTACCAGATCCGGGTCCTGGGCCAGGGCACGCCGCCCCATGGCGACAAGCTCATCCATGGTGATGACGCGGTCGTCGTCGACGTGGTTCAACTGGCGATCATCATCGAAGATGACGATGTGACGCAGGTGCTCGTCGACGTCATCATTGCCCAACGCCTTGGCAAGGTTGGCCGAGGAGTCGACGAAGAGCACGCTGGACTCGGAGTCGGCGAGGATGTAGCAGGCCTCCTGCGGCCCGGAATTGGGGTAGATCGTCGTCGTGGCACCACCGGCACATGAAATGCCCATGTCGGCCAGGATCCACTCAATGCGAGTCCCCGACATGATCGCTGCTCGGTCCTGGCGTCCCAGCCCCAGGCTCAGCAGGCCGGCGGCGACGTCATGGGCCTGCCGGCGAAACTGGGCAAAGGTCAGCGGAACCCACTCGTTGGGCTCATCGGACCCCCCGACCGGAGTGAGGAATGCCACGTGATCGGGGTGCGCGTCGGCCTGGCGATCCAGGATGGCCCCGAAATTCTGGGCAGCAGCAGCGGACAGCTCCTCTTGCAGACTCATACCCTGCGATATCCTTCCCGGACGTGGGATGCCAACGAGCCTTCACGATAGGGCATCCACGGCTGGAGACTTCCGACAACGGCTCCAATCCTGCTTGCAGAATACCTACAGAACACGACTCGGTTCTGCCGATGTGAGAATAATTTTCCTCCAAAGTTCACCGAAGGATATACCCTGCGCAATCCACATCCAATACGCTGGGTGGTATGCAATCGACACCTGAGTCACGGGGAAATCTCGGCGCCGAGGCGGCCGAGACCGACTCGGCACAGAGCATGTCCTCACCCGGGCAGGGGACGACCGACACGGTACCGGCGCTGAGTGCCGAGGAAGAACTCATCTGGCGCAGCTGGCTGGCCGGCACCCACCGCCTGGCCTCCTACCTCAACGAGCAGCTACGCCTCGACGGGCTGGACTTCACCCAGTACGAGATCCTCGCGAATCTTTCCACGGCTCCCGAGGGACGATTGAGCATGACCACCCTGGCAGATCTGGTGCGGCAGGACCGATCCTGCCTCGTCCAGACGATCTCGCGCATGGAGGTCGACGGTCTGGTGAGCCGCACCGCCGATCCACACGATCGCCGTGGTGTCGCGGCGAGCATCACCGAGCGCGGCCAGGCCGTGGTGGAACAGGCAACACCTCATCACATCCGCGCCATGCGCAGAATCCTCATCGACATCGTCGATCCCGAGGACCTCAATGCCGTCGGGCGGGTCATGCAGGCCATCCTCACAGCCGAGATCTGACAGCTGGGTGAGACCCAGCCGAGGGCTGGGGTCGACGTCACGGCGTGCAACGTGCCGACGTGTCTGAAATCGTGTCGTGACCTGTTCGACGCCCAGGCCGGACGGGAATTCCATCGTCGACCTCGGCCGTGACGTGTCCAGAACAAGGTACCGTACACCACAGCCATGCCGACCTGAGGCAACGGTCTCATGACGGTCGGACGGACGCCCCCTGCCACCGTCGTGCCAGACTTCCGTCATGACAGCAACCGCATCCCACACCGAACAGTTGGCTGATTTTCGCGCAGAGTTGCGCCACCTAGATCCCGACATCCAGGTTGACGACTCACGTCTGGCACGTGCCCTGTACTCCTCGGATGCGTCGATCTACCGCGTCGTACCTGCAGCGGTGGTGCATCCGCATGACGAGGCTCAGGTGCGTGCCCTGTGCCAAACTGCTTCAGCGGTGGGTCTGCCAATCACCTCACGCGGAGCAGGTACCAGTTGCGCCGGCAACGCCGTGGGCCCGGGGATCATCGTCGACCTGTCGGGAATGGACGAGATCACCGACGTCGACGTCGAGCACAGATGTGTCCGGATGCAGCCCGGAGTGGTCCAGGAACAGCTGCAACGAGTGCTGCGACCGCTTGGCCTGCGTTACGGGCCGGATCCCTCCACCTCGAGCAGGTGCACGATCGGTGGCATGATCGGCAACAACGCCTGTGGACCGCGTGCCCTGGCATACGGTCGTACCGCGGACACGATCGAGAGTGCCCGTCTGGTCATCGCCGGCGGTGAGGTCGAGCATCTGGCCGCCGCAGCGTCGAGTGACTGGGCCAGTGAACGCGTCAGCGCCCTCGTCGAGAGGAATCTGGGCACGATTCGCACCCAGTTCGGTTCCTTCTCCAGGCAACTGTCCGGCTACTCCATGGAACACCTGCTGCCGGAGAACCACCGCGACATGGCCAAGTTCATTGCAGGCACCGAGGGGACCCTGGGTATCGTCACCGAGGCATGCGTGTCCCTGGTGGCGGAGCGTCCGTGCAGCATCACGGTGGCCCTGGGATACGCCTCGATGGCCGAGGCTGCCGACGCCATCACCACCCTGCTGCCGTTCCGCCCGGTGGCCTGTGAGGGATTCGGTCGCCGGATCGTCGAGGTCGTCGCCCGATCCGGCAAGCCCGTCCCCGATCTGCCCCGCGGGGACGGTTGGATCTTCGTGGAACTGCGGGCTGACTCGAATGCCCAGGCTCGCCGGGACGCCAACGCCCTGGTCTCGGCATCGAACGCGCTTGACGGGCGGGTGGTCACCGACGAACGCGAGGCTGCCGCACTGTGGCGGATCCGGGCCGACGGAGCCGGATTGGCAGGCGTCTCACTGGAGAAACCGGCTTGGGCCGGCTGGGAGGATGCCGCCGTCCCACCGGAGAGGCTCGGAGCCTATCTGCGCGACTTCGACCGCCTGCTCGCCGAGTACGACCTGCACGGACTGCCCTACGGCCACTTTGGTGAAGGGTGCGTGCACTGTCGCATCGACTACCCGTTGGACGAGCCGGACGGCCCGGCACGCTACAAGCAGTTCGTCACGGCAGCAGCCGAGCTGGTGGCCAGTCACGGCGGTTCGATGTCTGGTGAGCATGGTGACGGGCGGGCCCGCTCCGCCCTGCTGCCGACGATGTACTCCCCCGAGGCATTGGACCTGTTCGCCGGTATCAAGCACATCTTCGACCCGCACAACATCATGAATCCGGGTGTGCTGGTGGATCCGCATCCCGTGGAGGAGAACATCCGGGTGCACCAGGCCCGCACCTCACCGCTGACCCTGAGCCATCCCGACTTCGCCGCAGCCGTGCACCAGTGCACCGGCGTGGGCAAGTGCATCGCCGACAATTCCGGGGCTGGCGGGGTGATGTGCCCGTCCCACCAGGCGTCCGGCCTGGAGAAGGACTCCACCCGTGGCCGGGCAAAGGTGCTCCAGGAGATGGTCAACGGCACCTTGGTGCACGGGTGGAACTCACCTGAGGTGGCCGAGGCCCTGGATCTGTGCATGGCGTGCAAGGGATGTTCCCGCGACTGCCCCACCGGGACAGACATGGCCAGGTACCGCTCGCGGGTGTTGTACGAGAAGTATCGGCACCGCCTGCGTCCTCGTTCGCACTGGACGATGGGGCAGCTGCCACGGTGGGAACGCATGATGGATGCCATCCCCGGACTGGCACGCACGGCCAATGCCGTGCTCTCAGTGCCGCCGATCACTCGCCTGGCGCGGTGGGTGGCCGGGGTGGACCAGCGACGGCCACTCCCCCGGTTCCGACGCTCGGTACGCCGCGAGATGCCCCCTGAGCATCGCACGAGCTCTGCCCAGGCGGTCCGTTCCGGACGGGACGTCTCCCAGGCCCCGCACGGACGACAGGCCCCGCACGGACGAGTCGTCATCTGGGTGGATTCGTTCTCCGATCGTCTGGAGGGGTGCGACCTCGCAGCGATGGTGGCGGTGCTGGCGAACGCCGGCTATGCCCCCGAGGTGCTCACCGACGAGGCGTGCTGCGGGTTGACGTGGATCACGACCGGCCAGCTGGACACGGCTCGGCGCCGGTTGCGCGCGGCGCTGGACGTGCTGGGTCCGCTGGCCGAGGCCGGGATCCCGGTGGTTGGTGTGGAGCCGTCGTGCACTGCGGTGTGGCGTTCGGACGCCCTGGACCTGGTGGGTGACGATCCTCGCACCGAGGCGGTCGCACGCAATGTTCACACCTTGGCGGAGATGTTGCAGGCCGCCCGGTGGACACCGCCGTCGTTGGCCGGACATGTCGTCGTGGCCCAGCCACACTGTCATCACGCCTCGGTGCTGGGCTTCGGCCCGGACGCCGAGCTGCTGCGAGCTGCCGGTGCCGAGCTGCGAGTCGTCGGTGGATGCTGCGGCTACGCCGGCAACTTCGGTGTCGAGAAGGGCCATTACGAGTTCTCGGTGGCCGTGGCGAAACACGACCTGCTACCAGCGATCGAGGAGGCTGGCCCCGAGGCGATCATCCTGGCCGACGGTTTCTCGTGCCGACGTCAGACCTCGGAGCTGGCCGGGCGACGTGCCCTCACCCTGGCGGAGCTGTTGGCCTCACACCTGCCACAGTGACGGTTCCACGCGGGACGGGGACTCCACCCACGACATCCTCCATGCCCGGTGCAAGGATCTGATGGTTCCATGCGGGACTGGGCTCCACGCAGGTCGGGGCACCACGGGGGACGGGGCCCTTTTCCGACGTGTCCCAGCGGTGGATCAGTCCGAGAATCCCGCTGAGCTGGATCGACGTCTTCGGCACACAAATTGCGCATCGTGGTCAGTGCGAGATTCCGCTGTGGCAGGAGACCGGGACGGGGCGGCGTCCGCCCTACGATCCGATGGGTCACACCGAGGAGAGATCACACCAGCCGATCCGGGAAGGGACGAGTCCGGGGTGGGCCGACATGTCGTCCCACCCCGGGAAGCACCATCCGTCCCGAACGGGCCACGCGTCCAAGCTGGCATGGTGCCCAGGTCGAGGAGCTCGCCGCCCCGCCCTCGAGCGCACCACGCGTCCAGGCGTGGAATCCTCAGTCACGCATGAGACGACGGTGTCGCGAGGCATGTGGACGGGCTGCCTCCGGTCCGAGGCGTTCGATCTTGTTGGCCTCGTAGTCGGCGAAGTTGCCCTCGAACCAGAACCAGCGCGGGGTCCCGTCCTCGTCCTCACCCTCCCAGGCGAGGATGTGGGTGGCGACGCGGTCGAGGAACCAACGATCGTGGCTGATGGCCACGGCGCAGCCGGGGAAATCGAGCAGGGCGTCCTCGAGGCTGGACAGGGTCTCGACGTCGAGGTCGTTGGT
The DNA here is from genome assembly GCF_900186975.1 of Cutibacterium granulosum. Classification (NCBI taxonomy): domain Bacteria; kingdom Bacillati; phylum Actinomycetota; class Actinomycetes; order Propionibacteriales; family Propionibacteriaceae; genus Cutibacterium; species Cutibacterium granulosum. Next base: position 1,900,231 of record NZ_LT906441.1, read on the forward strand.
GGGCTCGTCAAGCAGGAGGACGTTGCCGCCCTGCTTGAGGGTCAGGGCCAGGTTCAGCCGGTTGCGCTCACCACCGGAGAGTACCTTGGCGAGCTTCTGCTGATCGGGGCCCCTGAACCCGAAACTGGCCACGTAGGCGCGCGACGGCTCCTCGAAGTTGCCGACCTTGATGTAGTCCAGACCGTCCGAGACGACCTCCCACAGATTCTTGCCGGGGTCGATGCCGGCACGATTCTGGTCGACGTAGGAGAACTGGACGGTCTCGCCCACCTTGAGGCTGCCCGAGTCGAGCTCCTCCAGACCGACGATCGTCTTGAACAAGGTCGTCTTGCCGACGCCGTTGGGGCCAATGACACCAACGATCCCAGCGCGCGGCAAGGTGAACGAGAGATCCTTGATGAGGACTCGGTCACCGAATCCCTTGCACAGCTTGTCGGCCTCCAGCACGACATTGCCCAGACGCGGACCCGGTGGAATGTTGATCTCGGCGGTGTCGATCTTGCGGTTGCGCTCGGCCTCGGCAGCCAGCTCCTCGTAACGAGCCAAGCGAGCCTTGTTCTTGGCCTGCCGTGCCTTGGGCGAGGAACGTACCCACTCCAGCTCCTTCTCGAGGATCCTAGCGCGTTTGGCGTCCTTCTTGCCCTCGATCTGCAGTCGCTGACGTTTGGTGTCCAGGTACGTGGAGTAGTTGCCCTCATAGGGGTGCAGTTGACCGCGGTCGACCTCGCAGATCCACTCCGCGACATTGTCGAGGAAGTAGCGATCGTGGGTGACGGCGAGCACGGCACCCGGATAGGTCTTGAGGTGCCCCTCGAGCCAGTTCACCGACTCGGCATCAAGGTGGTTGGTGGGCTCGTCGAGCAGCAGCAGGTCCGGCTGCTCCAACAGGAGCTTGCACAGGGCCACGCGACGCCGCTCTCCACCGGAGAGCACGTTGACCGGAGTGTCACCGGGCGGGCACTGCAGGGCATCCATCGCCTGCTCGAGACGAGTGTCCAGATCCCAGGCATTCGTGTTGTCGAGTTCAGTCTGCAGTTCGCCCATCTCAGCCATGAGCGCATCGAAGTCGGCGTCCGGATCGGCCATGGCAGCCGAGACTGCGTTGAAGCGATCAAGCTTCTGCTTGACGTCGCTCACTGCCTCCTCGACGTTCTCGCGCACCGTGGTGTCCTCGGTGAGCGGGGGCTCCTGCAACAGGATGCCCACCGTGGCACCCTTGGCCAGTGCCGCGTCACCATTGTTTGGCTTGTCGAGGCCGGCCATGAGCTTGAGCATGGTGGACTTACCCGCACCATTGGGGCCCACGACGCCGATCTTGGCGCCGGGGAAGAACGACAGGGTGACATTGTCGAGAATGACCTTGTCGCCCACCGCCTTGCGCACATTGTGCATGGTGTAGATGAACTCCGCCATTGACACTCTCCTTCAGGATGGACAAGGTCGCGCAACGGCCTGCACAACCGCTGGCAAGTATGCCAGCCGTGCACATGTTAGGCCACTGATCTCACTCCCCTCGCCCGCACACGGGGATGACCTTGATGCAGGGAGCATTCCCCCGGCTCGCCCCCATCTCCCGCACACGGGGATGACCCCACACCAGTGCCATTCACACCACTACTGACGTTGGTACGTCCCGAAGCCTCACCCCTGGACCACGAGTACCTGGCAGCGCCCCGATGGTCTCAGCTCGCCGCAGCCATGAGCGACGAGGGAGCCATCTCCTGCTCACCGGTCCTCGCACTGTCCAACATCGTGATTCCACCATCCGTACCGTCGGTCGCAGTCCTGGCGACATCCGAGGCACTGCTGGAGCCATCACGCGTCACACGTCGAAATTCAGAACATCCGCGAGCCAGATCGTGCCCCACCGATGAGGCGACGATGGCCAGACTCTCGTGTTCCTTGTCGTCGGAATCGCGCCACACCTTGGTGCGCAGACGCCCTGAGACGATGATGGGGTCACCCTTGACGAGACTGTCGCGGCAATTCCTAGCCAGCCGACCGCTGGTACGTACCGTCAACCATGTGGTGTTGCCGTCGACCCATGTTCCATCGACCAGACGCCTGGGAGTGTGCGCCACGCGAAAACGCGCGGCACACCATCCCCTCCCCTCGACGTAGTCGACGTCGGTACCCAGGTTTCCACTGAACGAGACATTGGCATCCATGTGAGCTCCTCTCCACTCATCACCAGTTGTCGTGGTGGCGAGCGAGAACCGGACACGGGCACTCACATCTGTGGACAGCGGACGGTTCGCAGCACGGCGGTTGTGGACAACCAGCCTCAGCTGCTGCACGTATCACCCGCTGCACAGGCCACCTGCTGCACGGGTCATATGTTGTGGGGCCTTCCCGCCATGACTCACAGTTTCCTGAGTACCCCTCGAGCCTCGTTGCGCCGATGCAACTCATCCTCCACCGGGGCAATGACGAGCCGCTCGGCGACCTCCTCGACGGAATCGACAAGGCGCGCCCGCACCGTGTGGCCGCGATGCCGTGCCGACACCTCCACCGCAGCCCGGCTCACCAGCCCCACGACCACACCGCAAGCAGCTCCTGCCACGACCAGGCACGTGGGCATCGGGAATCGGTGCCACCTCACTGCGGGAAGGGGAGGCATCTGCAGATATGCCAGGACCAGATCGACAAGAAGCCATCCCAGGCCCACGACCACCATGATGATGAGGAGCCACTGCAGCACACGAATGATCTGGTGCCACCAGAGTCCCTCACCCATGCCCAGATCGGTGGTGGCAATCGCCCGGTCAACCTCATCGGCCAGATCGTCGCGATGCGCAGTCGTTGCACGGCGCACCGATTGCGCCCAGCCTTGAGGCAGGCCAAGGCTGACGTCGTCGGACATGGCACGCAGGGCATTGTCGACCTTGGCCGAGGCCACCCCGGATCGCGACGGCAGTGCGGTACGTTGCACGTCGATAGGCTCGATGTCTTTCCTGGCTGCCCGCATCGTCCTGCGCCTCCCCCGATCCGAGCTGCTGCCCGCCGTGAGGTGCAGCCTGCGCAGTGGGTCCGGACGCAACTTCACCAACCAGGACACGACAGGCCACCCGGTGGCAGCGATTCCCCGGCGCCGAGTGGCATCGGTGACGGCATCGACGACCACGTCAACACCGCCAGCCAGGCACAGGGAGTCCAGCAGCTCGTCGGCCTGCCGACCAGACACGGTCGTGGCACCGCCATCGCCGACCTGACCACGCATCTGCTGGGCCACCCGAGAGATGTCGGCCTCGAGCCGGTTCGCCATGGCAGTCCGGCTCGACACCGCCTCGGCAAGGTGCTGGCGCAGCTGATCCATGCCTTCCCCGGTCACCGTGGACACCGGCAGGATCTCGGTTTTGATCAGCCCCTCGTCGTCCAGGATGCGGCGCAGGTCACGAATGCATGAGGTGCGTTGCTCGCCGGTGAGTCGATCGATCTGGTTGAGCACCACCGTCATCACCGCGCTGTGGCTGGACAGACCACGCAGGTATCCGTCATGCAGGGCGGCATCGGCGTACTTCTGCGGGTCGACGACCCACACCATGAGATCGACCATCGTGATGAGACGGTCAACCTCCAGTTGGTGCGATACCTCGGTGGAATCGTGATCGGGAAGATCGAGCAGGACGAGCCCGTCGAACGCGCCCCTCTCGGGCACCTGGACCCGGCGTGTCACCTGGAGCCAGTCGAGGAACTGCGTCGGTGGTACGTCGGACCAGTAGGCGGCCAGCGCCTGTGAGGTCGTTGGACGACGAATCCCCGGTTCGGCGAACTCATGGCCGGCAAGCGCGTTGAAGGTGCTGGACTTGCCCGACCCCGTCGCTCCTGCCAAGGCCACCACCGTGTAGCCCCCTGACAAGGCGAGACGCTGATCTGCGTGGTGGGTGACCGCCTGGGCACGTCGTTGCACGTCATCATCGATGCGCCCTCGGCACAGATCGACCGCTCGGTCGAGATCTCGGACCTCATCGGTGAGGTCCCGGCGTCGAAAGGCCATCAGCGCTCCTCCTCACGTGTGCGCCCATCCTGGTCCTCGGGCACCCGGGAGTCTGGGAGCTCGGGGCGTGTCTCCTCCTGTCGGGAACGAGCAATGGGGGTAGCGGACTGTGTCGAGTCAGGCGCGGTACCCAGCTGAGCCGTGGAAGGGGACACGTCGAGGTCTGCGCTGGTGAGCACGTCGATGATCGCGGCCACCCGGGACCGAAGCTGGTCCGCCACCTGGGTGGGCACGTCGAAGTCCGCCAAGGCATCGTCGAAGCGTGCCGCCTCGGCATCGACGACCTGGGCAACCCTCTCGTCGAGCGCATCCTTGGACATGTCGGCAAGCTTGCGTACCGCGTCGTCACCGAAGATCGCCTCGAGCAGTCGCTGGGCGACGACCGCTGACCCACCAGCGATACCGGCCTCGGCACCCGAGAGCCCGCCGGTGTGGACGAAGACGAGCATCATGAGGGCCACCGAGACACCGTTGACGCCCAGGGCCATGAACCTGGCTCGGGAGCGCTTGTTCATCCCCTCCCCCGCGACCAGCTCCATGACGTCACCCTGCCAGTCACGGATGACCCGCTCCACGCGGTCGTCGAAATCGGGCTGTACCCGTCCCAGTTGGTCGGAGGAGTACTGCAGGACGGCGCGGCCAGCTGGTGAGGAGTCCCACGCACCGACGGCACGTTCTGCTGCGGCATCGGTCTCGGAGCGCACCAGCGCGGCCAGACCGGACTCGACGGCGACACTCACCTTGTCGGCCTCGGGCGGCGTACCCCGGATCGCACCGACGACGCGGTCGCGCAACCATGACACCTTCTCCTCCATGGCGCGCATGAACTGACCGGTGCCGACGAACTCGTGCCAGCGTGCCAGCACCTCACCGCGCAACAGGGTGCCGTCGGCCGACTGCACCGAGATCTGGCGCCGTGCCTCGTCGAACTGGTTGGCGGCGTCGGTACGCAACCGCTGCGGGGTGAGGGCCTGGTCGTCGAGGTGGTCGGCGATCTGTGGGGTTCGTTCGCACATGGACCGAATCGATCCGGCAAGGGTCTGCAGGACGACGCCACGACGTTGATCCTGGTCGGCGGCGAGCCCGGCCAGGAACGAGCGAATCGGGGCGATGGCCTGGTCGGGCAACATCCCCTCGGAATCGGTGACGGTCTCGGGGATGGCGAACAGCGGCGACTCGGCAAGACCGCGGGAGGTCATGAGCTGGCCCAGATGCGCTGGCACCTCTCGCATGGCTGCCGGTGGCACCCGATCACAGACGACGGCGACGGCAGCATGGCGTCCGGCGGCCTCGTGCAGGAAGTCCCACGGAACGGCGTCGGCGTATCGCGCGGCGGAGGTGACGAAGAGCCACAGGTCGGCGGCCTGCAGGAGCTGGGCAGCCAGGTGACGATTGGCGGCGACGACGGAATCGATGTCTGGGGCATCGAGCAGGGCCAGGCCACGTGGCAGGGAGGGTTCGGCGACGAGATGGACGCTGGTCGAGTCGCCAGTGGACTGTTCGGTGCGCACCAGCCCCGGCAGGATCCTTCTGTCGGTGAACCACTGGGCGTCATCAGGATGGTGGACGAGTACCGGTGAGATCGTCGTGGGGCGGATGACCCCGGGGGTGGAGACCGGCCGACCCACCAGGGAGTTCACCAGGGTGGACTTTCCCGCACCAGTCGACCCTCCCACGACGGCCAGCAGCGGGGCGTCGATGGTCTCCAGACGCGAGATGACGTAGTCATCGAGTTGATGACGAATCGACTCGGCCGAGGCACGAGCCGTCTCGACCTGTGGCAGGTCAAGAGGGAAGCGCACCTGGTCCAGATCGGAGCGCAACCCGCTCAGCTCGGCCAACAGTTCCTGGGTACCCATCGTCACAACCTTCACGAGAATCAGCGTGGGGATCCTTGTACCCAAGGGTATCGGGTCTGTTCTGATTCTCCTCCCCCGATTCTCCTTGCGAGGAACGGGGCGAAGCGACGTTCTGTCCCGGTCCTCGCCCCTGCGCACATGACCTCGCGCCGAATCACCGTCTTTGACGAGGCGTCATTGCACCTCGTCCTCCGCACACATGGCCTCGCGCCGTGATCAGGAAACGTGCTTGGTCCGGAAACCGGAATCACCCTCAGCAGCTCGAGGTGAGGTTTCACCGGGCCGATTCGCGACCCATGGCCGGAATCGACGTGCCCGAGGACGGATGGAAGTACTCCACCAGCCACCGTGGCAGATGTGGTTTGACGAGCCGGGCACCGCGTGATTCGGTGACGGCCATCGCCGAGAGCCCCCGGATCTCGGCGAGCAGACGGGCCTGCCGTGCCGTCGAGTTCGCTGCAAGGCCACGAACCTCCGCATCCCGCAGATAGGCAAGTTCGGTGGTGCGCCGTAGATACGTCAAGGTCTGCCACCAGCATCTGATTCCGTGACTCAGGGCGACGGCACTGATCCACCAGCGTCGATGCAGAACGGAGACGACCTCTCCGACTCGCGCGGGAAGCCATCCCATGACGGCGTAATCATCGAGGCGACGGGCGATCATGCGTCCTTCCGCCACCAACCGAAGTACCAGGCCGAGGATGAAGATCATGACGATGGTCACGCTGACCCACCAGTACGGTCGAAGCTCATCGAGATTGCGGGTCGAGGACAGCCCGTTGAAGGCCATGTGCCCCATGACGGCCATGACGAAACCGGTGAGTGGCGCCATGACGCGCACGATGCGACTGCGGGCTCGCAGACCGAAGGCCAGGCCCAGAGCAGTCATCGAGGTGAAAAGTGGGTGGCCGAATGAGGTGAGCGCACCTCGCAGTACGACCATCTGTCTCAGGGCGGCCTCGGGATCTCCTGCGTCGATGGTGACGCTGGCGTAGTTGTCGGCTCGAGCGTAGTAGACGATGTTCTCGACGAAGGCGAAACCGATGGCCGACAATCCGGCCAGGCTCACGGTCTGAACGGCCGAGGTCAACGTGGGGCCGATGACGGCAGCAAGGATGAAGAGGATCGTGGCCTTGAAGAACTCCTCGACGAAGGGTGCGGAGAAGATTGCCGGGCCAGCTCCGGCAGACGGGTCGACACCGCCGTCGACGGAGAGCATCGAGGCCATCCACGTGTTGACGTACATGCTTGCCCAGCAGGCAACCGAGCCACCCCAGGAGAACGCGATGAACCAGATCGGGAAATGCTTGGTGCGGTATCGGTCGAGCAGGATGAACAGCGCCGACCACACCGCTGCGGTGGGCCAGGCATAGTGGATGGCCTTCTTGAAGGACAGATCGGTGATTCCCGGCGAGACGAGTTGTTTGCCCTCGACCTCCACGGTGGTGTCGCGGCTGAGGAGTGAATACGTGTCGCCGAGTGTGAGGATCGACAGGACGATCATGACGACGACGGCCCACGTCCACGGGTTGCCCAGGACACGACGCCACCAGGCGTCGCGGGGTTGCACAGGATCCAGGCCAGACATGGCCCCCACCCTACAAGCTGTGTGCGAGACGCTCGGCACCGTGACGTGCTGGACGTACTGGGCGGTCATGGTCTGGTGCACGATGGACCGCGGGGGTGCCACGTCGTGCATGTCATGTGGCGGCCCGGGTGGGAATCGAACCCACGCGCGACAGATTAGAAGGCTGCTGCTCTATCCGCTGAGCTACCGGGCCCGGCTCGTCAAGTGTATCGACTTTTCGTGACACCGTCCTCGCTGGTCCTCCGCGATCCTCCACATCGCTTCCCAGCAGCCCTGCCGCGTATCCCAGCAATCCCCGACGTCACGAGATCGGCTCCTGCGCCACGCCGTGAATCAGCCACACCAACTAGTCTGGACCATGTGAATGACATGTTGGTGTGGATTGACTGTGAGATGACCGGGCTGGATCTGGCCCATGACGGACTGATCGAGGTGGCGGCGCTCGTCACCGACAGTCAGCTCAACGTACTGGGCGAGGGAGTTGACGTCGTCATCAAGCCGGAACCGCAGTGGCTGGAGCACATGAACGATTTCGTCCGGGGAATGCACACCCACTCGGGTCTGCTCGACGAGCTCGATTCCGGGGCGACGATGGCAGACGCTCAGCAGCAGGTGATGGACTACATCACCAGCCACGTCAAGGAACCGCGCAAGGCTCCGTTGGCCGGGAACACGATCGGTACGGATCGATCCTTCCTGGCCAAGGACATGCCCGAGCTGGAGGCCTACGTCCACTACCGCAATGTTGACGTCTCCTCGATCAAGGAACTCGCACGTCGCTGGTACCCGACCGCTTTCAAGCACACCCCGGCCAAGCAGGGAAATCACCGGGCCCTTGCCGACATCCAGGAGTCGATCGAGGAACTCATGTTCTGGCGCGAGGCGGTCATGGTTGCGGCCCCTGGACCGGACTCGCAACAGTGCAAGGAGATTGCCGCCAAGTACCAGGGCCTGCTCACCGGAGCGGGACACTGAGACAGCGACCCGGACGAATGTTCCGGAGTGGCATGAGCGGGATCGGGACACCGACTCGGTCTGGTTCCGTTCAGCCAAACACGGGTCCCTGTTCAGCCGGACACTGATCCGGGTGCAGCAGCCGGGCCCCATTGAGCACACCCCGGGCCGGCTGAGCCCCTCGAGCACACCCCGGGCGCACTCGAAACGATCCCACTCCGAACGGGGACGCCGGGAAACCCACTCCCCCGCTGCGCCTCGGCTGCGTGACGATTCTGCGACTTGCACAACACGAGCTGAATTCGCTACGCTACCGGGGTTGCCCGGTCACCCGGGAACATGGTGGCTATAGCTCAGTCGGTAGAGCACCTGGTTGTGGTCCAGGGGGTCGCGGGTTCAAGTCCCGTTAGCCACCCCGAGGTAATCCGCGTCGTCCATGTGGGCGGCGCGGATTTTGCATGTCCGCTCACCCGCACCCCATCTGGACCCATCCCTTTTGGGCCCATCCCATCTGATCCCGACCCCCTTCCGAACTCATCCCCCGGATCGCCGATCCACACCGATCGCCAGTACACACCGCGGATCATCCTCGGCCTCAGGCCCCATGAACCGTCATGGCCTGACCAGCCACAATGACCTGGCCAGCCACATCTCGCCACCTGGTCATGCAAGGGTTTCCCCATCATGACGGGATCCCTCCGACCAGTTCCGACGAGATCCCATGCACTCCGCGGTCATCACGAGCCAGTACCACCGACCGTGACCAATGGTGCCGCGTGACGCTCACCTCCACCTCGTGGATCGTTGAAGAATGACCTGCTTGTTGCGATTTCCGCCATCCGATGGTGCGCACATCAATGTGTGTGACCGCGCTGGACCACTCCCCGCAGATGACCAAGGTGGACTGACGGGCCCTGAGTCTGGTGGCGAGCCTGCGAGAGGCCTCCAGTGACATGGCGGGCGGCGCACAGGCATAGATCACGTCCAGCTCCTCCACGAGAGCAGCGACGGTGGCCAACCAGCCACGAGAGCTCGAAACCATGACCAGTCGTGACGCATCAACCCCCCACCGTCGCACCTGGGCACCTCGCAACTCCGGCATCCCGACAACTCCGCACCATCCATTGACGAGCAACCCCAGGCCCACGTCCGATGCGCCATCGAGGCTGTAAGCCTCCGAACGCAGTCCTCCCGGAAACAGAGGACGTAGCAGAGGATGCACCGGATGCCCGGTGACATCCCCCTCCAGCATGAGGTCACGTCTCAGCGCAGGAACATGGGGTACCAACAGCTCGTTGTCCGACAGCTCTGTGATCGCCATGACCCCATGATCGAACTTTTATTCGAAAATGTCAAACATGTATTCGATCTCATGGTATGATGAACAGCGTCAAAGCCCCGGCGCCACCCACTTCCTCCATTTCGACCCACCCGGAGAGCCTTCATCATGACCACTGTCCTGAGACACTTTTCCGCTTCACGAAGCCGCCAAACCACCAGACCCATGACGTGAGTATTCATGAAGCCGGCAAGCCTGCGATGATGGACCTCATGACAAGCACCCAGATTCAGGCGCCGCCGCAACCAAGCCTGTCCTTCCGGCTACGCGCTGCGCTGGTGATCGGACGACTCGCGGCATCAGCCTCCCGTCTTGCCGGCAAGGGTTCAGGATCCTCGATCAGGGGAAAGGTCACACTGGCCCTGGCTCCACAGGCATTCCCCGAGCTCATCGCGCCACGCCAGATCGCGGCCGTCACCGGCACCAACGGCAAGACGACGACGACCCATTTCCTCACCGCCGCGGTTCACGCGAGCCGCGGCATCGAACCCGATGACATCGTCACCAACGCCGACGGGGCCAATCTGCATGCTGGGATCGTCTCTGCCCTGGGGCAGGCCCCGGAGGCACGAAATGCCATTCTGGAAGTCGACGAACGAGTCGTCGCCGACGTGGTGCGCCAAGGTCACCCGCGTGTCCTGGTCCTGCTCAATTTCAGCCGCGACCAACTCGATCGCAATCATGAGCTGACCTTCCTGGGGAGAGAATGGCGCGAAGCCCTGGAGGAGGCAGGCGAGGAAGGCCCCACCGTCGTCGCCAATGCCGCCGACCCACTCATCGTGTGGGCCGCCCAGGCAGCACACCGGACGGTGTGGGTGGACACGAAACCGCGCTGGACGGCCGATTCGGTGCTGTGCCCGCAGTGCGGATCGATCCTCCTGCACGACGACAACGGTTGGCGCTGCGAGGAGTGCGGGCTGCACCAGCCCGAGGCCGACTGGTGGGTGGACGACCGGAAGGCCATGCGCAAGGACGGCCACGAGTATGAACTCGAGATCAGCGTTCCCGGATCATTCAACCTTGCCAATGCAACCTGTGCACTTGCCGCCGCAACGGAGATGGGAGTGGACCCCTACGATGCCCTGCTGGGGATGCGCGAGGTCTCCTCGCCGGCTGGTCGCTATGCCACGACCAGCATCAACGACGTCCTGGTCCGCCTCATGCTGTCGAAGAACCCGGCAGGATGGACGGAGTCGCTGCCCCTGGCAACCTCCGATCCCCTGATCCTCGCCATTGACGCCGTCGCGGCCGATGGCAAGGACGTCTCCTGGCTGTGGGACGTCGACTATGAGCAGCTGGCCGGGCGAACGGTGATCTGCACCGGACCACGGGCCTTGGACCTGGGAGTACGACTGGAGTACGCCGGGGTCGACCACGTCGTCATCGAGGACCTGTCAGACGTCTTCGTCTGTCCTCTGCTGCAAGGACGATGGGACCAGCCCCACCCCATCGACGTGCTGGCCACCTACACCCCGTTCCAGAAACTACGCCGGATGGGAGAACACATATGAGCCTCGACCACCCCAGGATCGTCCTGCTGTACCAGTCACTGCTGGGCATCTACGGCGATCACGGCAATGCCGTGGTGTGCCAGAAACGTCTCCAGTGGCGTGGCCTGGACGCCGAACTGCTGATGATCGAACCCGGCGAGCCGGTCCCCACGGACGCAGACCTCTACCTGCTCGGCGGCGGCGAGGACACCGCCCAGATCACCGCTGTGCGCCAACTCAAGGCAGATGGCGGACTGTTCACCGCCTTGGATCGTGGAGCCGTGCTCTTCGCCGTGTGCGCTGGCTACCAGATCTGCGGCTCCTCGTTCACCATCGGCGCGCACGACGAGATCATCGAGGGTCTCGGCCTTCTCGACGTCCAGACCCGTCGCGGACCACAACGAGCCGTGGGCGAGGTGCTGCATCACTGGACGAAGCCCGACGGCACCGAATCACTCGTCACCGGATTCGAGAACCACGGCGGGTGGACCACCCTGGGAACGGACGCCACGGCCCTGGCCGACGTCGAGATCGGGTGGGGCAACGGGGACAGGACCACCGAGGGTGCCATTCAGGGCAATGTCATCGGCACCTACCCGCATGGACCGATCCTGGCTCGCAACCCCGAGCTGGCAGATTTTCTCCTGGAGCGATCACTGGGCACCACCCTGGAGCCCCTGGACAAGCCTGAGATCGAGCAGCTGCGGGAACGCCGAATTCGCTCGGCACGCGCAGGAAAGCCCTAGTCATAGCGGCTTTCACGGAGCTTCTGGCGTCCTGGAGGTACATCCATGTACACCCGGTTGCCACCTCGATTTTGCAAACACGATGAAGTTCGGTAATGTTCCTCCTCGTGAGCGCTGCTAGCTCAATTGGCAGAGCAGCTGACTCTTAATCAGCGGGTTCAGGGTTCGAGTCCCTGGCGGCGCACTCACCGAAGGCCCCAATCCACATGGATTGGGGCCTTCGCTTTCATCACGCACTCCGTGAATCGAGCGATGACGCTCATGTCCCGTCATGAATCGTCGCCGATCCTGCGCCCGTATCAAGTCCCATCACCATCGAGTGATCGGTTCATCGAGCAACGTCTTCAAATGCCGCACAGGCAATCACAAAGGTGTACGAAACAACTGCCACACAACCCAGCCACCTGGAGTATCTTTCTGTGCAGTGGCAAAGCTCATCGCCCCGCCAGTACTCCGGCGAGGTGATGAGACGGCGCAGCAGCTGCGCCAGCTTCGAGCTTTCCAAAGGAGGAAAACGAACATGACGAGCCATTCTCGCCGAGCATTTCTTCAAGGATCCCTGAGTGCCCTGGCACTGGGCGCCCTGGCCGCCTGCTCCAACGATTCCGATTCCGGCAGTGCCGCCGACTCCCAGGACTTCTCCGGCACCGGCCCCATCAACTACGCCCAGGGCAAGGACTTCTCCAGCGGCATGGTCCAGAAACGTCTGGACGAGTGGAACAGGAAATATCCCGACGAGAAGGTCACCCTCATCGAGCTGTCCTCCGAGGCCGATCAACAGCGCAGCTCGTTGGTCAACAGTGCCCAGACCAAGTCGGACGCCTACGACGTCATCTCCCTGGACCTCGTCTGGGTCGCCGAGTTCGCCGCCAATCGATGGGTCATGCAACTGCCGGCTGACAAGTTGAAGAATTCCGACATCATCCCCAGCGTGTGGGAGACCGGCCTGTACCGCGACAACATGTACGGCATGCCCTACGTCACCGATGCCTCCCTGCTCTACTACCGCAAGGACCTGCTCGACCAGGCTGGCGTCAAGAAGGCCCCCACGACATGGGACGAACTGCTCAGCGCCATCGAGGCCGTACGCAAACTGCCCGGCCATGCCGACATCGGCGGGATCGGCGGCCAGTGGAACAAGTACGAAGGCCTCACCTGCAACATCTCCGAGTTCATCCACACCATGGGCGGAGCCATCGTCGACGATCAGAGCAAGGTCGTGCTGGGCGACTCCACGTACCACGACAAGAACGTCAAGGCCATCCAGTTCGTCATCGACGCCTTCAAGAGCAACGTCATCCCCAAGGAGGCGCTGGAGTGGAAGGAGGAGGACGGCCGCGGCGCCTTCGAGTCCGGCAAACTGCTGTTCTACCGCCAGTGGCCCTACCAGTACTCCAACAACGTCAAGAACCTCGGCACCGACAAGTTCGACGTCGCCCCCATGCCATCCATCGACGGCAACAAGTACGTCGCCACCCTGGGAGGCCACAACTGCGCAATCTCCACGAACTGCAGGAACAAGGCCACGGCACTGAAGTTCATCACATGGTGGACCAGCAAGGAGACCCAGCAGTACAACGTCGACAAGCTCAGCAATGCCCCGATCCTCGGCTCGTTGTACTCCGACAAGGCCAACGTCAAGGAACTGCCCTACCTGCCGCCGCTCAAAGCCTCCCTGGACAAGGCCAAGGGACGCCCGCGTGTGGTCAACTACGGTGACGTCACAGCTGCCGTCCAGGACGCCGTCTACCCAGCAATCAAGGATGGCGGCAACGCAGAGGACGTCGTCGCCACACTCAACGACTCGCTGAAGTCCATCATCAAGAACTGAGTGACACGTGCCCAGGGGCGGCTCCCTCGAGCTGCCCCACGCTGCACACGCGTCTGGTTCCCCTGCCAGCGATCATGCCTCCGGAAAGGCCACCCATGTCCTCAACAACTGCACCACGAAAACGATCGGCACGAGCCCGGTCCCAAGAGCGTCTGGCCCTGCTCCTCATCGCACCCACACTGCTCGTCCTGACGATCGTCATCGTCGTACCGGTCTTCCAGTCGTTGTACCAGTCCCTGCATGGCCAGCCCGGCCTGGACCCCCAGACCGGATTCGTCAACGACACCGAGCCGTTCGTCGGTCTGCGCAACTATGCCGACATCTTCACCGGAGGAGGTGACCGGTTCTGGAATGCCTTCCTCAACACCACGCTCTTCGGTGTGGTGACCGTGCTCCTCGAGACCGCACTGGGCGTCATCATGGCCCTCATCATGCACAAGGCGATGGCTGGACGAGGTGTGGTGCGTGCCGCGATCCTCGTCCCGTGGGCCATCCCCACCGCCGTCTCGGCGATCCTGTGGGGGTGGATCTTCAACCAGAACGGCGTCGCCAACGCCATCCTGGGCCAGCACATCATGTGGGCCTCGGGTGATTGGTCGGCCAAGTGGTCCATCATCATCGCTGACGTGTGGAAGACGGCCCCCTACATCGGCCTGCTCACCCTGGCTGGTCTGCAGGTGATTCCCGAGGAGGTCTACGAGGCGGCCAAGATGGACGGCGCTGGGGTGTGGAAACGGTTCACCTCCATCACCCTGCCCCTGGTCAAGCCGGCCCTCGTCGTCGCCGTTCTGTTCCGCACCCTGGACGCGCTGCGCATGTTCGACCTGCCGTACATCCTCGTCGGCCCACGCAAGAATTCGGTGGAGACGCTCTCCATGCTCGTTCAGGACGAGGCCTCCAACCTGCGCTACGGCGCCGCGGCAGCATATGCACTGCTGCTGTTCCTCTACGTGTTCATCATCGTCTTCGCATTCATCAAGATTCTGGGAGCCGACATCACCGGGTCGGGCAGGCAGGAGCGTCATCACAAGGTCAGGGCGTCCAGCTTCGTCAACGGTGGCAGCCCCACCACACGTCGGGAGCGCAAGGCTGCCGGACGTCGTGCTGATGGGAAAGGAGTCTCGGCATGAGCACCACGACAGCTGATGCGAACGCAATCCTCACGCAACCGGGTGGCGACACAGGCATGACCGGGAAGAAACGCGGCGGTGCCGGAAAGGTCTTCTCGGCCATCGGGATCGCCCTCATCATCATCTACTGCCTGGCGCCGTTCTACTGGATGCTGGTGTCCTCGTTGCGGCCCGACAAGGAAATCTTCGAGAACACATGGTGGCCGCGACATGCCTCGTTGGAGAACTACCGAGCCGTCTTCGCCCCCGGGAACAACTTCCTGCGCGCCCTGGGCAACTCCGCCATCGTCTCCATCAGTGTGACGATCGTTGCGCTGCTCATTGCGACCTTTGCGTCCTATGCGCTGGCTCGTCTGGAGTTTCGAGGCAAGGGGGCGTTCCTCGTCCTGGTCATCGCGACGTCGATGTTCCCGCTGGTGGCGATCATCGTGCCGCTGCTGAAGAACTTCTCGGCATGGCATTGGATCAACACCTATCAGGCGATGATCATCCCGGATCTGTCGTTCTCACTGCCGCTGGCGGTGTGGAACCTCACGACGTTCTTCAAGCAGATGCCCGACGAACTCGAGCAGTCCGCCATGGTTGACGGCTGCACCCCACCGCAGGCATTTCGCAAGATCATCCTGCCGCTGGCCACCCCGGGAATCTTCACCACCGCCATCATCGTCTTCATCGGCGCATGGAACGAGTTCCTCGTCGCCGTGACGATGATCAACGACCCGAAGATGCAGCCGGCGACGGTGATGCTGTCGAAGTTCACCGGATCCTCACAGTTCAACACCCCATTCGGCACACAGATGGCTGCCGGCGTCATCATGACGATCCCCCTGGTCATCATGGTGCTCATCTTCCAGCGTCGGATCGTTGAGGGGCTGTCCGCCGGTGGACTGAAGTCATGACACCGCACTGTCGAGAGAAAACCATGGGCCCTGCCACCATCTGTGGTGGCAGGGCCCATCAGCTGACGCAAACAAAATCCTCAGGCCACGGCGCCGGACATGCACACTTCCACGAGAAAGGCGCACATGTGGGCACCGGAGTGGCGCGTCTGAGGAACTCTGCGACGTCGCTCACACCAAGGTGCCCTGGGTACGGAACTCAGTCCTTGTTCTCGGCGGCGGCTTCGGCACGCAGCACGGATGCCTGACGCAACAGGGACTCGGCAAGACTGCTGAACTTGGACTCATCGCCGTTCAGGTCGACGACTTGGGCGACGTCCTTCTTTCCACGATGCCGGTTGCGCTTGGCGGCAGCCTTGCGTGCGGCCTTGCTTTCCTTGGCGGCCCGCTTGGCATTCTTGAGCTGCTGCTTCTCCAACTTGCGTCGGGTGGTGGCGCCGGTGGCCTTCCCGACGATCGCGCGAGCAGCGGTCAGCAGCACGAGGCCACCGACGACGACACCACCGACGAGGATGAGTCGGTCCCCGCGCCAGCCGTTCTCGTCCTTGACCTGCCCCTTGGCCTGGTCGAACTGTCGCTGTGCAAAACTCTTGGCATCGTCGACAGCGTCGTTCTTGAGGGTCTTGGGATGGAACTGCTGGGTGGCGTCCTCAACGGTCTGAGAAACTCGCGACCTTGCGGCGTTGAGATCCTGCCTAATCTGCTCGGCGGTGCGAGTGTCCTTTTCCTTGCTGGCCATCTGGCCCCCCTTGCTCGATGCTGCGGATATTTCCAGTACGGACGGACAAACCCGCCTCCCTGAGCTCTCAGCCTATATCGTGGACGTCATGAGCACGCATCTAGAGCCCGGATATTCCGCCCCCGACTTCACTCTGCCTGCCGCGGACGGCACGAAGGTCACCCTCTCCGAGCTGCGCAACCGCAAGGTCATCGTGTACTTCTACCCTGCTGCGATGACGCCCGGGTGTACCACACAGGCAGTTGACTTCACCGCCCACCTGGACGACTTCACCGCCGCAGGCTACGACGTGTTGGGCATCTCCCCCGATCCCGTTGACAAGCTGCAGGAGTTCGTCACCAAGGAGTCCCTGACGCTGACCCTGCTCTCCGACGAGTCCAAGGAGGTCATGAAGGCATACGGTGCCTACGGACCCAAGAACGTCTACGGCAAGGAGATCGTCGGTGTCATCCGTTCCACCTTCGTCGTGGACGTCGATGCGGACGGCAATTGCACCGTTGCCGAGGCACAGTACAATGTTCGCGCCAAGGGTCACGTCGACAAGCTGCGCCGGGAGCTGGAGATCAGCGACTGACCCGCACCGTCGGATCGAGTGTTCCTTGGTTCCGGGACCGCGATGTCCCGTTGCCGGAGTGGTGGAATTGGCAGACACGCAGGATTTAGGTTCCTGTGCCGCAAGGCGTGAGGGTTCAAGTCCCTTCTCCGGCACCAGCACAATCAGCCCGGTGACACGGTGAAATGATTTTGTCACCGAGCATTTTCACGAGCCTCCCCGTGGCAGACATGCACTGAGGTTGCCCGGGCAGCCAAACCATACTTTCCATGCCTCAGCGAATCGCCCCTAGGAGCAAAGCACAATCGGATGTGTGACCGATCCCGCGGCAGGAGCGGTTGTACACGACACCGCATGACAGTCCGGGCCAATGGATCGTTCCACGTGTGGATTTCCGGCGCGAGCGGGTGCCGATTGCCACGAGACGTGGCAACCGCCAGGATCACGAACACGATTGCCACGCGCCGTTTTCCCGGGAGCACGTGTCTCCCGCGCACCTGCCAGGTCATTGGTCCCCGGCTCGCCGTGGCGATCCTGCACATACCAGCACGCGCTACCACGAGACGTAGCAGCCACCCCGTTCAGCACCATGCTTGCCACACGTCACTCGATGAGGTGCCATGCACGAACCCCGCACAGTCAAAAACTGACCCAGCGCTCGAGCGCGCACCCCACACCCGCCGCACCGGACCCACACTCACCGAATCGGGAGCAGGGAACAGGGGAGCCACCGTGGCAATCCTGCACCGAACGACCTCACCTGCCACGTGGCGTGGCACAACCCCCACTCCCACACATGATTGCCACAAAGGCACGAGCAGGGCAGTGCCCCACCCCCTTGCCGGATCGTCACGCCAGAGCATCCCCCACCACGCCTAGGCATTTACCGACACCAGGGCATCAGTGGTCATCCTGTGCTAGACGCTCCCCCGTGCCACGTGCCGTGGTATGGGATCCAGTTCAACCCAGGATTGCCACAGCAGCTGAGCTGAGTCACTGCCCTCGGCTGTCATCGTGGCGTAGCTCCTGAAGAGATGTAATATTTTTTACACAAGATTCTTTAAATGAAAGGTTGAAAACAATGGCGTTCGGGGCCTTCGACAGCCAGATCACCCGCCGTGGCTACGTGACCGAGGCAATGGACACCATCTGGTCCGAGCGATCAACGGTACAGAGCTGGTACGACGTCGAGGCAGCACTGGCTCGCGTGCAGACGAAGCTGGGAATGATCCCCGAGGGAACCGGAACCCGAATCACCCAGCAGGCGAAGGCCACGGATGCCGTCATGGAACGAATTTTCTCTGGGACGGCAGGAAATCCCTTTGCCCTAGGACTTGACTGCCTTCGGCAGACCCTTGACGAGACGACCCGCCGATGGGTCCATTTCGGGGCCACGACCCAGGACATTCTCGACACCGCTCGAAACCTGCAGATCCGTGACTCGCTCGATCTCATCGATTCCTGCACCAATGACCTTCTGAAAATCACGCGACTGCTGGCCGACAGGCATGCGGAGACCATCATGGTGGCACGCACCAATGGTCAACATGCCGTTCCCACCACTCTCGGCATGAGATTCGCCAGATGGACCGCCGATCTCGAGCGATCCCGTGAGCGCATGACGCAGACCCGGCACCGTTGCCTTCTCGTGCAGTTCTCCGGTGCAGCAGGCACATATGCTTCGATGGGGCCGCACGGCGCAACGGTCGCCACCGAGATCGCCCGAGATCTCGGGCTCACCTGCGAGCTCATCGCCTGGCATGCATCCCGAGACGCCCTCACGGAGCTCTCCTGCAACCTGGCCATCCATGCCCAGGTTCTGGCCAAGATCGCCGAGGACCTCTACAACATGCAGCGCACCGACCTTCGGGAAGCGGCCGAGGCCCTTGATCCGCATCTCTCCGGATCGAGCACCATGCCTCAGAAACGCAATCCGTTCTCCACCATGAAAATCACTGCCGCAGCTCGTATGGCTGCCGGTGCGGCAGCCACCGTGCTCACCAACCCGCCCGGTGACTTCGAGCGGGACCACCGACAACTCGAGGTCGAGCGCGACGCGGTTCCCCGAATCCTGGCGGCAGTCGACGGGGCCGGACAGAAGCTGTTGACACTGTTGAACGCACTGGACTTCAACGTCGACCAGCTTGCCGCCAACGTTCATCGAGAAGGAATCCTGCTCGTCAGCGAAGGCATCATGATGGAGCTTGCCCCACGCCTCGGCCACGAGGAGGCCCACGACCTGCTGCAGGAATTCTCCGCTGCCCATCGAGCCAATGGAATCAGCCTGCACGACTTCATCGACGCGCATCCGCACGTTGCCGAGAAACTGTCAGGTCTCGATCTTGACGAGCTGTCCGACCCGTCTCGCTACACCGGTCTGTCCGCCAAGCTCTCCCACCTCATTGCCGGGGACCGGCCCCACACCGGCAACGACGTCATGGGGTGATGAACACCCCGAGGTCGTCGAACAACCCTTGCATGGCTCTGACCCTGCCCCGCTCGACGTCTGGATCGGTCGGGGCCAGGGCCGCCACCAGGGATTCCAGCAGGATGAGATAGCAGACGCGCGACCGGAAGGCGGTCGACGACTCCGAGGCCACCAGCAGGACGTGCTCGGCGTATCGACGCATCGGGGTCGAGGAACGATTCGTGAGCAGGATGGTGGTCATGTCGCGCTCGTGGAACATCCGTAGCACGGATTCGACCATCCGGGAGTGCCGGTCGAAGACGGACGCCAACAGGATTGCGTTGCTGGGCAGATCAATGAGCTGGTGCGCCATGCGGTCGGTCGATTCCAGCAGGATGACATGGGGCCGGTAGTAGCGCACCAGCAGGCTGAAGTAATCCAGCAGTGTGTGCCCGGTGGCGGCTGCCACGAGGTACACCGGCCGCGAGTCATCCTTCAACACCTCAACGACACGATCGAAGGCTTCGCCGTCCAACGCCCCCAGGCCAACGTCGATACTGCGTCGAGCAGCCTCCATCTTCGAGCGCCACATCGCACCCGGCGCGTCAGACTCAGGACTCCTGGTGGCGCGGTCACTGGGCAGATCAAAGTTCGCTGCCACCTCCTCACGCAGGCATCGTGAGAAATCGCGGAAACTGGCATATCCCAGTTTGCGAACGAACCGCGTCACCGATGCCGTCGAGACGTCGGCGGCCGCACTGATCTCGTCAAGGTTCTCCAGAGCCAGATGGGGAAAGTCGTCCTCGAAGTACTGGGCAATCACACTCTCCGTCGGAGTCAGCTCCTGCAAGGCTGCAAGTCGTCCATACAGATCCCCGGATTCCTCCGCCATCGTGGCGCCCCCTGTACACGCGTCCGTCACCACGAAATCTCGTGGCGGGCTTCACCCTACCGGTGCTCAGATGAGCACCAGACTCGAGATCATCATGACGATGAAACCCACCAGCATCGGAAGTGCCGTGCGACGCACCACCGCCATCGGCGAGATGCCCGCGGCACCAGCCACCGTGATGACCACCCCGGAGATTGGTGAGACCGAGCGAAACAGCCCACCACAGAACTGCATCGGATTGACGATACTTGCCGCGCTACCACCGAGCCCCTTGGCAATGCCTGGGGCCAGGGAGGCGAATGCCGTGAAGGACCCCACCCCGGATCCGGTGAGGAAGGTCACCACACCGACGACCACACTGAACAGGACTGCCATGCCCCACAGTGGGAGACCAACGCCCTCGGCACCATTCACCAGGAGTTTGATAACTCCAGCCTGCTTGAGACCTTCGGCGAACAGCTGGGCACCGATGATGAGGGAGACGACCTTGGCGAACATATTGCCCATTCCGACGAACATGGCGTTGGCGTCACCCAGAACCTCCGAGCGATCGTGGTTGCGTATCAGCTCGACGAGGATGGTCACCAGCCACACCAGCAGGAATGCCGACACGGTCGACAGCTGCACGGATTTCACAGCCAACGGGCTGAAGACGATGAGCAGGATGATCGGCAGCAACAAGAAGATGGCAAACCACTTGGGAGCCTGGCGAGCTGCCGCACGATCCTCGTCGCGATGCTCGGCACTGTCGTCGCCACCCCTGCGATCCAGGCGACGCTGGACGAAGAAATGGGTGATGGCCACTGCAACAACCGTGGGGATCGCAACCGGAAGCTGATCGCGGACGAAGTACACCGCCGGGGAGAGTCCCACCGTGTGGGCGGCCAGGATCTCCGTGCCAGTGGCAGGCCCGATGGGCAGGGCACTCGTCGTGGCGATGACTGCGGCACCAGCTGCGGCGCTGGCCCCGGAAGCGGTGATGATCGGCATCATGATGACGACGAGCAACATGGCCAGGCCCGCGGCGCTCGGGATGACCATGAAGAGCAGCTGCCCCAGGACGTAGGTGAACACCAGGATGAGATAGGGCTGCTTGAGCCTGGTGACAGGCCCAATGACGATACGCACCAGCGCCTCGGTGGCCCCAATACGGTTCATGTAGGCCGAGAATCCACCAGCGGCCATGATGATGAGTCCAACGCCAGTGAGCTGATCCTTCGCGATGGATTCGATCATCCCGACGATGTCGAACCAGACGCTGCCAGAACTCTCCTTGCCTTCCAGCAGCGGAACCGAAGGCCTGAGAATCACCCTGATGAGCAGCAGCAACAGTCCGGCTCCAAGCAAAACCAGCACTGGCTTGTATCTCTTGACCAGCAACCAACCGGCCGCAACCGTCACGAGCAGTGCACACACCGCCAGCACAGCTGTCATGATGACTCCTTCGTCAACCCATCACCGTTATGAAACTTTAACTACGTCATCAACGTTGACAGAAACAATACTAACATTGCCTCAGCTGGCGACGCCGCTTTCGATGGCACTGCCGCCTCCTGTGCAGTCCGTGCCCACAGGAACCAACAACAAGGAGCAATGATGCACTCAGCAACCGCGATGCGACGATCACGATCAGCGGTACATGTCCTTATCTGTCTCCTACTCATCGTGGTTGGAGCTGTCGGATCAAGCCTCGTCCAGACTGGCGGCGGCCACATCAGTGTCCAAGGCCTCATGATCCCCGGTAAGGACGGAGCAGTGGCCAGTGCCGATCTTTTCCGACCCGACACCGCAACAGCAGAGCGCAAGGCCCCTCTCATCATCGTGACACCAGGGTTCCAGCGCACCAAGGAAACCCAGATCTCCTACTCCTTGGAGCTGGCCCGGCGTGGATACGTCACCCTTGTCGTCGACCCCTACAACCAAGGCGAATCGACGTCCCAACCTCCTCACAGTGATGACCCCAGCATCCAGCCGGCCATTGATTACGTCTCGCGAACCGACACCCTCAACTACGTCGACAAGACCAAGATCGGTATCACCGGCCACTCTGCTGGCGGTTCCCAGGTGCGTCGCATGGCTGCCGAATACGGCGCCAAGGAGGTCAAAGCCCTCAAGAAGGCGAAGTCTCCGGACTCCCCTGGTGGCACCACGATCACGAAGGAGGAGCGGGAGAAGGCCGAGAAGCTCAACCCTATTCGTTCCGTTTTCATCTCCGGCTGGTTGCAGAAGCTGGACGCCAAGAAGTTCAAGAACGTTCGGTCCAATGTCGGTATTGGATACGCTCTGTACGACGAGGGCGGCTACCGCAACAAGAACCACAATGGCGACCTGCGCAATGCCCCGGAAGCCATCGCGGTCATCAACTCGGGCCTGCCGAAGTCACAGCACGTCAATCATGTGGTCATCGGGAAAGGCTATGGGTCAGCTGCCGATCGAACCTACCGCGTGGCATACAACGACCACACCATCCACCCCTTCCAGCCACTGACTCCCAGTGCCATAGGGTCGATGATCCAGTTCTTCGACGACACGATTGGCGCTCCGCACGAGATGAGCACCACCAATCAGATCTGGTGGCTCAAGGAACTCTTCAACGGCCTCTCCCTCATCGCAGCGCTGGTCATGCTCGTCCCGTTGACGAAGTTGCTGTTGACGATCCCGTGGTTCGCCGGAGCCAGTACCGAGGTTTCGCCTGCCCCGCCGAAGCCCAAGGGCAGGGGAGCCGTGATGTTCTGGACGATCTTCGTCATCTCGGCCGCCGTGGCGTGCGTGACCTTCATCCCGTTGTCCGTGGCCAGCCAGCACGTCTTCTCGGCCGCGGCGAACAAGCAGAACGGCTGGTTCTTCCCCGGCCGTATGGTCAACGCCGTCGTGCTGTGGTCCCTCGTCAACGGATTGCTGGGGCTCATCCTGCTGTGGATCAGTCACTCCATCTCGAAGAAGCACGGTGTCGAGGAGGCCAAGAGCTGGGGAGTTCGGATGAACTGGGCCCAGACCGGACGCACCTTGGCGCTGGCCCTGTTCGTCATTGTCATCTTCTACACGATCCTGGCCGCCGTCTACGGCTTCTTCCATGTTGACTACCGACTCTTCGTGGTAGCTGCCCGCCCCCTGACGAAGCGCTGGTTCCTCATCGGACTGGCCTACGTGCCCGCCCTGTTCCTGTTCTTCTTCTCGAACTCGTTGCGAGTCAACACCTCAATGCGATTCAACAACCAACGTCGCTGGGTCAACTGGCTCATCATTGCGCTGGCCAATTCCATCGGCTTGGCGGCCATCTTCGTCATCCAGTACGTCACCTTCTTCTCGACCGGGACGGTGTTCTGGACGACGAACTGGCTCTACGTCAACATGCTGCAGTCCCTGCTCCCCATGATGGTGGTGCTGCCGCTGTTCAACCGGGCCTTCTACCACGCCACGGGCAGGGTGTGGCTCGGACCGATCGTCACCACCACGATCTTCGCCCTCATGGCCTTGGGTGGATCTGTGGCGTACATCCCGATGTTCTGAGACGACGAGGCACAACGGATCCACGGACTGAGACAGCTCACAGGATCCAAGGGAAGATGAGGAGTATCAGCAACCAGACAAGTTGGCTCCAGAGAATCACGGAGCACATCAGAACAAGAACAGCCATGAAACCCATTCGCAGGATTACCGATCCGCCATTCGTGTAAATATGTTCTCGCGTTTTCCCCAGAACCCATCCTGCAAGGATGAATACCGCCAAGGGAATCAAATAGACGACGAAGGCCCTGCCGCTGAGGGCGGTGCCAGCTGGCATCTTCATGTATTTCGGCTTCGGTACGAAACCGTGGTAGACGATCGTCAGCAGAATCCCGAGGAGGGTGGACATGACAACACCGATCGCCAGAGCCCTGCGCCCCCTGTCAGCCGGGTTCCCACAGGGAAGAACCTTCCTCCCCCACAGGCCAGAAACCCATCCCAGTACGGGAAACGCAATTGCGACAAGATCCAACCTCACGTTCCCCGAACCATCACTCACCGGAAGAACATCGGGAATCCGCAGCACGACAACCCAGCAGACTCCAGCGATGACTCCGATGATGAGGCCGTTGAGAGGTGCGCGATGGTACTGCTGTTCAGTTGTGTCTTTGTGGGTGGTCATCGTGGTGCCTTAACGTCAGACGAGTAACGCGTCGTGGGAATGTATTTAGAACTCAAAAAAGAATAATGTATTTAAAAATAAGCTGATTGCGAACCAAGCTGCTGTAGAAAGATATAGACCAAGAGCAACCCAGGCGCTCATTTTTGAGATTACCGAGTGGCGATCACTTGGAGTATTAATTCTCGCAATACTGAGCCCCAATCCGGTAATGGGAAACACGATCAAGGGAGCCAGGAACATAACAAAAGCTTTGCAACTGAAAGTGGCATGATCTGGTACCTCCAAAGTTCCTATGCCCGCAACAAGACTGTAATAAGTGATGGACATAAGTACCCCGATGGTGGTTGTCATGACGATGCCGGCCATCTTGACTCTACGTTTCTTTTTCGCCGGGGTTGCGCAACTGTAGGCTGTTCTGCCCCACAAGCCAGTTATCCATCCAAACACAGGTAGGGTCAGGGCAATAAAGGCCATTTTGATGTTCCGTGAATACTCGCCCATCGGAAATAGGAAAGGTAGTAAAAACTCAACTGCCCAGACGGCTCCGACGATGGTGCCGATGATGAGGCCGTTGAGGGGCGCGCGACGGTACTGCTGCTGCGCTCCGTTCTCACATGTCGTCATCGCTGTGCCTCGGTTGCGCTGGCGAGGCTGAAGGTCGATGGCGAGGGTGTCAGGGCCAGTGCCGCAGCGATTCTCGCTACGGCAGCTGTGGCTATCAGAAACATCTCATCAGATTCTTTCCGAGGGTTTTGGTTCGATTTTCTGAGACGCTTGCACGCCAATTTCAGACCTGTTAAGGAGGAGCTGTGTTACTGGAAGATACGCAGCAGGTATCCAGTTCGATGGGACGCAGTTTCACCAGATATTGTCATGATAACACATATGCTCACAGCCGAGCTAAACGCTCATGACGCTTGTCGTCATACAGAGAGACCATTCAGGGTGCAAAAAAGAATAACATATGAAGGTACAAGCTGAAAAAAAGCCAAAACCCCACACACAGAGACAGCAGCACAAGCACCATGAGAGTCATCGTTGGAATGACTCTGCGGCTATCGTTGCTCACCCGGATGACACCAAGGGTCCAACCAGCGAGGGGGAATGGGATCAGCGGCAGCACGTACAGAACCAACGCCTTCCAACTGAAAGCTGCGTTATGGGGTACGCTCATCGGATTCCGATCCGTGCTGATGGAATAGAAGGCGATGGCCGGGATGACCCCGATCAAGATCGTGGTAACAGCATAGAGCATCTTGATGTCACGCTGCTGCGCGGACAAGGATCTGTGCGAAGTGATGCTTCTTTCGCACAGACCGTCAATCCATCCGAGTAGAGAAAACGACAACACCAATCCCAAGGCGACCGCCAATATTGCGAGATTGAACTCCGTTCCCTCGAAAGCCAAGAGGAACACGGCCGCGCAGACGGCTCCGGTGATGGCACCTATGGCAAGGCCTTCAACAGGGGCGCAGCGGTATTGCTGTTCGGTTGTGTTGTTGTGGGTGGTCATCGTTGTCTTCCCTGGAGGACTTGGTGGTGTTAAGTCTTGGTCTGGCTCTCGCTGGCCGCTGAGTGGCTGTCTGGTAATGGGAGCACCGTGGTTTCTGTGGTAAGAAGAGCTCCCTGAAACTAGTGCTACCGATTAAGAATCGTGCCCGCGCGGCTACATCCACCGGCACATCTCACCGAAACAGTGCAGAGGATCAAGAATGGGAGGACAAGGATAGTTTCGTAATGCTGAAAACATAAAACCACACCGTCATGGTTATGAAAAGTATGACCACTGAAGCAATGCTCATGCTGAGAATAAAAGGGGCTTTACTGTTCTTGAGTCTGATTCCGATATTACTGAGGATCAGTCCGGCGCAAGGGAACACTGCTAACGGAAGCGGGTGTACTGCGGCCTCCATGTTGAGGAGAAGGTCATTATCTACAAGAACAAGGTGAGTCGAGAATATGAGCATGCCAGCGAAAGTTGCCATGACAGCACCTATGATTTTGGTTTTGATTCTCCGTTTCTCCGGGTCATCGCACGCGTACATCTTCCGTTCCCACAATCCTGTGAGCCACCCAACCAGAGGGAAAATGAGCGACATGGTAAATATGGGGGGGTACGCCTCGGGAACGAAAACTAGCGTTTCTCGCACACGAAGTATCACGAATACCGTAGGCCAGACAACTCCGACGATGGTGCCGATGATGAGGCCGTTGAGGGGCGCGCGACGGTACTGTTCCCTGGTTGTGCTGTTGTGGGTGGTCATCGTGGTGCCTTGGTGTGGGGGTCGCAGGCGTCTCCTACGCCATCGTGGTCGGAGTCAACTTGCTCCGGGTTAGCGATGGTGGGGCAGTTATCCCGGGCATCGGGGACACCATCACCATCACGGGTCACCTCGATGGGGAAGGTGAGAGTGTCACTGGTACCGGTGGTGTCGGTGATGCGTAGGTGTGCCCGATACCTTCCCAGCTGCTTTAAGGTGCGGGTGATCTCGGGGGTGGCACTATCAATCTCGTAGTGTCCGTCCCCGTCAAGGTCCCACTGCCAACGTCGGATGCGTCCGATCGAGGTGTAGGACGAGGAGGCGTCCAACTCGAAGGGTTCACCTGCACGTACCAGATTTTGCCCAATCACGTCAGCGCGCATCCGCACCCCAGGTACCGTCCCCAACTGGTCGAGGGGAATCCCACCGCCAGTCCCCGCTCCCACGCTCCGTGTCGCGGCCCTGGGCGACAGGACCACATCATGAACCATCCTCGCAATCTGTTCATGACCAATCACATTCGGATGAAAAAAATTTAGCTTATACTCGCCGAAAGGCGATACTACATCTGCATGGGTTTCCCCGTCGTCTCCGCGTTTTCCTGCAGTTTCGAGAATGCCGTTGATCCACCGATACGGGTTCTGGGGCCATCTGACAAATGGGTAGGGTTCGTGGGTGTTGAACAGGCTGGTGGTGGGGGCGTAGGTCACTTTGAGGTCATGAGACGTGTTCCAGGCCTTGATGGTGGCGGCCTGCCTGGTGCGGAATTCGTCCTCGGCGGCGCGTACCTGAGTCGCAGGCACATCCGCGAAGGGATGATCGTATCCGGCGGGGACGAGGTAGGGGTATCCGATCAGGATGACACGGGTGTGAGCCGGATCCGCCAGTCGCCTTTGTATGTGCGTCAACAGGCTTGTCGTCTTCGCCATCGTGGTACCAAGTTTCTTGCGAGCCGTATCAACCATCCCGGGGCACCCGCCCAGCTTCTGTCTCTCAGCAAGACACATATCGGCAACGTCAGCGAAGTTGAGGTCGTTGCCTCCGGCGGTCATGAGGATCACGCCGGTGTGGGGATTCATGGTATCGGCTTGGCTGATGATGTTGTGGTCTCCGGTGGCGATCTGGGCGCCGCTCCAGGCTTTCACGTCGAGTTGGTAGGTTGTGTCCGTGTTTTTCTGGTTGAGCATGCCGGTGAGTACCGAACCGTAGTTCTTGGGGCTGCGATATGATCCATCGGCCGGATACCCATCTTTCAGGGTTCCGTTGCCTGCCGAGTACGAGTCGCCCAGGACGGTCATTGTCACCAGCTTGCGGGGCTGGTGGGTCCCGATGGTGTCGAAGGATTGCAGACCACGCAGCACCGGTATCGCCTGTATCGTCGCCAGCATCGGGGAGTAGTATGCCGGGAATGATCCGTCGGAGAATGATCCGTCGGACTGCTGCTGGGCGGCAAGCCATGTCTGGCCGGCCACGGCCTGCGCCCTGTGGGCGGCATCCCCGGCCCGGTACAGTCCCGGTGCCACCCGCGTGGTCGCACGCACACTCGCACCGTAATCAGGCCAGCCCCACCCGTCACCTTGCCGGTCGTCGTCGAGATGCTTGACAAGACTCGTGACAGCCGCCTGCTGCCCCGGAGCCGTCACATGCGACAAAGCCGTAAGCATGAGACCGTCAGTATCCGGGTCATCCCACTTGGGCTTGCGAGTCGTGGACGCATAATCGGTGACCGACTTGAGCAGGTTCTGCGGGATGGGTTTGCCCAACCGCTCCAGGGCAATCATGTCCAACGCCTGATGAAAAGGATGCTCAGTGAGTGCCGAGGCCGGCAGTGACGTCACTCGTTGAGAGTAGTCAACCCCGCCATAGGTGGTCGACTCACCAAGAGCCAGCAAGGTGATCGTCACCTTCGCACATCCACCCACATTCGCGTCAGTGCAGTAACTCGGCCCCTGGGCCTTGATGTTGTCCTTGACCTTGGCGACGGTAGGCGAACCCTTCCTGCCAGCAGCCACCAACGCCAACGCCCCATCCAACTGCGAATCCAAACCGCCCTTCATCAGGTCGGCACTGTGGCCATCGATGTAGTCGGCCGCCTTGCTGGCCTGGGTGGCATAGTCGGCAGGCCCAGACGCCTGAGCTGCCTGGGCAGGAACCGCCCCCACTGCGCCTACCATCAGTGCGGCAGCCACCACCGGGCCCACCACACGCCTACACATCCCCACCACGGCCATGCGCTCCCCCTCGAAAGCACGTTCCGACAGGTTCACGGGGCAGCACAGGCGTGACATGCGTCGGTGTCGATCCGTAACCCCAGACGGAACCAGAAACCACTCCCCACAGATGATCTGGTACTCCGACTTCCACACACGAAATGTGGTCACGGTTGCGGGACAGCGCCGGACTCCCACCGACTTCCCCACACCACCCGGGCATCAACCCCCTATCAGGCTGACAGCGAACATGATACCCCACACGCACTGGGAAAGCTCCCCTCACCGCCAGGATCTCACCAGCCCTTCCGGTCCGGAACTCCCCCGGACGGCGGCGGCGCCGTGGGGCCACTTGACGTCTTCTGGGATGACCCGTCGTTCTGGGTGTCCCGCTTCTGCTCATTGAGGGCCTGCTGGTTTTTCGTCGACAGGTCCTTCTCCCGCTGCTGCTCGGAATCATTCCTACGCGACGATTCCTTGTCCTGCGACTGAGAACCCTGCATGTCCTGTTTCATCTCCTCATCGAGGCGTTTCATCGTCGTGGACTGTTCGGTCCTCTGGTCGTCCGAGGTCTGCCGGGTGTGGGACTGGGGTGCAGTGGTTCTGCCCTGGCACCTGAGCCGTTGCGCAATGTCCTTGGCCTCCCTCAACGTGCCGGCCTTGGCCGTGCCACGGTTGAGGTTCTGCATCGTCGCCGATTCCTCCATCGTCCACACCAGGTTCATGCCCACCCGGCACCTGTACTCCTGCGGTGCCTTGTCGAGTGCGGTGCGAAGGTCATCCTCGGCGTCGGCGTAGTTGCTCTCGGCTGCTCGGGCAGTGCCGCGGTCGTAGCTGGCGATCCACGGCTCGGTGACGTTGAGCCTCATGTTCGCCCCGAAATAGCGCTCGGCCTGGTCGTACTGTTGGGAGGTGAAGGCTCCGCTGCCGAGCCGGTCACACACCAAGGTGGCGGCGAGTCGACATGCGGTGAGCACGAGAACGGCGACGAGCAGCGCCGTCATCCCGATGGTAGCCCGGCGTGCCCGACGAGCCTGCCCGTGGCTCATCACGTCCCGCCGGGAGTGTCGCGGATCGGTCTGACGGGTGCGGCCGGAACCTCTCATGGGACGTCCTTTCGTGCCCGGCGCAGTCGGCGGGCGCTCATGGTCAGTTGGGCGGCGACGTCGGCGGCAGCGACGAGGCCGAGGATCCACGCCAGGTCCATGCCCGCGCTCATCTGCTCCTCATGGCTGGTGCGGTTCAGCGACACCTGGGGCGGAGTGAGCGTCCTGCCCGGTGACCGGGCGGCGAACGACAGACCCGCCTGACGAGCGGCGGTGGTCAGCGTGGCGTGGTCGGCATGGGAGATGGCCTTGCGACCGTGGTAGGTGACGTCGCTGGAGTCGAAGGCCGAGCGGGCCATCGGTGCCCCCTTGGCGGTGCCGTAACCGTAGACGGCACCGCTGGTCACCAGAGGTTTGAGTGCTGCGAAGGAGCCGGGGGCCTTGGTGGCCGTCTGTTCCCCGTCGCCCAGGTAGAAGACCATCCTGGTGGCCTGAGGCGCCGATTCTCGGGCCTTCCGCAGGGCTTCGACGGCGGCAGGCACCCCCACGCCGATGTCGGTGCCGGTGCCCTTGGTGTCCTCACGCCAAGTGAGGGAGTTCGCTGCGGAGACGATCGTGCCGGTGTCGGTGGTCGAGGCCACCGCCACCCGGGCCTCGTTGTCGAAGGTGACGAGCGTGAACCGGGCACCGCCGAAGACCGAGGCGAGCTGCGCGATGTCGCGAATCGCCCCGGAAAGACGCGTCTTGCTCCCGTGGTCGCGGGCCGCCATCGAGGTAGTTGTGTCGACCATGAGGACGATGTCGGCGTCCACGGTGGAGTTCTCCCGTCCGGACTCACCGATCACGGGGTGCATCCCGATGAGTCCGACGAGCACGGCCAGCACGATGTCCAGCACCATCGTGGCGATCCTGCCGCGGGTGTGACGACTGCGCACCCCGAACCACACGGCGACGACGAGCAGGAGAACGGCAAACCCCACGGTGAGGGGATGTGGGTGAAAACTCATCGTTCCTCCCGCCGCCGAGCAACCAAGGCACCGAGCGTCCCGATGCCGACCATGAGCGCCCCCGGCCAGGGCCTGTCGTAGGAACGGTGAGTGGCCATGGCCATGACCGCCTTCTTGGCCTGTGACTGGATGCGGTGGGCGATGTCTGCCGTATCGGCCTGCCCGTCGGAGGGGATCGTCAGGGTCTGGCCGTGGGTACGCAGTACCTGCTGGTGCAACTCGTCACCGGCCGCCCGGGCATCGAGATCGGTGTTCTCGGGGACGATGCCGAAAACCATGATGTGGCGTTTCACCGCCAGGTCGATGGCCTGGGGCAGGGTGTAGACCGAGGGGCCGGCGTTCATGTTGTCGGTGGCGAGTACGACGTTTCGAGACCGGGGCTGATCGAGCTGGTCGAACCTGCTGAGACAGGAGGCCAGGCCATCACCGACCAGCGACCCGCCCGGACCGTAACGTACCCCGGAGGGGAGGTCGGCCCGGTCGAGCTGGTCCCTGGCCTGTTTCAATCCAGTCTTGACGATGTCCCGGTCGTGGGTGAGGGGAAACACCGTCACCGACGAGGAGTCGAACATGACGAATCCGATCCGGTCGTCGGTGATGCGATCGGCCAGCTGGATGTAGGTGTTGATGACCTGACGATCCACCCCCTCCATCGAGCCGGACACGTCGAGGCACAGCATGACATCACGGGTACGTATCTGACGATCGTCATCGTCGATCCCCTGCAATCTGGCGGCCACCAGACCGACTCCACAGGCCGCCACCGCCCAGCACACCATCTCGACCACCAGACAGCGAACGCGTCGCCGGGCGTGATCCCGGTAGGCGGGAAGGGCACGCAGTCGGTCGACATGTGCCACTGCAAGTCGCTCGATGCTCTCGTGACGACGCAGCACCAGCCCGATGAGAACCGTCATGGCGACCGCGACGACGACGATCGGCCACATCCACCACCACATCAGGTCCATGAGCGCACCGTCCTCACGGCATCGGCCAGCAGCTCGTCGGTATCGACGCCGTGGCCCTTCGGGTCGAACTCCACCGCATAGCACCGTTCGACGACCGCGACGACCGGATCGAGCCGCGGGTCCTCCTCGGCATGGCGAGAGAGTTCGTCCAACCCCTCGTAGTCCAGGTCGCTGTCGCAGGCGAGCGCGGCGAACCTGCGCAGGGCCATGCTGATGTCTCGGCACACGGCACGGTCTGGCTCACCACGTCGACAGGCGTCGGCGGCGGCATCGAGATCTCGTAGTGCCGTGGCACGGATCGTCTCCAGCGTTGCCGGTCCCTCTGCCGTGGCTGCGACGTCGATTCTCGTCAGGACGCGGCGACACCCCCACAGCACGGCTGCGGCTGCGACCAGGCAGCCAAGGACCACCCACCACCATCTCGAGTCGTGTGAGACGGGCGGGTACAGGTCCAGCACGGGCAACAGCCCTGGTGAGGCACTAGTGACGGGAGGCATGACGCATCCTCTCGAGGAGTCGGACGATCGCGGCAATCGAGTCGTCCACGTCGGCAACGGACTCGTGGATGATGCCGAGCCGGTCCAGGGTGTGGCCGCGGCGCCTGGCTCGCTCCTGTCGGGCGGCCACGGCCTGCTCACGCACCTGCCGGTCCCGGGCCACGAATCCCGGTACGGGCTGGCCACTTGCCTGGTCACGGGTTGGCACGGCGGCCAGGGCCGGATCGGTGAGGTCGAGATCGGACACCTCGATGGCGAGCACCTCGTGACGGGCACACAGACTCGCCAAGGCATCCACGTCTGCAGGACGGGGATCCCAGTCGTCCAGCACGACAACGACGATGCAGCGACGACGCAGCCCCGAGGCGGTCAGGTCGAGCAGCTCCACCAGATCGGGATCGGGTGCCTCCAGACGACATCCGGCGTCGAGCCCGGCGAGCATGTGCTCGATCTGTGTGTCCCGGTACGACGGTCGCGCCACGCTCGGACCGTCCTGACCGGGGGCCACGACGGTGACGTAGTCGCCCTGGTGGCACGCCACCCATGCCAGCACCCCGATCGTGGCAAGCACCACGTCGATCTTGGAGTGGGTGAGCGTGGCGGCACTGGCCAGCGATCCACCGGTCGGCACGACGAACGCGAGGGTGTGCCTGCGCTCGGCCCGATAGCTCTTGATGAGCAGCTCCCCGGCACGCGCCGAGGACTTCCAGTCGATGTCCTTGACGTCGTCACCGGGCACGTAGGAGCGCAGGTCGTCGAAGTCCATGCTGCGCCCCGTGGTCATCGACGCGTACTGGCCGTCGAGCAGACCCATGACCAGACGTCTCGGGTACAGCCCCAGGCGTCCTTGGACAGCTGTGAGATACGCCATGGTCAGGGAGTGGGCACGGCGCCGAAGATGCCGTCGATGATCTCCTCGACGGGTACCTGGGTGGCGACGGCCTCGAAGGTGAGGATGAGCCGATGACGAAGGATCATGTGGCGCATCGCCCGCACGTCGTCGGGGATCACGTGGTCACGTCCGTGCATGAGTGCGTGGGCGCAGGCTGCCTCGACGAATGCGATCGTGGCACGTGGGCTGGCGCCGTACTCCAGGTAGCGGGCCTGCTCCTGGGGAAGGTAGTCGCCGGCGTGCCGGGTCGCATGGACGATCTGGACGATGTAGTGCAGCAGGGACTCGTCCACGTGGACACGGCGCGACAGGCCCTGCAGCCACAGCACGTCGTTGCGGCTCACCACCGCAGACACGGTGCGTGACTCGAGCGCGCCGGACTTGAGGCGACGCAACATCTCCACCTCGTCGGCCGGTGAGGGATAGTCGACGATCACCTTGAGCAGGAAACGGTCCATCTGTGCCTGGGGCAGCACGTAGGTGCCCTCCTCGTCGATGGGGTTCTGGGTCGCCAGCACGAGGAACGGGTCGGGCATGGGGTACGTCTTGCCCCCGATCGTCGCCTGCCTCTCCTGCATGGCCTCGAGCATGGCGGCCTGCGTCTTGGCGCTGGACCTGTTGATCTCGTCCAGCAGCACGACGTTGGCATGCACCGGGCCCAGCTCGGTGGTGAACGTGCTGCTGCCGGGGTTGAACACCTGGGTGCCGATGATGTCGCTGGGCAGCAGGTCGGGGGTGCACTGCACGCGCGAGAAACTGGCATCGACGGTGGAGGCCAGGGTGGAGGCCGCCAGCGTCTTGGCCAGGCCCGGCACCGATTCCAGCAGCACGTGACCCCCGCCGATGAGTCCGACGAGCAGTGCCGTGCGCAATGCCTCCTGACCCACGACCTTGGAGTCGAAGGCTCGCGAGATCGTCTCGACGAGACGACGTGCCCGGTCCACCTCTGCAGGGTCGATCCTCGACCCCGTCGTGCTGGACTCGCCCCTCGCGACGGGCGTGCCGTTTCCTCCGAGCCCACCGTGCCTGCCGAACTCGCCACGTCCGTCGGGTTCGCCGCGGCGGGGACGGTTCCTTGCCATCCAGCCCATGTTCATGGTCGTCTCTGCGCTCACGCTGTGTCCTCCTGGTCCGTGAACCATGCCTTCGTCCTTGTCCTTGCCTGTTCTCGTCGCTCGAGTGCCTCGGAACTGATCGGTGTGCTGCGGGTCGCCGGGGCCTCGTCGGTGCGCCGGTCGGGACTGCCCCAGGCGGTGCGCAGCGCCCGGATCGTCGGCAGGCCGATGATGATGACGCCGAGCAGGGTGCACACGCCACGGGTGAGGTCGATCCCCATTGAGGTGCGCACCGAGTAGCGCACGAGCCGTTGGATCGTCTGCGTGCTCGACAGGCCGGTCACGAAGGCGTCGGACCCGTCCTGCCCGACAGTACCGGCCTCGTCGGTGGGCCAGCCGATGAGGTTGAGCATCACGCCCAGCACGGGGCCGCACAGCACGGCGAGTGGCCACGAGACCAACCATGCCGGTCTGGCCGGCACCCGCACCAGCACCGAGCCGATGAGCCCGGTGAGCCCCCACGCCAGCATCTGTCCGGGCAGCGGCGCGTCAACCGTGCCCACCAGCATGCTGGAGACCAGACATGATCCGGCTCCCACGAGGAATCCCGCCGACGGCCCTGCCGACACCCCGACCAGGAAGGGCAGGATGAACACCGGCTCCACACCGAACACCCGCGGCGACATCGTCACCCGCACCAGCGAATTCACCACGACGAGGCACACCAGCAGCCCGACCCGCCAGACCCGACGGCCGTCATCGATCCATCGACACACCGCCAGCAGCACGAGACCGGCCGTGAGGAACACGGTCATCGCCTGGGCCTCGACGGTGGCCTGCTGTCGAGTCCCCGCTCGCATCGAGTCGATGAGCGGGATGGCGAGCCACATCCCGGTCACCACAGCCAGTATCGCCGTGACGACTCCACTACACCAGTTGCGCATGGGCCCAACCTCCCTCCGCAACGGCATCGGCCCCCGGGACCAGGGTCAGATCGGTCGCCCTGACGACGTGACAGCCGGGGAACACCTGGGCCACCTGGGGTGGGCACGGAAGATCGTCCACCACGGAGCCGGGGCGTCCGTCGGCGACGACCTCGTGCTCATCGACGACCAGCACCCGATCGCACCATCGGGCCACCAGGTCGACGTCCCGACACGCCATGATCACGGCCGCCCCCCGCTGCCGCACCGCCTTCACCAGACGATCACCGCTGGCGGCGTCGACCGCCCATCCCGGGTCGATCCACAGCACGACCTCACCGCCTGCGCACGCCAGCACGTCGGCCAGCAGACGTTGCTGGCCCTCGCCGTGCTCGACACCGCGACGCGCACCCACCGGCCCCAGCACCTCGTCGGCCAGCTCCATGCTCGTCCCGATCGGGCGATCGGATCGGCGGTCGACCAGCTCGCAGGCTCGCCGCACACTCGTCTGACGCAGCAGGGTGTGCAGCAGACGAT
Source organism: Cutibacterium granulosum (assembly GCF_900186975.1). Taxonomy (NCBI): domain Bacteria; kingdom Bacillati; phylum Actinomycetota; class Actinomycetes; order Propionibacteriales; family Propionibacteriaceae; genus Cutibacterium; species Cutibacterium granulosum. The sequence goes on from NZ_LT906441.1 coordinate 1,936,180, forward strand.
CGTCGGGACCAGACGGGTTCACCGTGGCAGCCAGACGACGTGCCACCCGATGCGCCTGGACCGGGTCGTGGGACACGACCCCCAGCACCTGACCGGCACGCACGTCAACCAATCTGCCGGACAGCCGCAGGTCCGCCGGGTCCACGCGGGTGAGTATCGGCCCCTCGGACTGTTGCGGGTGGGCACAAGACATCGCGGTGACCGCCTCCGCGGCGAGAAGATCGCGGGCCTGGGCCGGATCGGTGAAGAACTGCTCACCCGATCGGACAGCAATCTGCTGCAGGGGCGTCGGGGGCAGCTGGCTGGACGACCACGACGGGGCAGCCGTCTGCTGGACGTGTCCGTCGACGATCTCCACGACGCTGTCGGCCACTCCCAGGGCGTGTTCCAGGGCATGTTCGGCCCACACGACGATCCGACCCGCCCGGGCCACACGGGCGATGCAGGAGGCGGCACGAGACCGCCACATCGACGTCATGGGTGCCAACACCTGGTCCAGCAGCAGCACCGGCGCCTCGGAGGCGATGCCCTCGACCAGTGCCATGCGGGCCGCCACGCAGGCCGGCATCCGTGCCGCTGGTGTGCCGCACCACCGGGTGAGCCCCAACTCCTCGATGACGCTGCGCAGCTCGACGTCATGGGCTCCGAGACCCTCGAGGTCGATCACGCCTCCCAGCGGACGGTGCCCCACCATCGTCAGGAGGGGACGCAGCTCGGCACGACTCATCTGGTCGATCCGCCGCCCAGACAGTCGAACCACGCCCCGTCGGCGCACCACCTGCCGATCCCGGTACCCTGCGACGAGACGCAACAGGGTCGTCGATCCGCAGCCACTGCGGCCCGTGACGAGGGTGACTCCCTGCCCTGCCCACACACTGACGTCGTCCAAGATCCGGCCGACCCGCGAGACGTCCACACACATCGACTCAACCTCGAGCACGTCGACCTCCAGCGTTGAAGGTGACCGTCACGGCGACCGCACCGAGCACCACGGCGACACACAGCACAACGGGCATCCCGCTGGGCGTCGCCAACGCAGCAGCATCCCCCGTCCACCCCCGAACCAGCCATGCCACGACCGTTGCGATGGCCGCAAGGACGAGGGCGACGTCCACCAGTCGCAGCCGCCCCACCCCGGGCAGCCCGTGCACCATGAGCACCACCAAACCAGCCAGCGCCCACAGACCGGCAACAGTCATCAGGGCACGGTCCCAGTATGGGTCCACGGCGGCAACCTGCCACAGCGTCCAGCCCGTCATGGCCTGACGGACGCACGCCAGCAGCACGACGAGTGTGCCGGCCACCCCCAGCACCCGACACCAGGACCAGGGCGATCTCACAAGCCGGGCCTCCTCCCATCGATCCTCGATCTCGCGGCCACGATCGATGCCGTCGACCAAGGCCTGCAGACGCGAGGTGCGCAGGCCGCCGCGGCGCAGCCGGACCCGATCGGCCACCGCCACCGAGACACCCTCTGCCATGCACATCCCCGGAGCCACCACCCGCGCTCCCCGGCCCAGCCAGCACATGGCCAGGTCGAGCCAGTCGTGGGCGGGACGCAACTGCACCAGCACCGCCCCGGCAACCACTGCCACACACGCCTGCACGGCATGATTGGCGGCGTTCAGCGTCGGGCCGACGTGGACGACACCTCCGATCTGCTGGCTGCCGATCAGGATGGACGGCAACGTCACCACGATGCCGCCGGTGGTCGCCACATGACCCAGCACACCGGCCAGGAGCAGTGCCCAGATGACGACCAGCACCACGCAGATCTCGCGGACAGGCCGCCACACGGCTCGTCGGGGACCACCTGCCACCGTCGCGACCACGCACAGCGCCACCAGAGCCGTCAGTGACACCACGAGTTGATCTGCCATCCACGCCACGGCCACCAGCGAGACGACCCACAGCAGGGCCGTCAGGGGATGCACGCGTTTCATGCTCGTCCTCTCATGATTCGGCGTCCTCGCCATCCGGCACCGGCCATCGCCGCTGCGGCCACCACGGCTCCTGCACCAACGGCCCCCTGCACGATTCGGTTGCTCGGATGCCTCTCCTCGGCTCCTGCCAGACTCGACGCGCCCCTGTGGCGCGGTTCACGGAACGTGCCCTTGTAGGGGGCCTGCACGGGGTGGTCCGAGGGAACGACGTCCCAGCTGTGGACCACGATCAACCCGTCACCGCCATAGGAGGTCATCCGCATCTTGTAGCGGTGATGCCTCATCCCGCGTGGCAGCTGGTAGCCGATGTCGACCGGCTTGGAGGGGTCGTCCATACACACCTGGGCCGTGTCGGGGCTATCGAAACGCGCCTCCGCCCCAAGGCTGCCACTGCAAAAAGGCTCATCAGGATTAGTTTTCCGGGCCTTGGTCACGTTCACCCAGTGTCCCGCATCGTCCTGGTACTCGATCTGGTACGTCCCCGTCAGCATCGACCCGACGGTGCGTACCCCGATCGTCTGCCCCACGGGTTTCTCCAGTCCCCAGCCGTCCCCCAACACAGTCGGTTTCAACGTTCCGTAGGGCACGAAGCTGCCTGCCGCCCTGTCGAGGTTGTCCATGGTCACATCATCGGGGCCTACGAAAACCCATGCGCTGGGAATCTTCGCCGGATCATCCTGAACGGTGGGGAACCCGAGTCTGGTGCCCACGATCCCGGTGTCCCCGACGACCACCGGCTTGTCTCCCACGACGAAGCGTTCCAGCTTGGTCAGCTTGCCGTGATCGTCGGTGCGCACGTAATAGGCCGCCAACCGCACCCGGGTGCCCGGCTTTCCAGTCACGTCGACCCCCGAATAGGACACCTCCCGTGCATCACCTCCATACACGCTCACGGTGCACTCATAATTGGGATCAGCACATAGCCGGCCCGAGACACCAGCATCCGCATGTGCCGCAACCGGCCACCAAGTTGCCACACCAGCAGTCACCACAGCAGCCACCCACGATACCGTTCTACGGGCCTTCACAATCCATCCCCTCTGCAACCCCAACCGTGCAACCTTTGGCATGACGGAAGGGGATCGGCGAGACCCCCAGACCTCGCCGATCCCCTTCACTACTCACTTACTTCTTGACGGGGGGATTGATCGACGGAATCCTGTTTCCGCCCAAGGTCACGCCCACCCACGTGCCAACGCCTTGCTTCGGCGGGGCCCCCAGATCCCAGTTCTTGTTGGACTCACTGGCCCAAGAGAACATCCAGTAGGCATTCTTGCCCTGATCGTCGTGAACACCATTGACCGTGTCGATGAAACCCCCCTCCGGGGAATAGGTGATTCCCACCGCCTTGAGCGGCTCGGTCCGGGCATCACCCTTGGGATTAGCCCAGGTGCCACCCACATTGCACCGCACCAAAATCCGCGAGTCCTTCGCACCAGCTGGCCAGTTGCCCTCCACAGCCGGCTTCTGGTGGCTCGGATCATCCTTGAAGTCCACGACGACCGTCTGCCCCTCATTGGCAGCGCAGGCCCCATCATGCCATCCCGGTCCGGAGGCTGGCCCAGCCGCCTGGGCCGCCCCCGTCCCGGTCACGGCACCAGCGGCCAGCAGCACAGCAACCAGCGAGCCGGCGATCCGTCGGCTCATCGTCGACATTCCCATCTTCTTCTCTGTCATCATTGCATCTCTTCCTTTCACAACAGATGACACGTTTACGGGTGTCCCCCCACCATCGCCTGGTCAGGCTCCGGTGGCGGGCAGTGCGGGAGCAGCCAGTGACCCGCCATCTGGCCCCGGGACTGCAGGTATCTCCGCGTCACCGCGACCATCTCGGCCATCCACCGGCCGCACCGTCGAATCGGGAGGATTCACAGACGCATTCGGAGCAGGGGTGGTGGTCCCACTGGGGTTCGTGTCCGGGGTGGGCAATGGCGTCAGGGTCGGCGTGACGGTACCGGTCGGGGCCGGGGTGCCGGTCGGGGACACCGTCGGCGTGGGACTCACCGTCGGGGTCGGCACCACAGTCGGAGTCGGCTCTGGAGTCGGTGCGGGAGCGTCGGCGTACTGGGGCCGGTGCTCGGGTCGGTTCGGGTTGTCGCCGGCGAAATAGAACTTCTTGTCAGGATCATTCGGATCGTCCGTGTGCCCATCAGGCTCGAAGCCAATGACCACGGCCATCCCCTTCACCGGCTTGTCCGTCATCGACGGGAACACGTCAGGATCATTGATCGGTGCACCCGGATAGGGCTCCCCCTCCACAACCTTTTCCGGCCACGGCGGCAGGATGCCGTCCTTGTCGGGCACCACCGTCAACGCACCCGCCAAGATCCAGTCACCGTCCGAGGTCTCATCCCCGTTGGGAGTGATCCCCAGGAAGTGGTACCACCCATTGAGGTCCCGTGTCCCGGGGATACCCACACTCGCAGCCCAGTTCGCCGCCTTGAACTTTGCGCCCCACTCGCCACTTGGAGCGTACTTGAGCGGCTCCAGGCCCTTGTGGCAACGCACCAGCCAGCCGTCCTTGACGTGGGCGTCGGTGTACGTGGTCGTGGCCGGATTCAAATCACCCCGGTCCTTCGGATCCAACGCCGCCATGTCGATGAGAACCGAGTACCCCTCCTCATCCTTGGCGCACCAGCCCGGATGCCACTGATCCGTCGATGCCGTCGGAATCTGCTCCGGCTCGGGGGTTGGATCGGTGGTCTCGCTGGGTTCCGGGTCCGGAGTCGGGAGTGGCGTCAGAGTCGGATCCGCAGTCGGCCCAGCCGTCGGCGTGGGGCTCACCGTCGGCTCCGGAGTCGGTGCGGGGGCCTCGCCGTACTGGGGCCGGTGCTCGGACCGATTCGGGTCGTCACCAGCGAAATATTCATTAACGGTATTTTTGTATCCAAGAGGGAAAGCAGTGACGGCCACGGCCATTCCCTTCACCGGCTTCTGGATCATCCCATAATAATTCGAGTTCGGCTTACCGGGATAGTCATGACCCCTTTTAGCGTTTTCCGGCCATGACGGCAGGGTGCCGTTCTTGTCAGGCACCACCGCCAATGTTCCCGTATCAATTCGCTCGTCATTCGAGGTCATGCCATACCAAGGGGTAATCCCCAAAAAGCGGTGCTCCCACTCAGTATCCTTACGGTGGGTGTTCACCATCCCGGGAATCCCCACCGCCGCAGCCCAGTACACCGGATACCGCCAGTTCTCTGGACTGTCACCCTCGACAGTCTTGATCGGTTCCAGGCCCTTGTGGCAACGCACCAGCCAGCCGTCCTTGGCATGGGCGTCGGTGAGCTTCGATGCGGTCGGGGCGAGATCACCGCGATCCTTCGGATTCAGCGCTGCGAAATCGATGAGAACCGAGTACCCCTCCTCACCCTTGGCACACCACCCCGGATGCCACTGATCCGCCGACGCCGTCGGAATCTGCTTCACATCATCGTCATCGGCCCATGCAGGCACGACGAGACCGCCAGCCGCCATCACGGCAGCCAGACCCCCCGTCACCCACCTCATCATCGTCTTGCCCATTGATTCACCTTTCTCATCCACACATGCCCTTCACGTGTGGCAGTCTTCATCGAACAACAAACATGCGTCCCGCCGTGCGGACGCCTCACTCGAACAGGTCGGTACCCACCTCGTCGTCCTCACGGTCACGACGCCTACCCCGCGTCATCCACCACGCCACGACACCGGCAGCCACCAGCACACCTGCACCGGCACCCCATGCCCAGCCAGGTACCCGACGACGAGCACCATCCGAGGCCGAGGGACCCTGCTGCTCAGAACCCCACACCCGACCATCACCAGGAGACGGCGACACCACCACCCCAGCCGAGACAGACGGAGACGATGTGGCGGATGGAGACACCGAGGGCGACGGGGACGCGGACGGTGTGCCAGACGGCGAGGCAGACGCGGACGGAGGAGCCGATGGGGAAGGCGTGCGCGCAGCCTTGCGCACCTGCGAGCTCACCCGATCACCCGCATGAACATCCTTGTGAGCGTTCCGATGGAAGGCTCCATGGTGAGGAGTGCCATCGCGACCAGGGGCCCCGCCCACACCTGCACGGTGCTGGCCAGGATGCGGCCTGACAGGAGGAGTCGGCCTACGAGTATGCCGCGGCCTGTGCGGATGCGGCCCGTTCCCCGACCCCGGATCCCGCGTGGGACCACCCGTGGGAACAGAAGGCCGCGGTCGAGGATTCTTCGGCACACACCCATTCACAGTCCCATCCGAGAACTGCGGCGTCAACGTCCACCCCGGACACGGCTGACCCGTCTTAGGATTCTGGTAAACTTGGGGATGCAGCGCCGCATCCCCCAAACATATATAAGGAGCCTGCTCATTCATCATCTTAGCGCCATGCTCGCAACCCTCCTCAACCCCGAAATCCCCGAAAGCCACATACATGATCGACCCAGCCGGCGGCGGATCCACGATCCCACCACCACCATCGACAGGAAGTAGCCGGTTGTCTCTGCTCGAAGGCCACGGCCCACGCTTCAGAATTCCCGACTTCGGCCATTCACCTGACCAGCCACCCTTAGCATCCGGGCGAATCCACACCCCACCATTCCACTGATGAATAAGACCGTCCTCCCGACCCCCTGCAAATGCCCTCAAACCAAGAACCTGAAACGGGTGCCCATCAGTACGTGGCCAATAAGTACCCGGCGGATAGTGATAACCATCACTAAACGAGCTGATGGGTAAACCCACTAATCCTATAACCGCATCCCAATCTTCATTATTGTAAATCACCGGCTTATTGTAGTCTTTAGATTTGGTGTTTTTGTATTTCAGTGGTCCTTCGTAGCAGCGAACAATCCAACCATCAGCAGCAGTGGGACCAAACTCACGGGTATGCGCGGCGGTGAGCACCCCACGCCTTTCTGGAGGCTCATGGGAATAATCAATAACGACCGTGTACCCTTGCTCACCACGTCGGCACCATCCGTCCCGCCACGTCCCCTCCGGAAGCTCGCTGCCCCCACTAGAACTCACGGAACGTTGATGCTTCTCAGGCCACGTTCCCTGCCCGGCGGAGGCATGGTTCTCATCCATATCCGCCACCGCCACCTCAGGACCCATAACCCCACACACCACACTGGCCACCAACATCAACGCACACCAGCGCCGCCGATTCATCAATCCTCCAGTGCCAACAACTCAAATCCACCAGCCCCGTGACCGAAGAAGAATGAACCGTGTGGGGAGGGTAGTGGGACTACCCTCCCCACACGCATCCGGTCACAGATGACCTGGACCATCACCGATCAGTGGACCTGCATCGTCTTGGCCTGATTGGCACCCACATTGTCATAGGACTGCAGACCACGCAGCGCGGGAACCGCCTGCGTCGTCGCCATCAACGGGGAGTACCCGGGGAATGATCCGTCAGCCTGCTGCTGCTTCACGAGCCACGTCTGGCCGGCCACCGCCTGCGCCTTGTGATCCGCATCGCCAGCACGGTACAGTCCTGGTGCCACCCACGCGGTGGTGTTCACATTCGGGCCCTTGCCCTTGGAACCCCATGCACCATCCTGCTTGTCGGCGTCAAGACGCTTGACAAGACTCGTGACAGCCTTCTGCTTGTCCGGGGCCTGCACATGCGACAAGGCCGTGAGCGTGAGACCATCGGTGTCCGGATCATCCCACTGGGGAGCCGTGGTCGCATACTCGGTCACCTTGTCGAGCAGGGCCTTGGGGATCGGTTTGCCCAACCGCTCCAGAGCGATCATGTCCAACGCCTGATTCGTCGGGTACTCCTTGAACTGGGACGCCTTGGTCACCGGTTTGGCGTAGTCGAACCCGTTATAGGTGGTCGACTCACCAAGAGCCAGCAGGGTGATCGTCACCTTCGCACACCCACCCACATTCGAGTCAGTGCAGTAACTCGGCCCCTGGGTCTTGATGGTGTCCTTGACATTGGCGACGGTAGGCGAATCCTTCCTGCCAGCTGCCACCAACGCCAGAGCCCCATCCAACTGCGGCCCCAACTTGTCCTTGGTCAGATCGGCACTGTGGCCATCGATGTAGTCGGCCGCCCTGCCGGCCTGGGTGGCATAGTCGGCGGGCCCAGACGTCTGAGCTGCCTGGGCAGGGGCCGCCGTCACCCCCACTGCACCTATCATCAGTGCGGCAGCCACCACCGGGCCCACCACACGCTTGCACGTCGTCGTTGCTTCTACTGCCATGGCCACTCCTTGATCGTGGAGCGTTCCGAGGGGAGCCACGGGGCAGCACAGGCGTGACATGCGTCGGTGTCGATCCGTAACCCTCGACGGAACAGGAAACCAATCCCCGCGGTGATCTGGTACTCCGACTTCCACACAAGATGTGGTCACGGTTGCGGGACAGCGCCGGATTCCCACCGACTTCCCCACATCACCTGGGTATCAACCCACCCATTGGGCTGACAGAGAAAAAGATACACCCGTCCCGACAGATGCCATACCCACCCCCCCCCAAACGCTCACAAAACGCTCATCGACACAGGCATCCACCACGGGAGTCGGGCTTGTGAGCATCCGCCTCGCGAGATCAGTGGGAGGGCTCGTCCCCCGATGAGGTCCTCTCCTCCGGCGGCTGCCATGCCAGGCCCAGGGGGTGCGCCGGGTGCAGAGCCGCGTCGTCCTCGGGAATCGACCGCACCCTGCCGATCGGGCTGCCGCGGTGCTCGAACCGGCACGTGACGACGCCGTGGCCCGATCCCCACACCCAGCCGCGGCCGTACTCGTCGTGAACCACGTCGGCGCCCGGCGGCCACCGTCTGCCGTCGAAGGATCGCCGCCGCCCGAACGGCCCTGGCTGGATCAGTGGGACGCCCTCGCTGACCACGGGGTCGTCACGCAGCTGGCCCTCACCGTCCAGGTCGAACAGCTCCTCCTGGGCCGAGGTGGTGAAGTTCGACACCCCGACGCCCAGCAGTCGCACTCCCTCGCGCAGGTCGAGGGAGTCGAGCATGCGCACCGCCAGGCGGGCGATCCGCTCCGGTGAGTCGGTGGACCCGCTCAACGTCACCGACCGCGACCACACCGTGAAGTCGGCCATCTTCGCCTTGAGCGTCACGGTGCGGGCGAAATGGCCGGATCGCTTCAACCGACCACACACCAGCCCGGCGTGCCGCTCGACGATTTCCCGGCATTCCCGGCGATCGGTGAGGTCGTGTTCGAAGGTGTCCTCCACCGAGATGGACTTGGCGATCCGGCTGACGCTCACCGGGCGATCGTCCTGAGCCCGTGCCAGGGCGAACAGGCTCGCCCCGGCGGCCTGCCCCAACTCGTGCACCAGCTCCGCCTGACGGGCGGCCCGGACGTCACCGATGGTGCGAAACCCGAGTGTCTCCAAACGTTCTGCGGTCACCGGTCCGACGCCGGGAATGGCCCGTGCCGGTAAGGGTGCGATGGTCTCGGCCTCGGTTCCGGGAGCGACCAAGGCGACCTGATCGGCATGCCCCCGCGACGGTTTGGCCATCTCGGAGGCCACCTTGGCCATGAACTTGCTCGATCCGATCCCCACCGAGCAGCTCAGCCCCTCGGTGCGCTCGGCCACCCTGGCCCGCAGCTCGGTAGCCATCTGGCGCAGGGCGTCGAGGTCGTCAACGGGCACTGCCCCCGCTTCCAGATCGACGAAGGCCTCGTCCAGGCTGAGAGGCTCGACCAACGGGGAGAGCTCCCGCAAGGTTGCCATGACGACCCTGCTCGACTCCCGGTAGGCCTCGAAGCGCCCGGACAGGAACGCGGCATGCGGTGCCAGCCGGCGGGCCTGTGCCCCGGCCATCGCGGAGTGGACTCCGAACACCCGGGCCTCGTAGGAGGCCGTCGCCACCACTCCCCGGCCGCCGACCCCGCCGACGATGACCGGTTTGCCGCGCAGGGAGGGCTTGTCGCGTTGCTCCACCGAGGCGAAGAAGGCGTCCATGTCCAGATGGAGGATCGACGCCGTCGGCCTCACGACGTCACGCGGCGGTAACCGACGAAGTCGAATCCGTCACGGGGTTCACGCCGGGTCTCGGCCCACACCGCGGGATCGATGGTCGGGAACCGCGCCGACCCCTCAGGACTGCGATGCACCTCGGTGATGTCGAGCTCGTCGCACAGGTCGAGGGCATCGGCGTAGATCTGGCCGCCACCGGCGATGTAGCAGATCGTCTCACCGGCGTCCCGGGCCATCTCGACGGCCTCACGCGGGCTGGCGGCGGCGTCCACTCCGTCGGCCGACCACTGCCGGTCGTGGGTGCAGATGATGTGGCGACGCCCCGGCAACCTCCCGACCTGCTCGAAGGTGCGCCTGCCGAACACCAGGGTGTGTCCCATCGTCACTTTCTTGAAACGGCGGAAGTCCGCGCTGATGTGCCACAGCATGTCCTGTCCGGAGCCGATGACGCCGTTGTCGGCGACGGCAGCGATGGCGACGACCTTCATGGAATCCTCCTGACGAGCCGGTCAGACGGCGATCGGTGCGGGAATGGCCGGGTAGGGGTCGTACCCCGTGAGCTTGATGTCGGAGAGCTCGAACCCGTCGATCTCACGCACCTGCGGGTTGACGGTGAGCTGCGGTGAACTGCGGGGCTGGTGCTGCAACTGCTCGTGAACCTGGTCGAGGTGGTTGAGGTAGAGGTGGGCGTCACCCAGGGTGTGGACGAACCGCAGCGGCTTGAGACCGGTCACCGAGGCGACCAGGTGGGTGAGCAGGGCATAGGAGGCGATGTTGAAGGGCACCCCCAGGAAGGTGTCGCCGGAGCGCTGGTAGAGCTGACAGCTCAGCCAGGTGGGCTCCCCCCGCTCGTCTGGGGTGACGTAGAACTGGAACAGGGTGTGACACGGTGGCAGGGCCATCTGGTCGACCTCGGCCACGTTCCACGCCGAGACGATGTGCCGACGCGACCACGGGCTGGTGCGGATCTGCTCGATGACCCGGGCGATCTGGTCGATCGCCTCGCCATCGGTGTCGGGCCAGGAACGCCACTGGTGGCCGTAGACCGGGCCGAGGTCGCCGTCCTCGTCGGCCCACTCGTCCCAGATGTGGATGTTGTTCTCGTGCAGCCAGCCGATGTTGGTGTCCCCGCGCAGGAACCACAACAGTTCCCCGAAGACGCTGCGGGTGTAGATCTTCTTCGTCGTCACCAGCGGGAAACCCTCGCGCAGGTCGAAGGTCATCTGGTGGCCGAAGACGCTGAGGGTGCCGGTGCCGGTGCGGTCGGGGCGACGCACTCCCTCGGTGAGGATGCGCTGCAGGAGGTCGAGGTACACCTGCATCTCAGTGGCCTTCCAGGTGGGCGACGACGGCCGGGACGATGGCTCGCACCGCCTGGCCACGATGGCTGATGGCGTCCTTGTCCTCGGCGGTCATCTCGGCACTGGTGAGGTTGCCGGGCTGCGCGTCGGGAACGAACATCGGGTCGTAGCCGAACCCATTGGCTCCTCTGGCCTCGGAGATGATCCGCCCCTCCATGGTGGCGACCTTGGTGATCTCGATGCCGTCGGGGTCGACGAAGGCCATCGCACACACGAAACGGCCACGACGGCGCTCGGGGGCAAGGTCGAAGGTCTGCTCGAGCAGCAGTCGAAGGTTGCGCTCGTCGGTGGCCTGCGGCCCCGACCAGCGTGCCGAACGGATGCCCGGCATCCGGTTGAGGGCGTCGACCTCGAGGCCGGAGTCGTCGGCCAGGGCCGGCAGGCCGGTGTCACGGGCGGCGGCGCGCGCCTTGATGAGGGCGTTCTCGACGAAGGTGGTGCCGGTCTCGGCGGGAGCCGGAGCGTCGCTCACCTCCGACAGACCGACGACCTCGACCGGGGTGCCGGTCGACTCGAAGGTGCGACGCAGCTCGACCAGCTTCCTGGGGTTGTTGGAGGCCAACACGATGCGGCTCACAGACTCACCCCCAGGGCCTCGGACTGGACCTGTTTGAGGGTGGCACAACCACCAGCGGCGAGGTCGAGCAGTTGGTTGAGCAGATCACGGTTGAACGGAGCTCCCTCGGCGGTGCCCTGGATCTCGACGAAGTCGCCGGTACCGCTCATGACGACATTCATGTCGGTGTCGGCTCGGGAGTCCTCCTCGTAGGCAAGGTCGAGCATCGGGGTGCCACCGACGACTCCCACCGAGATGGCCTGCACCGATCCGGTGATGGGTTCCCCGGCCAGACTGCCGCGTTCCCGCAGCCAGTTCACGGCATCGACCAGGGCGACGTAGGCGCCGGTGATCGAGGCGGTGCGAGTGCCGCCATCGGCCTGCAACACGTCGCAGTCGAGGATGATGGTGTTCTCACCCAGCGCCTTGTCGTCGACGACGGCGCGCAGGGACCGTCCGACCAGCCGGGAGATCTCGTGGGTGCGCCCGCCGACCTTGCCCTTGCGGGACTCCCGAGCGGAGCGCTCGTTGGTGGCGCGCGGCAGCATCTCGTACTCCGCCGTCACCCAGCCCAGACCCGATCCCTTGCGCCAGCGCGGCACACCCTCGGTGACCGACGCATTGCACAGCACGGTGGTGCGACCGAAACTCACCAGCACCGATCCCTCGGCCTGACAGAGCCAGTTGCGCTTGATGGTGACCTCACGCAACTGGTCAAGTGACCGTCCATCGACTCGGGGAGCGGCGTCTGCATTCTGGGGGTTGTGGTTCTGCAGCTCATTCACGCACACCACCTTAACCGACCAGGTGAGACAGTTTTTCGTGGGCGATGGACGCCGAGGCGTCTGACGTCCCATCCGGATCACTGCGACGTCATGGCCCGGCACCCTCACGATCCAGCGCACCACGAGGCGTGGAACGCGAGGCACGCAGACTGCAGCAGTGGAGAAGGACGAGCGCTCAGCCCTGCCTGCGCACCACGGTGTGATCCCCGAGAACCGTTTCCACCCCGACATTGCGCACGTCGTGAACGAATCCCGACATGAGCCGTCGCCCCAGCCGCTCGAATCGTTCGGCATTGCCGGTGGTGAGGAAGTACCTGTTCGCCTCGCGCGGCTTCGAGTGCAGGATCTGCTCCTGCCGAGCCCGGGCGTAACAGGCCCGAGCGCACTCCTCGGAGCTCGAGATGAGGGTCACCTCGTCACCCAGGATGTAGGAGATGAGCCCGGCGAGCAGCGGGTAGTGGGTGCAGCCCAGGATGAGCGTGTCGCAACCCGCGGCCTGGATCGAGGCCAGGTAGCTTCGGGCCACCTGTTCGAGTTCTGGCCCCGAGGTCACCCCGTCCTCGACGAACTCGACGAATCTGGGGCAGGCCTGGGTGGTCACCGTGATGTCCGGCACCGCCGCCAAGGCGTCGTCGTAGGCCTGGGAGCGAGCCGTGGCCTCGGTGCAGATGACCCCGATCCTCCCGTTGCGGGTGGCCTGTGAGGCACGTCGGGCCGCTGGGGTGATGACGTCGATGACTGGTACGTCATAGCGCTCCCGAGCATCACGCAGCACCGCCGAGGAAGCCGTGTTGCAGGCGATGAGCAGGGCCTTCACACCGTGACCGACGAGTCGGTCCAGGCACTGCAGGGCGTACTCGCGCACCTGGGCAATCCTCTTCTCCCCATAGGGGGCTCGAGAGGTGTCGCCCAGGTAGACGATGTCCTCGTTGGGGACGAGGTCGACGACTGCCCGGGCCACCGTCAGGCCACCGAATCCGGAGTCGAAGATGCCGATGGGGGCAGTCACGAGTTCGGCCGGTGCGTCGCCGCCAGTCGCCTCGGTGTCTGCACCACTACGTACCTCACGGGCATGGTTCGTTGCAGCCCTCACCTCGGAATTCGTCACGAGCAGAGCCTATCGCCGACCTCGAGAAAAATTTTTGTCATGTTTTCCTCACAAAAATCCACCCCGGGGTGGCATGTAAGCCTTACCTAAGTTATTGTGATCATCACCGGGAGGGCCCCGGCTTCGTTCAGGAGGAGAACACGATGGTCGCACAGGTACTCGAGACGCCGATCACTCCGATCGACACACCTGCCCAACCGACGAAGGTCGTGCCGCTGAGCAGCCTGCGTCCCGGTGAGCACGGGACGATCTGCGCCATGGATGGATCCTGCGATCCAGCCATCTGCCACCGTCTGCAGCTGCTCGGATTCGGCACCGGACGCACCATCTCCAAGACGCGTCAGGCACCGATGGGTGGTCCGATGGTGTTCCAGGTGTGTCACGTCAACATGTGTCTGCGCCGCGCGCAGGCCGACATGATCATGGTCGAGGTCGACAGCGACCAGACCTGCGATCTCACCTGACCTGTCTCGGCCCACCTCGAGCCGACGGCGTCGGCTGCGACACGACGCCCGAGCCCGCAGCACGCACCACCCGCGTGTCAATGTCATGACACGACGACCGCGTGCATCACTCGTCGCCTTTCCCATTCACCTGCCGTGAGGCACCGACCGTGGATTCACCATGCCCCAAACAGAAATGACCTGCCACTCACCTGCCACCGAGCAAGCCCCCGACGGCGCCACCCGCATCGCCCTCATCGGCTCGCCCAACGGCGGCAAGACATCCATCTTCAACCAGCTCACCGGACTGCACGCCAAGACCGGCAACTATCCCGGCGTGACGGTCTCGCGCAGCGAAGGCGTCGCCAGGATCCACGACCACACCTTCGCCATCGAGGATCTGCCCGGCACCTACTCCCTGAGCCCCATCTCCCCCGACGAGCAGGTCGTCGTGGACGTCCTGGATGGCAGGATGGACCAGGTGAGCGCCCCGGACGCCCTTGTCGTCGTCGCCGACGCCACCGCCCTGCGCCGCTCCCTGCTGCTGCTCGCCGAGGTGCTGCCACGCCATCTGCCGACCGCCGTCGTCGTCACCATGACCGACGAGCTGCGCCGCCGTCAGGGATCCCTCGACGTGACAGCCCTCAGCCAGGCTCTCGGTGTGCCGGTGGTTGCCGTCGTCGCCAACCGAGGCATCGGCATCGGCGAGCTGCGCAACCTGCTGACGACTTGGCACGACTGGGGTCGTCCACCACTCGACCCCCCGAGCAGGTCCTCCGAACTGGCCGGGTGGGTGGACTCCGTGCTCGACACCGCTGGTTACGAGGACCCCGACCCGGACTCTCGCACCGAGCGCATCGACAAGGTGCTGCTGCACCCGGTGTGGGGCACGATCGTCTTCTTCGCCGTGATGTTCCTGTTCTTCCAGGCCCTGTTCGCCTGGGCCGCACCGCTGCAGGACGCCGTGGAAGGATTCTTCGACTGGCTCGCCTCCCTGGTGGGCGAGCATGTCGGCAACCCGATCCTGGCCAGTCTGCTGGGCGACGGCATCCTCGGCGGCGTCGGGGCGGTACTCACCTTCGTGCCGCAGATCCTGCTCATGTACCTGCTGCTGGCCCTGCTGGACGCGGTGGGGTACATGTCGCGTGCCGCATTCCTCATGGACAAGGTCATGAGCCGAGCCGGGCTGGAGGGGCGGGCCTTCGTCGCCATGCTCTCCTCGTTCGCCTGCGCCATCCCGGGCATCATGGCCACCCGAACGATCCCGTCGGCCAAGGACCGCATCGCCACGATGCTCAGCGCTCCCCTGGCCACCTGTTCGGCACGTCTGCCGGTGTACGTCCTGCTCGTGGGCATCCTCGTGCCTGCCGGGTCGAGCCTGGGGCCGGTGAGTGTGCGTGGCCTGGTGCTGTTCGGCATGTATCTGCTCGGTGCCCTCTCGGCGATGCTTGCCGCCCGAGTCGTGAAGAAGATCACCGACCGCTCCGGCACCCTGCTGCCGTTCTACATGGAGATGCCGCCGTACCGCATCCCCACCCCGCGTTCGGTGGGCATGGCGATGTGGGAGCCCACCAAGGCCTTCCTGCGCAAGGCCGGGACGATCATCATGGGGGCAACCATCGTCATCTGGGCACTGACGACCTTCCCGCTGCGCAGTGACGCCGAGATGACGGCTGCCGGGGTCGATCCGAGTGACGAGGTGGCTGCCACCGCGTACAACATGGAACACTCCGCCGCAGCCAAGGTCGGCAAGGCCATCGAGCCGGTCTTCGCCCCACAGGGCTTCGACTGGCGCGTCAACATCTCCCTCATCGGGTCGATGGCAGCTCGCGAGGTCGCCGTGTCCACCCTGGGTCAGGTCGCCTCGGCCTCCGATCCCGAGGACGACGTCTCGGTGAGCGAGTCGGTGCAGAAGTGGACCTACACCGACGGACCACACCAGGGTGAGAAGGTCTTCACACCCGACACGACGATCGCCATGCTCATCTTCTTCGCCTTCGCCCTGCAGTGCGTCGCCACGATCGGCATTCTCAAACGCGAGTCCGGGGGCTGGAAGTGGCCCGCCATCGCCTTCGGGTACATGTTCGTGTTGGCATGGGTGGGATCGTCACTGGCCGCCATCATCACCCGAGTGGTCATGTGATGGCCGAGCAGGTCGTCGCCATCCACCCCGAGTCCACCCCGGATTCACAGACCCTGCGCTGGGTGGTCTCGCACCGCAGACTGCCATTCGTGGGGACGGTGAGCTCGGCTCCCGGACTGGACGAGCTCACCGGGGTGGTGCAGAAGGTCACGGCACGCACCGACTCGCTGCTCGTCACCCTGGCGGCGGGACGCTCCTGGCAGCAGGATGGGTCGGCGGTGCGGTCGGCGCTGGGGCGGGCCCTGTCCGAGACCGCCAGGTGGCAGGGTGGTGACGACTCCCGGGAACTCGACGACGATGCCGCCCTGGCCATGTTCGCCACCGAACTCATCGACGGACCGATCGGGGAGATTGCCCGGGCGCATGGCGGGTCCATCGAGCTCGTGTCGGTGAACAAGGGTGTGGTGTCGGTACGCATGAGCGGGGCCTGCCGAGGCTGTCCGGCGGCTGCCATCACCATGCACCAGCGTCTCGAACATCAACTGAGACGCCGGTTCCCCGATCTGCGGGAGGTCGTCGAGGTGGGCGGACCAGTCGCGGCACGTCCACTGCCACTCTCGTTTGCGCCCGGACGGATCAACCACGGCTGACGGCACCATCTGATCTCCTGGAGCAGAACAGCTGGAACCCAAGTCAACGGGGCGCAGATCACACTGATACACATACGCTGGAGCGCGACATGCCGGGACCCGGGCTGAGATTCGAGAATGGGGCCCTGGCCGTGGAACCTGAGAATCTCAGCCGTCCTGCTGCAACATCTCGACGAGGAACTCGGTGACGTAGCCCAGCCACTCGTAGACCCCGTACTGGGGAGCGAGGATTCCCTGCGCCGCCGATTCCTCAACCATGCTGGCGCTGGTCTCGTCAACGATGCCCAGCCACTGGGCGATCCCCACCCGGGCGGTGGAAAAGGTACGTATCCAGCGCAGCAGGACCTCGTCGTTGATCTTGAGGGGGCCGTCCGCCAGGGCACGCAGGTCCCGCTGGACGGCGTCGAGATCGGCGAGGTGTTCGTTGCGCAGCTCATCGTCATGACGTCGGTGGAAACGTTCGTTCTGTTCCGGATCGTCGGGAAAGGCGTCCTGATGGAGACCTCCGATGGCACGGCCCTCAGCCTGTGTCATTTGCCGTTCCCACAACTGGAACGGATCGTCCGGGCCTGCCGGGTCGTCCGGACCCTCGCCGTCACGCACCTCGCCGGGTCGTGCACCCCCGTGCACGGAATCATTGACGTGTGCCGGATCATCCGGGAGCAGACTGCCCGGCCCCATGAACCCACCGGACCCCATCAATTCACCAGGTCCCATCAATTCATCAGGCCACGTGAGATCGTTGAGCTCCATGACGGAGCCGGACGTCGAGTCGTCCGACCCGAGCAGAATCGCACGGAAACCGTCCACGGCCAGATTCAGCACGTGGTTCTCCTCGGGTTCGAGCCAGAGCAACCACGTGTGACCAAACCGTCGTTGTGCCTTCACCGATTCACTCCCCGTTGCTCATCGTTGCGCGCAGCCCATAGCGATGCATGGCGACGACGTCGGCCTCCATCTTCTCCCTCGTGCCGCGCGAGACCACCGCTCGCCCCTCGTGATGAACGGCGAGCATGAGCTGGTCAGCCTTGTCACGGCTGTACCCGAAATGGCGCATGAAGACCATGGTGACGTAGCTCATGAGGTTGACCGGGTCGTCCCACACGATCGTCACCCATTCATGGTCCCGCTCGAGGTCGTGCTGGGGCTGTTGCCGTACTCGGATGCTGGGAAAGGCCAGAGGCATGCCCCCATTGTCCCCCAATGACGAGCCCGGACGCGAACCATCGCCCGAGATGACGTGGAATCCTGGCAGTCCAGACGCAACGACGTCTCGCGGCTGGAACAACCTCGGTGCCCTTCGGAAGGACCGTGTGCCGTACCGACTAGTCTGACGGCATGTCCACCTCACTGCTCACCGACCACTACGAACTGACGATGGTCGAGGCCGCAATGCGCTCGGGCACGGCCTTTCGCCGCTGTGTCTTCGAACTCTTCCCGCGCCAGCTGCCACCCGGCCGACGCTACGGTGTCGTCGCCGGTACCGGACGTGCCCTGGAGGCCCTCGCCACCTTCCACTTCGACCCGGACGAGGTGGATTTCCTCACCCGCACCGGAGTGGTTGGCGCCCAGATGGCCGACTGGCTCAAGGACTACCACTTCTCCGGCTCCATCAGCGGATATGCCGAGGGAGACCTCTACTTCCCCGGTTCACCACTGCTCACCGTCGAGGGCACCTTCGCCGAGGCGTGCCTGTTGGAGACCCTGCTGCTGTCCATCTACAACCACGACTCCGCGGTCGCCTCGGCGGCGTCCCGCATGACGCTCATGGCCGAGGGACGCCCGATCATCGAGATGGGGTCGCGCCGCACCCACGAGGAGTCTGCCGTGGCAGCGGCTCGGGCCGCCTGGATCGCTGGTTTCGGGCCCACCTCCAACCTGGCTGCCGGATACCGCTACGGGGTGCCCACCTCCGGCACCGCGGCACACGCCTTCACCCTGTTGCACGACAACGAGTCCGACGCCTTCACCGCCCAGCTGGCCGCCTACGGGCGCGACACGACCCTGCTGGTGGACACCTACGACATCGAGGCGGGTGTGCGTGAGGCGGTGCGGCTCACCGACGGTGAGCTCGGTGCGGTGCGCATCGACTCCGGGGACCTCACCATCGTCGCCCGGCAGGTACGCGACCTGCTCGACGACCTGGGCGCGACGTCGACCCGGGTCATCGTCACCTCCGACCTCGACGAGTGGCAGATCGCCGCGCTGCGCGGTGCCCCGGTGGACGGCTACGGGGTCGGCACCTCGGTGGTCACCGGATCGGGCGAACCGACCTGCTCGTTCGTCTACAAGATGGTGGCACGAGCCACCGACGAGAACCCCGACTCACCGCTGGTGCCGGTGGCCAAGAAGTCGGCCCACAAGTCGACGGTGGGAGGCCGCAAGTACGCGGTACGTCGTCGCGACGACGAGGGAATCGCCCAGGTGGAGATTATCGGCGTCGACACGCCGGTCGCCACCGCCGGGTTGGATCGCGACCTGCTCGTCGAACTCGTGAGGGACGGGCAGATCGTCGGGGCCGAACCGTTGGCCAGGGCACGGGAACGTCACCGTCGCTCCGTCGAGGAACTGCCGATGTCTGGTCGACGCATCTCGCGTGGTGAACAGGCCATCCCCACCGTCATGGTGCATGGCGAGGGCCCGGATGCCGTACTGGGCGCATCGTTGGAGTGATCGACCATCGAGCCACCGGCCAAACTGGTCACAACCGGCAAAAATCCCTGATTACAGGCCCATTCGCTTGAGAATTGCATTTTGGGTTGATTAGGCTCTCAGACAGAGGAGCAAGTCCTGCAACGGTTCGGCCACCCCGGTCGACCACCTCCAAGTCATCAGACGTTCTAGGAGATCACATGACCAAGTCCGAGCTCATCAAGGCCATCGCGAAGAAGTCCTCACTCACCGAGGCTCAGACCAACGACGTCGTCAAGGCCCTCACCAATGTCATCACCGAGGCCCTTGCCTCCGGTGACAAGGTCCAGCTGCCCGGCCTGTTCACCGCCGAGGCTGTCGAGCGTCCCGCCCGCAACGGTCGCAACCCGCGCACCGGCGAGGCCATGACCATCCCGGCCCACCGGGCCGTGAAGATCTCGGCGTCCAGCACCTTGAAGAAGGCCGTCGCCGAGTGATCTGAGCTCGACACCAGGGCTGCCCGATGGGCTGGGCCCCAACGCAGGGCTGCCCCTCGTCGGGCAGCCCTTCTTGTCTGCGCCACACCTGCTGCGTCCGGCACACTCATCTGGGCCGTACCGGTGAGCGACGGCGCTCATCACCGGACGCCCCTCCTCACCCAGATCGAGCCGGCCATGTCCCGCGGCTCCCGGCCGGCTGAAGGCATTTCAGCCGCGTAGCACCTTGGCCATGCGGGCCGCCCGATCACTGGAGTAGAGATCCTCCAGGTACACCGGTTCGCCATCCGGCCCCGACAGGGGCACCCGCCAATTGGGGTACTCGTCCTCGGTGCCCGGAAGGTTCTGGGTGCGCGGGTCCCCCACGGCATCGGTGAGGGTCGCATTGATGACCTTCGACGGGGTACGGGTGAGCAGGGTGTGCATGGCGAGAGTCACCTGTTCCGGATCGTCCTCATCGGCTTCCAGGACGCCCTGCTGTCTGAGACTGGCAAGCCACGTCTCGCGCTCTCGCCGTGCATTCTCACGCTCCTCGTCCACCGACTCGGTGAGCAGCCCCAGCCGGTCGCGCAGCTCGACGTGGTCACCGCGCAGATAACTGCTCGTGGGTGGCAGGTCGTGGGAGGTCACCGAGCTCATGGCATGTTCCCGCCACTGCTGCGGCTGCTTGGGACGACCGTCCGGGCCGGTCTCGAACCACATGATCGACGTCCCCAGGATCCCCCGGGAAGCGAGATGGTCCCGCACCCACGGCTCGACCGTGCCCAGGTCCTCACCGATGACCAGCGCACCGGCCCGGTACGCCTCCAGGGCCACGACGCCCACCATGGCCTCATGGTTGTACCGTACGTAGGCTCCGTGCCGTGGGCCCAGCCCCCTGGGCACCCACCACAGACGGAACAGCCCCATGATGTGGTCGATACGGACACCGCCGGCGTGACGCAGGGCGCTCGAGACCATCTCACGCAGTGGCGCGTAGGCCATCTGCTCCAGCACGTCCGGACGCATTGGCGGTTGCCCCCAGTCCTGGCCGGCCTGGTTGAACGGGTCCGGTGGGGCTCCAACGTTCATCTCACGGGCGAACAGTCCGTTGAGCATCCATGCATCGGCACCCGATCCGTTGACCCCGACGGCAAGGTCACAGATGAGCCCGACCGGCATCCCGGCATCCGTGCCGGACGACTGGACCGTCGAGAGCTGCTGGTCGGCGATCCATTGCAACCACATGTGAAAGTCGATCCGGTCGGCATGTTCGCGGCGCACCCGAGCCACGGCAGCCCCGTGGGGATCGTGCAGCTCGGCGGGCCAGTCGTGCCAGTCGGAACCATGCAACTCGGAGAGCAGGCACCATGTGGCGAAGTCCTCCAGACGTCGTCCCCGAGCCACCCGGAACGCGGTGAAGGCCATCCGACGCGACGCAGACATGTCGACTCGGTGGATGAGCTCCAGGGCCTGCGACTTGGCCTGCCAGGTGCGATCGCGATCCAACAGGGCCTGGGGATCGTCGTCAAGGGTCGTCGTGCGCAACGACTCGATGATGGAGGCATCGTACTGGTTGAGGTCGTGGTACTCGGCGATGAGTTCGGGGCGGATGTAGATCGGATTGACGAACAGCCGGCTGCTGGGCAGGTACGGTGAGGGCTCCATCCGTCCGGCCACCTCGGCGGCATGCAACGGGTTGGTGAGCAGGTATCCCGCCCCCTGGCTGGCCGACCACGTGCACAGATCTGCCAGGTCGGTGAGATCACCCAGCCCCCACGAGTGGTGGGATCGCACCGAGTACAGCTGCGCTGCATATCCCCACACGCGCGACGCACCCATGCGACGAGGCAGCCCCACCCGGTTGGGGGTGACGATGATGGTGGAGGTGGCCGTCGCGTGGATCCCGCCGTCCGCCTCACTGCCATCGGCGTCGTGTGTGCCGATCGTGACGATGAGTTCGTGGTAGCCCAGTGGCAGGTTTCCCGGAATGCCGAAGGTGGCCTCGCCGATCATCCGCCCGTCGATCGGACGATCCGGGTTCCAGTTGTCCACCTGCCAGGGCAGGTGGTCGTTGCCGTCCTCACCGACGATTCGCAGGCTCACCGGCGCACCGGCCGGCACATGGACGTCGACCCGACCTTCCTGCCCTGCACGCAGGACAACACAGGGCTGCACGATGCGTCGCCAGTGGTCATCACGCACCCGTTGCGCC
This sequence comes from Cutibacterium granulosum, assembly GCF_900186975.1. NCBI lineage: Bacteria > Bacillati > Actinomycetota > Actinomycetes > Propionibacteriales > Propionibacteriaceae > Cutibacterium > Cutibacterium granulosum. Next base: position 1,958,370 of record NZ_LT906441.1, read on the forward strand.
ACCGCACGCGCACGCTCCGGGGTGGATGCGTCGACGCCGAACTCGGCGAGGATGGCAATGACGGTCTGCTCACCGACCTGCGTGTGTCGTCCCTTCCAGTCGTAGAACTGTGTCGAGATGCCGAATCGATCGGCGAGTTCACCGAGCGCGGGATCTGACAGGGCCATGACGCTTTCTCCTCGGGTCGGTCGGTGGTGGGGTGCGGGCTCTTCCCAGCAGGTGGCGGGACCGCGAAACCTCCGGTACTGGGTCAATGGTTCGGGTCGTCGTGCCGCGGCACCGTGATGACCTGGGTACCGGCGATGAGGTCGTGCAGGGTCTGGCGACGTCGCTGGAACAGCGGCATGAGGTAGCTGATTGGCGTGAGGACGATGAGGAACTGGTTGAACATCTCCACCAGTGACCACCCCAGCGCTCGAGCCAGTGCACGCAGCACCGGTAGTCGTCGATGGGAACGCCCCTGACCGTTGGGGATGACTCTCATACGCATGACGAGCTGACCGACCGACGCTGCACAGGCCGAGAGCATGATGAACTGGTACACCGCTTGGGCAATGACGTATGCGGTGATCAAGGTCGTCATGGGATCGATGAAGTGGAATTGACTGGCGATCTGCTGCGGATTCAGCGTGGGAGTCTTCCCGGCAGCCACCTGGTCGTTGGCCCACTGCATGAATCTGGCGTACTCGTGGGCGGCATCGGTGACCTCATGGTTGAGACTCGCCATGACGACCACGGCGATGATGACGAAGTCGATGATCGTGGCCGCCACCCTGCGCCACCACCCGGCGAGCTCGAACCCGTCCTCGGTGCTCCCCCACCTGCTGGGACGGGGATCGGGGCGAGATGACGGCACCTGCTGCTGGGCAGGTGTGGGCCGACCATCCTGGACGCGCCTGGGTGCTGCTGGTTGCAGGGCGGCCAGTGACTCCGGCATCGTCGCGGGCTGCGGTTCTGGTGCATCACGCAGGTTGCGCGTCCACGACGTGCCGTCCCAGTATCGCTCCCCCGGGCCACCCGCTGGATCGGGGTACCACCCCATCGGGGGCAGGTTCGCCTGGCCCGACGAGGATGCCGAGGAGGATCCACCGCTTTGAGCTCGGCCGGTGCTGTCGTCGTCGGCACGTCGATGGGGCGCTCCGGTGCTGAATCGGTCATTGCTCACCCCACCACTATCCCACGGAAAACTGGATGATCCACGATCCCGGGACAGCTCATGGCGAGGTTCGGTGGTGGTTTCGCCACTGCCTTATCATGGGGGCATGAGTACCCAACTGGCACCCGGTTCCCAGAGCGCAGTCGAGGAGAAGACCCAGCCGAGCTTCGAGGACGGTGACGCAGAGCGCTTCTCGCACTACGTCCCCAAGGCCAAACTCACCGATGCCATCGTCAACGGCACACCGGTCGTCGCCCTGTGCGGCAAGGTGTGGGTACCCAGCCGCAACCCGGACAAGTTCCCGGTCTGCCCGGACTGCAAGGAGATCTGGGAGTCGATGAACCCTGGGAACTGAGTCCTGGGGAACTGGGCCCTTGGCAGCTGGGCACCGTCCCGATTCCGATGCGCCGGGCCGTTCCGATGCGCAGGGGCCAGCGCACGACACCATCAACGTGCAGTACGGATCGGCGTGCAGCACGGCCTGCCAACCCCGACTGAAAAGGCCGGTCGTCCCACTGTGTCAGATGGCGTCGTGTGAGGTCAGATGGCGTCGCCTGAGGCCAAGTAGCGCAGTGCCAGGTCGTACCCGGAGATTCCCAGCCCGGTGATGCTACCGGTGACGTAGGCCGACACGACGCTGTGGTGTCGGAACTCCTCGCGCCTCGCCGTGTTGCTCAGATGCACCTCGATGACCGGGGCCTCCACCTGTGCCACGGCATCGGCAATGGCGATGTTGTAGTGGCTCCACGCCGCCGGATTGATGACGACCGGGATCCTCCGATCGGCGGCCTCGTGGAGCCACCCGATCATCTGCGCCTCCGAGTCGGTCTGGCGCACCACCACGTCCAGCCCGAGCCGGTCCGCAGTGTGCTGCACATGGTCGACGAGTTCGTCATGGCTCATCGACCCGTAGATCTCAGGTTGACGCCGGCCGAGCCGGCCAAGATTGGGGCCGTTGAGCACCCAGACCATTCTGCTCACAGCTGCACCACGTCGTCGAGACGGCCCAGCCCCAACGCCACATATGCTGCCATGTAGCGTCCCTGCATGAGCAGGGTGACGTATGTGCGGACCGGATCGGAGTCCTCGTCCACCCCGAGCGGAAGGTCGATGGCGTGCACCGGCACGTCAAACCGTTGTGCGACCTCCTCAAGGCCGGCACGGCGTGGATCCGGGACGTGGTCGTCCATGACCAACAGCACCGGACGTTGTTGCGGACCGTCCACCTCGGGATCGCTGAACGGATCGCGTGGATCGGACGAGCAGATCACCGGGAGCAGCTCGGCGGCGTCGGCACACAGGGCAGGCTCCCCAGTGGCTCTTCGGAGCGCCTCGGCAACGCGTCGTGCCGATCGGGCCGCCAACACGGATCCACCCCACAACAGTGGTGTGGCGTCGGCCATGGCACAGGCCAGCTCCTTGGCACGGTTGAAGGGCATCTCCCGGAACGGGGAGGACTCCTCCGCAATCATGTCGGCGGCTCGCCCCACCTGGTTCGGGTCGGTCTGGGGCCCCAACCCGAGATGTCCCAGCACCGCCAGAACGGCGACAGCAGCAGCCAACGGATCATCACCGCAAACCGGCACCCGAACGCTTGCCCCGCCTGCCGTGCGCCAGGCTGGGGAATCCTCCGCAGTCGCCACCAGGATGGCAGCTCCACGTCTGGCTGCCTCTCTCACGGCACCAACGGTGTACGAGGGTTCGGCGAGAGACGCAGCTTCACCCCATGGAACTTCCTGCTGATCGACATCGACGACGAGGTCCAGGGGCCCCACCCAGGCGGGCAGGTGTGGCAGGGACCACGCAACGATCGGAACCGGGCACAGCGGTTCGAGCACGGCACGGATGAAGCGTGCCTCCGCACCCACGACGAGCACGCCACGCGGAGTACCGATGTGCTCCACGGCAGAGCCAATACCATCGATCTGAGCACCGACCCGACGGATTCGTGCTCCTTCACCGGCCAGACGACGTAGCAGACTCTCGGCCCCGGCCGAGAGATCACGTGACTCGAGTCGCGAGTCGTCAAAGATCGCCTTCACCGCCGCCCTCACTCAGGACGAATCGAACTGATGCGGGTGGGTTCGTCGTCCTCCCCGGTCTCGGGACGACGAGCAGCGTCGATACGCAGGTCCGGGACTCCGTCATGCACCTCGAAGGCCAGTCCGCAGGAAGGTGAGGAGCAGACCAGTTCACCACTGTCGTAGTCGAGGGCGAAGGTGGAATGGCACGAGGGGCAGGCCACCACCTCGAGGAACTGGGGAGCCAGGTCAAGGGCCTCAGGCGTCTGGGGAATCTGGGTGGGCTGAGTGGTCTTGGTGGACCGGAGCATCGTCGTCACCTCTCGAGAGCTGTTGCGCTGCACTCACGTTAGCGCACGGAGTCGCGGTCGGCGATGACTGCGAGGTGACCTCGTCGTCCCAGGACGGTCACCCCAGCCATGTTGGGCACGCCGTGGGACTCTGCCGTTGCGTCGCCGCTGGTGGGGACGATCTCGTCGTCGAGCATGCCGATCTCGCGCACGGCTCGGGCCAGGGCCATGATGTCGTCGGGTTCGTGCTCATCCTCGGTGCCGTCGACACCGGGGAGACGAATGAGTTCCCACCCCTTGGGGACCGTGAGTTCACCACTGTGTTCGCTGCACAGGTCGTAGCCGCCCGGATGCTGCTCCGGGGACAGCGGGCCCAGGACTGCCGAGGACTCGGCATAGACATAGGTCAGGGTGGCCACTGCTCGCCGCCGACATCCGCTTCGCACACACAGTCTCACGATGGTTGAGGCTACGCCGGTGCCGCGGGACAGCTCGGAGGACTGGCCGAGGGGTGCGAGGTTCGGCTCGCCGAACCCACTGTGGATGGCTGCGGTGACCTATCGTTGTCCGTATGAGCACCCGACGAGATCGTCACGGCCGTGGGCCACGCGGGCCAGTCGTCCTACCGCGGGAACATGGTGGGGTGACCAGGCGTCTGCGACCCACCCGCAACGAGTTCTTCCAGCTGTGTGTTGCACAATCGGCCCAGCGCATCCTCGAGAGCTGCCCCGGCGTGCTCAGTCAGGTGATCATTGGGATCGAGGACGTCCCGGGCGCCACCGAATGGACCCAAGGGCGCGTCCCCCTGGCCAGTGCGCAGGACCCGGACGGACGTTCCCCGGCCAAGGTCGTGCTCTACCGTCGTCCGCTGGAACTGCGCGCCGCCACCCGCCCGGGGCTGGCGATCCTCGTGCACCGCACCCTCGTGGAGCAGTTGTCGGCACTCACCGGCTTTCCGGTCTCGGTCATCGATCCCCACGAGGATGGCATGATCTGAGGTCCCCCAGACACGGGTCCACCGTGAGATGATCATGTGGGGCAGGGCGACGCCGCTGACGTCCATTATTGGAATAGCTGCAGCTGTCGCCTGCTCAGGGTGCAGCGTGCATCGCGTGAATGATCGCTCGATCGCTCAGGCGCGACGCCGCAACCTGCGCCGCTCCATCTCCGACATGCCGCCCCAGATGCCGAACCGTTCATCGTTCTCCAGTGCGTACGACAGGCACTCGTCACGCACCTCGCAGGACTCACAGATTCGTTTGGCCTCGCGAGTGGAACCACCCTTCTCGGGGAAGAACGCCTCCGGATCGGTCTGAGCGCACAGGGCGCGCTCCTGCCACGACATTTCTTCGTCGTCGCCGTCGGGCAGCGACACCAGGACATTGGTGGGCATGAAGAGATCTCCTCTGGAAAGGGGGAAGGCAGTCGCGCTGAGATCTGCTCGTTCACCAAGTTACACGACTGTCATTCATCTGTCATTCATTCCGTGAACTCGTGAGACTCCCCTGTCGGTGCCCCAATTTCTGATAAGAGCACCCCGGTCGCTGATGTCAGGGCTGGCGGGAGTCATCGTGCTGGCCCTGCGAATCCTGGTTCCGATGCTGGGACCAGTCCAGTGCCTGCCCGGACGTCCCCCAGGTGGAGGCTTGGGCCCCCTGCGCAGCGTCGGATGCCTTTGCCCACGAGGCTCCAGCGGCCTCATCGGTCGTCCACACCGGTGTGTTGCGCTCATCCTCCCCACTGGAGCCAGCAGGATCGTCCTGTTCCGATCCAGCAGGCACCGGGCGAGGTCGTGTGGTCTCACCGCTTTGCTCACCGTGGCTGAGTGGTGATGCCGCCACGATGAGGGCAATGATCGCCAGCACCTTGACCGTCACCACCATGAGGGACCCGATGAACCCCAGGGCCACGCCAAGGGTTCGACCGGGAGCATGCACACATGCCAGAATCGCCAGGATGAGGTCGCAGCCCGCACCCACGGCGACGACGATGGCGGCGACCTTGGCGATGACCGTTGACCTGGTCACCACCGGAGCCTGCAGGCGGCACCACCACACGGCAGCCACCATGGCCAACATGATGGTCAACCCCAGTGAGCCACCGGAGGAGCGACGAGCGACTTCGAAGACGGTGTCCTCGCCCTGGATCAGCGCTCCGCAGAAATCCACCAGGAAGATGATCGTGAACCCCGTGCCAAGGGCGGTGAGCACCCAGGCCAGCGGTTCACGTACCCGCAACAACTTCTCGACAAGTGGGTTCATGCGTAGTCCCGTCCACACTCCTCGGCCACCACGGCGACGAGCTCCTTGACCCGCTGGCTGTCGGCCAGCGGAACGACGAGTGTGGCCCGATCGGTGGTCACCACGGCCATGGCATGCAGCCCAGCCACGGCGAGTACCGCGTCGGATCGGGTGTTGATGAGCAGATTCGCCTCGGAATCGATGGAAACCGTGGCCCCGGTGGCATGGTTTCCCCTGCCGTCGTCGGGAAGGTGCGGGGCAAGGGTCTCGAAGGAGCCGACGTCATACCACTGGATGGCCAGCGGCACGGCAACGACATGGCATCCGGCTCGACCCGCTGAGACCGGCTCCATGACGGCGAAGTCCACCGAGATCTTCTCCATCTGAGGGTAGACCTCCTGCAGGGACTCTGGCTCGCGCACGAGCTGACCAGCCTGACGGGCAGTGGCCGGTTTGAGCTGGGAGACGACGTCGAGCAGAGTTGTGGCTCGCCAGACGAACATCCCGGAGTTCCACCAGAACTCCCCGGAGTCGAAGTAGCTGCGCGCCAGCTCCGCATTGGGTTTCTCGACGAATTCACGCACCTCGAAGGCGCGGCGATCCTCGTCAATGGGGTTGCCCCGGTGCAGATATCCGAAACCGGTGTTCGGCTCGGTGGGAATGACACCGAAGGTCACCAGGGCCGAGGAATCGGTCTCGGCGATCTCGAAGCCGTGGTTCAGGGCGGCGCGAAATCCACTCACCGGGCGGATGATGTGATCGGCGGTGACGGTGGCAATGACGGCGTCCGGGTCGGAGTCGGCGATGACGGCAGCCGGCCACGTCACGGCGTTGAGGGAATCCCGCCCCACGGGTTCCCCGAGGATGTTGCTGCCCGGCACCTCGGGAAGGATGTCGGAGACGACGTCGGCATAGGCCTGCCCGGTGCACACGAAGACGTTCTCGTCCGGGACGACACCGCGCACCCGTTCGAAGGCCATTCGCAACAGACTCATCCCGTCGATGAGGTCGAGCAACTGCTTGGGTTCACCCTGACGTGACAACGGCCACAGTCGGGTACCGGATCCACCAGCGATGATGAGGACGTAGCGCATGCCTCAAGGCTAGCGACGAATTGCGTCGATTCTCGCAACGCCGGGCCGAGCACGGCATGATGGCTGCCATGAACACCAGCATCGAGCAGTCCGGCGCCGAGGATGGCTGCGGGTTCACCGGCACGAAGCTGGCTGCAGCCATTGCACGCCAGGTCCACAATCCCGACCCGTTCGTCACCTGGGTCAACGGCGATTCACGTCTTGACCTGTCGGGGAAGACGCTGTGCACCTGGGTGGCCAAGACCGTGACCCTCATGACCGACGAGGGCATCGGTCGCGGGGACCGTGTGGCACTTGACGCCGTGACTCAGCATCCCGGGCACTGGATCGCACCGATCTGGTTCATGTCCAGCTGGTGGGCCGGATGGCACGTCCTGCTGGGTGCCGAACCAGACGATGACCCGGTTGATGCCCTTGTCACTGGTCCGAGGCAAGACTTGGCACAGTGTCACCGGACGTCGGCAGCGCAGGTGCCTGCGTCGACGCTCGTCCAGTGCTCGCTCAAACCGTGGGGCGGTCCGTGTGACGACCTCGCACCTGCAGCCATTGACCACGCCGACTGCATGGCCATGCCGGATGCCCTGCCACCAGCAGATGCAGATCCACACCTTGTCCTGGGCGCTGCGACGCAGCCGCCAGGGGCGGACGAGCCGAGCACGCATGACACCGCCCCGATCGGTGATCGTGTCCTGCTGGCCCACCCCACTGACACACAGGTGGCATGGGTCACCGCGCGGTGTCTGGTGGGTGGGGGCTCCCTGGTGCTCATCGACTCCGTCGAGGACGACACGGCATCGACCGACCCCACCTGTCACGACACAGCAGTACGGGAACACGCTCGAGTCATCGCCCGGTGACGCAGCCTCCCCGCTACGACTCGCTGCACCCGAGGTGCGGGGTCACTTCATTGCGTTCGAGGTGCGGGTAGCCCCACGATGAAACCGGCCCCCCAGCTCATGTGCATGACGGTGAGCACGAGCGGCAATCGTGCTCGTACCGCAGAGGTGAGGGGCTGCTTGAGCAGCAGGCTGCCGGCCGTCATGGCACCGAGGTATCCGGCTGGCACGGCAAAACCCGCCACCAGAGGACTGGGCCGCCCCTTCAGGGCCGAACGCACGATCCCAGCCACTCCCCCGATGGCCCCGACCGCGCACGCCACGACCGTCACGGGAGCAGCCAGGTATCGCAGGCTCGCCGAGTCCCGATGGGTCCGTATGACCTGACGACGCCACTGCCCGGTGTGAAAGAACTGGGTGGCAAGGGATTTCACATCCGAGCGAGGCCGATAGGTCACCTTCAGACGAGGGCTGAACCACACCTCGCGTCCGCTGTGACGCAGCCGATAGTTGAGTTCCCAGTCCTGTGCCCGGTCGAAGCTGGGGTCGAAGCCGCCGACCGCCAGCAGGTCGGTCTTGCGATACACCCCCAGAAAAACAGTGTCGGCAGGACCTTCCGGTGAGTTCTTGAGATGGAAGGAGCCGCCCCCCAACCCAAGTCGGGACGTGTAGGCCGCAGCCACCGCCTTCTCGAAGTCAGTCGTCCCCTGGGCGTCCATGATCCCCCCGACATTGGCGGCACCGGTACGCTCCAGCAACTCCACAGCGGTGGCGATGTACTCCGGACCGAGCTCACCGTGAGCGTCGACCCGCACGATGATGTCGTACCTGCTGGCCGCCACTCCCAGGTTCATGGCCCTGGGTGTCGTGCCCTGCGGGTTCGCGATGACCCGAATCCGCTCGTCGCCGTCGGCAAGCCGCTCAGCGATCCGTTCGGTGTCGTCCTCGCTGGGCGCGACGACGAGAATGATCTCCATCGGACCGGGATAGCCCTGACCGACGATTCCGGCGACGGAGGACGCCAGAAATCTCTGCTCGTTGCGCACGGGCACGACGATGGACACAGGCGGTGCGAAATTGGAGGCCATGTGGTTCATTGTGCCAGCTCCGCCATGAAAGTCCGTGACGACGATCCGGTACAGCCAGGCACTCAGGGATCATCATGCCCGACACCGGCATCAACACTCACTGTCCTGGCGCTGCGGAGCCATGGTCCTGGCACGGGAGCCACCGTCCTGACACTGAGGCAGCAGCGCAGAACTCCGTCGCTGTGATGAGCTTTCCTGTCGGTTTTGTGCGCCTCACACGGCCGGTCACGATTCTTTTCGCGCACAGTGATGGATACGGTTGTCTGCATGCCAACACCGCGCGACAACCACTCCCACCAGGATGACATGAACTGGTTGTACGGCAGTTCGGAGAACTCCCGTACCACGGGGTCGCGCCGTGCTGGCGACGAGAACAGTGCGGGACGACACCGCAGCACGAGGCGTCCCCGGGGCGGTGAAACCCGTGGCGGCCGGTACGCGACCGATTCCCGACCCCACACCGATGATCCGGTTCGCCGTGGCGACACCGACAGCCATGACACCTTCCGTACCGATCAACGTCGGCGACGTCGTGACGCCGGCACGCGTTCTGGTGGCACCCGACCGGCGAGATCCCGGTCCCGCAGTGGGACGGCAACCGTCGCGTCACGCTCAGCCCAGTCTGCCCGATCAGCCCAGTCTGCCCGATCAGCCCAGTCTGCCCGATCAGCCCAGTCTGCCCGATCAGCCCAGTCTGCCCACTCACCTTCGTCTCACCGCAGGAAGGCCACACCAACGCGACACAAACACTCCTTCGCCAAGAAGATCACGACCCTGCTCGTCCTGTGGATCATCTGGCTGGTCGGTGTACCGGCATACGCCCTCCTGGAGGGCCAGAAGGTCGACGCCACCCCCAGTGGGGAACGCCCCGCCCCCCAACCGGGCACAGCCGTGCTCCTGGTGGGCACCGATCAGCGCGACAACCTCACCGAGAAGCAGCAGAAACAGCTGGGCACCGGCACTGCCGAGGGAACCCGCACCGACACGATGCTGCTGCTGTACCGGCCCCCGAAGGGCAGGACGATCCTCGTCTCCCTACCTCGTGACTCCTACGTCCCCATTCCAGGACACGGCCGCAACAAGCTCAACGCCGCCTACGCCATCGGCGGGGCACCGCTGCTCACCGAGACCGTGGAACAGGTCACCGGGGTACGTCTGGACGGCTACATGGAGATCGGCTTCGGTGGTTTCGTCAACATGGTGGACGCCGTGGGCGGAGCGGACGTCTGCCTCGACAAGCCCATGAAGGACCGCGACTCCCACACCGATCTGCCAGCCGGGTGCCAGAACCTGGACGGCATCTCGGCGCTGGGATACGTACGTATGCGCAAGGCTGACCCGTTGGGTGACCTCGGGCGAGTCAAACGTCAGCAGGAGGTGGCCTCGCAGGTGGCTCACAAGGCCATGTCACCGTGGACCTTCATCAATCCGGTGCGTTACTGGAAGGTTGTCAACGCCGGCGCCTCCACCGTGCGCCGTGGGGAGGACACCTCACTCAAGACATCCGTCGTCACGGCTCGCTCCCTCATGCGTCTGTCCGGCTCCGACGGGATGAAGCTCACCGTCCCGGTAGCCAATCCCGACGCCCAGACCGCAGCAGGGTCATCGGTGCTGTGGGACCGGGAACGCGCCCTGCGGCTCTTCGAGATGATGAAGACTGGCGACACCTCGAATGCGGACTCCTTCCGCTGAGGTGTCTACCAGTTCCGCTGAGGTGCCTGCAGAGCTGGCCCCGGACGAGGCCATTTCAGTGGACACCCCTGCTGGGACGTGGTTGCGGCTTCTCCTTGCCATACTGCGTCCACGCCCTTTGGAAACCCCCTGCTGAGGCTGGCTGCGGAGCGGTCCCACCACAAACCAGCCCCTCTCCTGAAAAAGCCTCGGCGTGGCGAGGCACGCCGAGACACGTGACGGAGACGGGGCCATGCGAGGACAGGGACACGTGACGACTGGACCAAGTGACCGGGGGCGTGGCTGGCCGAGGAGACGTGACGACTGGACCAGGTGACCTGCAGGACCACACCGACGAGCGGATCCGGGTGGAACCCCGTCGTGGGCCCTGCCCCGGGCCGTGGAGCTCCGGATCGCCAGACCAGAACCGGCCCCTTCAGACCTTGCCGAATCAGACCGTGGAGTGCGTCCGGACGATCTCGCCCTTGGCGGTGGCGCGATCACGCAGGGCCTGCTGGTAGTCGAGCATCCTGCCGATGAGCTCGTCGTCCCCGGCGGCAAGCATGCGCACCGCGAGCAGACCGGCGTTCTTCGCATTGCCGACGCCGACCGTGGCCACCGGCACCCCACCGGGCATCTGGACGATGGACAGCAGCGAGTCCATACCGTCCAGGTGGGCCAGCGGCACCGGCACCCCGATCACCGGCAGCGGGGTGAGGGCAGCCACCATGCCGGGCAGATGGGCAGCGCCACCGGCACCAGCGATGATGACCTCGATGCCACGAGTGTGGGCGGCACGCCCGAACCTCACCATCTCCTCGGGCATGCGATGGGCCGAGACGACGTCGGCCTCGTAGGGCACGCCGAACTCGTCGAGCACCTCGGCGGCGGGCTGCATCGTCGGCCAGTCGGAGTCCGACCCCATGATGATGGACACTCGTGCACCGGACTTCTCGGGAGCACCAGAGCCCTCAGAGGTCAGTGGCGCGGTGTCGGGTGGAACGGTGTTGTCAGGCATTGTGGTCTCCCATCAGATATCCAGCGGCATGCCGCGCACGGCGCGCGACCTCGTCCACGCCGTCCCCCACACAGGTGACGTGGCCCACCTTGCGCCCCGGACGCACGTCCTTGCCGTAGAGCTCCACCCGCAGGCCGGGATCGCGGGCGAAGCAGTGCTGCAGGGCGCCGGTGAGGTCGTCCTCCGAGCCGCCGAGCACATTGGCCATGACGACGGCAGGGGCGGTGAGCGAGGGATCGCCCAGCGGCAGGTCGAGCACGGCGCGCAGATGATTCTCGAACTGGCTCGTCGCGGCTCCGTCGATCGTCCAGTGCCCGGTGTTGTGGGGTCGCATGGCCAGCTCGTTGACGACGACCGATCCGTCGGCGCGCTCCATGAGTTCGACGGCCAGCACACCGACCACACCGAGTCGACCGGCGATGTCGAGGGCCATGGCCTGGATCTCGGCCTGTCGGGTCTCCGACATGCGCGGGGCCGGGGTGATCGTCTCCACGCAGATGCCGTCGCGCTGGATCGTCTCGCTGATCGGGTAGGCCACTCCCTGCCCCGATGGGGAGCGTACGACGATGGCCGAGAGCTCCCGGGTGAAGTCGACGAGCTCCTCGGCGATGATGCGGATGGGTTGGTGGCCGTCGGCCAGGCCACCCATCGCCTGGAACGGGGTGGCCACGCCGTCCGGCCCGTCGACCTTCCAGACTCCCTTGCCGTCGTAGCCGCCGCGAGAGGTCTTGGCGATGACCGGCCACCCGATCTTCCCGGCGAAGTCGACGAAGGCCTCGTGGGAGTCACAAACCTGCCAGCGCGGGTTGGGGAACCCGGCACGTTCCATGAACTGGCGCATGACCGCCTTGTCCTGGGCGTGCACCTGGGCATCGGCACCAGGGCGTACTGCCACCCCGGTCTCCTCCATGCGGCGCACCAGTTCGGTGGGCACGTGCTCGTGGTCGAACGTCACGGCGTCGCAGTCCTTGGCGAAGGCCAGCACCGCCTCCTCGTCCAGGTGTGATCCGACGACGACGTCGTTCATCACCTGGGCCGCGGACTCCTGCGGCGAGGTCGCCAGCAGTCTCGTGCGAATGCCCAGCCCGATGGACGCCTGATGCATCATGCGGGCCAGCTGCCCGCCCCCGACAATCCCTATGGTGTACGTCACACATGCCATCGTAGTGCCCATGGGCTCGGGGGACGCCCAACACTGCTTCATGGGCCCAAGAGCACTGACTGATGCCCGTGAGCTCACGAGATGACCAACACCACCTCGCTGGCCGCACTGGCGGCTCGGTAATGCCCCGTGAGCTCAGGAGGTGCCCGGTGGCCAGACCTCACCCCCAGGCGAGGCGTGGGCAATGTCCACACGCTCAAGGAGGCGACCGGTGCCGGCCGGGATTTTCGGCGGCACCACGCCGTAGTGCCCATGGGTTCAAGGGGTGTCTCACCGGGGCTGGAAACCGCTGCAAAATCTGCCACCCACGGCCCGGTTCCGGGAGCGAAATGGTTCGCATCAGACAAGAAACACAGCAACTGGGGTCACAGCAGACGGGGTGCGAGCTCCTCCCGGTAGATGCCCGAGGAGGCAGGCTCCTGGGTGGTGGCGATGCGCCCCACCGTGGCCTCCTCACGTTCGGCGACCACCTCGGCGAACTCGCCGTCGATGAACCGCACGGCAGCGCCGTCGTCGACGGCGTACCCGGCAGGCAGTACGCCCGAGGCCACTGCCTGGGCATAGACCTCCGCACGATTCTCCTTGCGGTCGAAGTGCGGACAGAACGACCCGTCGAGCAGTCCCAGCCCGCCACGCCAGGCCCGAATCGGCCCGAAGGCGTCGGTGACGCACCCCTGGAACCAGCACGATGCGCCAGCCGACACCCCGCCCAGGACGAGATCCTCACCCTTGCCGATCTTGTGACGCAGGGCGACGTCCACCCCGTGGGTGTGCCACAGGGCGACGAGGTTGGCGACCGACCCGGCTCCCACGACCACGACGTCGGCCTCGGCCAACCGCTCCACCGACTCATTGGCCCCCTGCCACAAGGTGAGCACCATGGTGCGTGCCCCCAGCTCGGAATAAGCGGCGAGGAACCGGTTGACGTAGACCGGGTCGTCGGCCGAAGCCGTCGGTGCGAAACACACCAATGGGGAGGACTTTCCCGACAGGTCGAGCAGGTGGCGGTCGATGGCGGTGGGCTCTCCGTGCCGAGACATCGAGAAACCGCCACCACCCATGGCAAGGATGTGGGTCGTCATGGCCCATAGCTTAGGCAATGATTCCGCAGGGCTGCGCCGAAAGGGCTCAGCGTCGCGCTCTGAGTCCAGTGATTGTCGACGGTACGGCAAGGTCCCCGCCAGATCAGATCTGAGCCAGCTCGGTGAATGGTAGGGGCTACTTGGATGAACCTACCCTGAACATCTCTCCACGATGCTTGACGAGCACCTAACCCCATATCAGCATGGGTTGTGCGGCCGTATCTTTGGGATTTGTTTTCACGAGCAAAGAGAAGTGACCAGGAATGAACATCAGGAAAATGGCAACCACCGCATGCGCCGGTGCCGCGTTGCTCATCTGTACAGCTGCACCGGCATTCGCCACCACCACCAGTGCTGGCGGTGGTATCTGGAGCTATGGCTTCGATGGCAAGGGAACGCAGGTCTACTCCAATTATCTTCACCCGACGAGATACCACCACTCCAGCACCATCAATTACTGGAGTGAGTACTCGTGTCACGAAGCAGCTCGCACCAAGTGGGCACGTACCTCGGAACGCGCCGACCCGAAGAAAGGACACCGTGACTATGCCTACTGGGGACTTGGACACTGCGGATCATGATCTCCCGATCATCACGATGAGTTTCGCAGGCAAGTTTCAACTGGCCATCTCATCACCGCTTGCCTGATGTAGGAATCCACTCCCATCCCGTTTCCCAACCTTGGAGGCACCCATGACCCGCAAACTCACAGCTGCCATGCTGGTGCTCATGTGGGTCGTGAGTGCCCTGTTGGCATGGCAGGTCATGGCAGCAACAACTCAATCAGATCCACTCACCGCCACGGTCCATGTGAATGTCGGAAAATGGCAAGATACGAACCCGACGCAGCTGTATGCCGAGCTCGACGACTTCGCACAGGCACATCACATGACCATTGCGAGAGTTGCCGAGGACTCCTCACGCGGCCTGCGCGGAGGCAGGGACATCTTCATCAGCGCTCATGACCCTGCTGCACCGACTCTCGAAGCCTCTCGGTATGGGTTCGCTCGCAGCCTCCCGACTCAGGTGAAGCCATTGCAGGAAGCCGGTATACGCGGAATCAACGGCGTATGGGTGCTCTTCGGGTCGGACGACCCCTCCGCTGCTGTCCAGTTCTTTGGTGATCACGGTGTGCAGACCCAGGTCACGCCTCTTGACGACTCGCCTCTCCTACGACCGATCACGTCCGGTGGTACAGCCGTGCAGGATGCCGCCCTGCTCGTCGTCGTGGCTGCATCCATCGCAGTGACCGTGCTGCACTCGCGGCAATACGCAATCCAGCGGCTGCATGGGTGGTCCAACATCTCAACTGCATGGTCACAGCTGCAGCCAGCCCTGGTGACGTGGGCACTGAGTGGCGTTGTCGTGCTGGCAGCAACATGCATCAGCCTTGCAGCAGCGGGGTCCGGAGGAATCACACAGTTCGCGCTTCAGTCACTCGTCTTCTGCGCCATATTCTTCGCAACAGGAATCGTCATCCACCTTGTGACGCTTGCACTCATTTCGAGAACTGAGATCCTCGGTGCCCTCAAGGGGGAACTGCCCGCCGGATGGATCGTAGGAGCTTCGTACCTCGTGCGTGTCCTTGCCGTGGTCACGGCACTTTCCTTGGGCTCACAGCTCGTCCTGCTCGGAATGGAGACCCGACACCTCAGAGAAACCCAAGAACCACTTGAGTCCTTGGGCAATGCTTCCGTCATAACCTTCGGAAACACCTTCGACCAGCCCGACATGGAAGCTGCCATGCGGGTGGATGGTCAGTGGATGAAACGGCTGGACCAACGCGGCCAGCTCATGATCGCACACCGAGATGACCAAATCCTCCCCACACACCCGGTCGTCATCGTCAATTCGACATACCTGAGGCACTACCCACTGCCAGGGAACGTCACTACGAACCATGACGTCACCGTCGCCATACCTGCCGACAACTGGGACGAACGAAGTGAAGTTTCCCACATGATCACCAGCAATCTCCTGGACGCTGAGGGTGGCGGGCTGCTGGCCACCAGATCCAAGACGCGAGTGACGAGGATTCCCGTCGATCACGACGTCTTCACCTTCATGCCTGCGCAACACGATGCCGACAGCGAGTCATCCACCGACGTCACCTCGGCCTTCGTGCACGATGCCATCGTCGTCGTTGTCCCCAACGGTTCACTGGCCAGCTACTCCAGTCTGGAGAAGGAGGAGGCACTCGTCACAGACCCCGATACAGCTCAGCGAGATCTCACCGAAAACCCGCAGGTCGCCAAACATGTCCAGAGCATTGTGCCAGTACTCACCCATGCTCGCGGTGAACTCAATGCGAAAAACACTGAACTGGCCACCCTCGCCATGGCAAACATCATCATCTGGGCAGTGGTCATTATGGCCGGCATCGCCGCCACCACGACCCACGTGACGCGCCATCGTATGCGCACCTTTATCCGCACCATGAATGGTTGGCGGGCCACGACGACCCATCGCGACCTGATCATCATCGAAGCAGCACTGCTGGTTGCCATCATGTGTTGGCTGCCTGCCTCTGCACTCATCCATGCCCGGCAACAGGCCCAGGAGTTCGCCATGGCTGGCATGGCAACAGCGGACATGCCTGCCCCGCACCTCGCTGCACTCGATTTCGCACCTGTCCTCATTCTTGCCCTTGTGACGACAGGAGGCTTCATCGTGACCCTCACCATCGCTCACCGCACCGTGATTCGCAACGCACACCGAGGACTGTGATCATGCTCGCCATCAACAATCTCACCAAGGCATTTGGAGAACGAATCCTGTGGTCAGGCATCACCGCCTCATTCCCGAATGGGGCAGTCATCGGACTCGTCGGACCCTCCGGGGCGGGGAAATCAACTCTGCTCAACTGCATGGGACTGCTCGAGAAGCCGACCTCAGGTTCAATCAGATTCGGAGACGTGTGCCTCACAGCGGCATCGGTCCGACAACGTAGGGCCCTACGTCGAGAGACACTGGGATATGTCTTTCAGAACTATGCCCTCGTTGAAGAAGCCACCGTCGAAGCGAATCTCGCCATTGCGGCACCCCACCATGGACACGGACGCGAAGACAAGAAGTTGATCTCCTCGGCATTGGAAGCCGTGGGGTTGGAAGGACAGCAACGTACCGCAATCTCCACGTTGTCCGGCGGTGAACAACAGCGCGTAGCCGTCGCTCGGCTGCTGGTCTACTCACCTCGGCTTGTTCTGGCTGACGAACCCACCGGAGCACTGGACTCCGACAACGCCCGAATCGTTCTGGACCACCTCGAGTCGATGGCCAGCAGAGGCGCCACCGTCGTCATCGCCACCCACGATCCGTCGGCCCGGCAACGATGCGATGAACTCCTCGATCTGACGCACAAGGATAAGGATTGACGAGCAGAGACCGTGTCGGGCAGGCAGGCGGGCACCGCAGACACGAGACCTGACTCATCACCGTGGTCCCGTAACAGGCCATCCAGATCTCACCAGCCCCAAACCGACTGAACCGACAACCTGATGTGGGCAACCAGGTCTGGGGGGAAGATCAGCGTGGACGCAGGTGGGTGACGTCGCCGGCAGCGAACGCCTTCCTGCCCTCGGGGGTCGCCACGATGATCGCACCGGTGTCGTCCACGTCCACGCCGATCCCGTCCAGAACCGTGTCCCCGCCACCAATGAGTTCGGTGTCGAAGGTGAGACGCACCTGCTGGCCCACGGTGTCGCAACGGTCTCGGTAGGCCTGACGGACGTTCCCGGTACGCAGCCAGTCGGTGACGTGGTCGTCCAACCGACGCAACAGAGTGGCGATGAGGAGGTTCTTGTCCTCACACAACCCGCACAGTCGTAACGACGTGGCCGTCGGCACCGGAAGTTCCGAGGAGTCCATGGAGACGTTGAGCCCGATTCCCAGGATCGCGTGGGTGCCCGCTGGGCCTTCGACGCGTTCACAGAGGATGCCACACACCTTGCCACCGTGCCCCGTGTCGCCGTTCCTGGTAGACGTGGTCCCCACGTCACCGGAACCAGCAGTGTGCTTCGCAGCACCGGCATACGCCGTGCCCACCGAGTCACCACATTGATGGGTACGAGGCAGGTCTTGTCTGGAACCGTCGGCGTCAACGCGGCGGTGCTCCGTGTCCTCACCCACCCCCGGGTTCAGGCTGGCACACCGGTCTGCGTCATCATGCCCAGCATCGCCACAGCTTTTCCTTTTGAGAGTGGGATCATCCTGCAGGACAGGATCCCCCTGCTGAGCCATTTCCTGGGCAGAACCATCCCGCTGGATCACACTCGGCGCAGGGTTGTCAGGCAGAGCAGACATGCACGTGCTGCCCTGGTCGAGGAGTACGTCATTGGGCCATTTGAGGGTGACCCGGTCGCGGGTGGCTCCGGTGACCTCCTCGATGGTCTCGACCATCGCAAGCCCGCAGATCAGGGAGAGCCAGCCCCAGTCCTCCGCGGGTCGATCCGCCGGTACCAGAGCCGACATTGCAACTGCGGTGCCCGGCACATCCTGCCAACGCCGGTCGAACCTGCCACGTCCAGAGTCCTGGTGGCTCGCCACCAGCATCCGGGGCAGGGTGCCGCCAACCTTGACGAACTCGGCCATGTCGGTGTTCGTCGACTCGGTGGAGTCGATGCACGTCACCCCGCCTGATCCCGGGCGGGTGAACATGGTGTCGGGAGCGAGGGCCGTGATGGCTCGGGCGTCGGGAAAAGCAGTTGCAGGCACGTACCAAGGCTATGCCCGACATCAGGAACACGAATACCACAGCCGCTCAGATGGCGCGCAGTCACGCAACCCCGCCAGGACCACGCGGGAGTGCCCTGTACTTCTGCAGCCGGTGTGGCAATCCTGCACGGAACCGCTCCATCTGCCACGCACGGCGGCATCACCCCCACTCACCAACACATGTGCCACGCGCCAGGGATGTTCCCTTCTGCCCCGCAACACCCGAGATCTGCTGACACCCAAAACCTTCCAGCGATCCTGAAAATCGTCCCGCAGCCTCCACGGACCTGACTTCCGCGATGGGCAGGAGGGAGCGATGAGTCAGTCACTCATTCCACAGCCGTCATAGACCTGACCACTGCTTTCACCCGCCGACAAGGACACGTGGCACATCTGCACTGGATCCCCCGGTTGCCATCTGCGGCAACGCTCCACACCCATACCGCGGCAATCCAGCGAGGCGTCATTGATGGCCTTCACGATTGCAACGCTCCACACTCGTACAACGAGTAATGCCCATTACGCTTCCTGCAGCCGTACTCGGCAACCTGCGCCCCGTGGCAATCCTGCGCGAAACCACCCC
The DNA here is from genome assembly GCF_900186975.1 of Cutibacterium granulosum. Lineage (NCBI taxonomy): Bacteria > Bacillati > Actinomycetota > Actinomycetes > Propionibacteriales > Propionibacteriaceae > Cutibacterium > Cutibacterium granulosum. Next base: position 1,977,324 of record NZ_LT906441.1, read on the forward strand.
ACCTGCCACTCCCGATGGCAACGCCCCCACTCATGAACCAGAAATCCACGGACCTGGTGATGGGCTCACTCATGCGACATGATCGCATCTCGTCGCCCCCAGGCTCACCTCACCGCGCTCAGGCCATTCGCCGCACCCGGGCCCAACATCTGGGGCCCCATCCGGCCCAACATCTGGGGCCAGTCCAGGCTCAGCGCTCGGGGCCATCCGCAGGCACGATTCCGTGACCTGGCTCCCGCGCACCTTCTGACGGAGAACCGCAACCTTTCCCAGATGACGACTGATCCGCCCAGAACTCGACAATCTGGGTAGGCTCTGTGTCATGGAGATCGACATCCACACGACTGCCGGCAAGATCGCCGATCTGGGACGCCGGATCGATGAGGCCGTCAACGCCGCCCCGGCCGCAGCCATCGACAAGCAGCGGGCCAAGGGCAAGATGACCGCCCGGGAACGCGTCCTGCGCCTGCTCGACGAGGGCAGCTTCACCGAGGTGGACGAGTTCGCCCGACACCGTTCGACCAATTTCGGAATGGAGCGGAACCGTCCCTACACCGACGGCGTCGTCACCGGAATGGGAACCATCCATGGTCGTCCGGTGTGTGTGTTCAGCCAAGACGTGACGATTTTCGGTGGATCACTGGGTGAGGTGAATGGCGAGAAGATCTGCAAGATCATCGACCTCGCCGTGAAGACCGGCTGCCCGCTCATCGGCATCAACGAAGGTGGCGGGGCGCGCATCCAGGAAGGTGTGGCCTCCCTGGCCAGATTCGGTGACATCTTCAAGCGCAACACCCGCGCCTCGGGCGTCATCCCACAGATCTCGATCATCATGGGAGCGGCGGCCGGCGGGCAGGTGTACTCCCCCGCCCTCACCGACTTCATCGTCATGGTCGACCAGAGCTCCCAGATGTTCATCACCGGCCCAGCCGTCGTCAAGGCCGTCACCGGCGAGGACGTCTCCCTGGAGGAACTGGGCGGGGCCCGCACCCACTCCCAGGTCTCGGGCAACTCGCACTATCTGGCCGCCAACGAGGACGACGCGTTGGAGTACGTGCGCGATCTGCTCACCTACCTGCCACAGAACAACCTCGAGGATCCGCCGGTCTACGACGACGATGAGGAGTCCGACCTCACGATCACCGACCACGATCGCGAGCTGGACGTCCTCATCCCGGACGAGGCAAACCGTCCCTACGACATGCACGAGGTCATCACCTCGGTGCTTGACGAGGACACCTTCCTGGAGGTGCACGAACTGTTCGCCCCCAACGTGTTGTGTGGGTTCGGCCGCATCGAGGGACAGGCCATCGGCATCATCGCCAACCAGCCGCTGGTCAATGCCGGCACCTTGGACATCGATGCCTCGGAGAAGGCGTCCCGATTCCTGCGCACCTGCGACTCGTTCAACATTCCGATCCTCACCTTCGTCGACACGCCGGGATTCCTGCCGGGAGTGGGCCAGGAGCACGCCGGAATCATTCGCCGTGGGGCGAAGCTGATCTATGCCTACGCCGAGGCCACCGTGCCACTGGTGACGGTTGTCACCCGCAAGGCCTACGGCGGTGCGTACATCGTCATGGGCTCCAAGCACCTGGGCTCCGACTTCAACCTCGCTTGGCCGACCGCCCAGATCGCCGTCATGGGCGCCGATGGTGCGGTCAACATTCTGCACCGCAAGGAGTTGGCTCGCGCCAAGGATCCTGAAACCCGTCGTCAGGAACTGGTTGACGAGTACGAGACGACCTTGTCGAATCCGTACCAGGCTGCTGAACGTGGCTGGGTGGATCTCGTCATCCATCCTCACGAGACCCGCGCCTCGGTCATCCGAGCGGTGCGCATGCTGCGCTCCAAGCGTGAGGCCCTGCCTCCCAAGAAGCATGGGAACATTCCACTGTGACCGCCGACGAGACGAAACCGACGATCAGCGTCTCCAAGGCACAGCTCACCGATGAGGAGCTGGGGGCCTTGGTGGCGGTACTGGCAGCCGTTCTCCAACCTGTCGGCAACCCCCACGCCCCCGAGCAGAGCGTCATGGCATTCGGGTGGAAATCGTACTGGCGACCGATCCGCGAACCGTTCCTGCCCGGCCAGGCGGCATGGCGCGGATCCCTACGGCGGTACTGATGCATCAGCTCATCCTGGCATCGGGTTCCAGCGCCCGCCTCACCCAGCTGCGTCTGGCAGGACTGGACCCGCGGACCATTGTCTCCGGAGTGGAGGAAAACCCTCTACCTGGTGAGACGGCGCTTGAGTTGACCTGTCGGTTGGCCCAGCTCAAGGCTCGAACAGTCGCTGACCACGTGGAGATGGACAGTCCGATGATCATCATCGGCTGTGACTCGGTGCTGCAGATGGAGGGGCGCATCCACGGCAAGCCCGGATCCATCGAGCGTGTCAAGCGATGGTGGCACCAGATGCGTCGTCAAAGCGGGATGCTGGTGACTGGCCACCACGTCATCGTGCGGGACGATCGCGGTGAGCGCAGCGCCACTCGGGCAGCTTCCACCGCACTGACGTTCGCCGACCTCACCGACGAGGAGATCGACGCCTACGCCGAGACCGGCCAAGCCACCCAGGTGGCGGGCGGAGTCATGATGGACGGGCTGGGGGCACCGTTCATCACCCGGATCGTCGGTGACCCGCACAATGTCACCGGAATCTCGCTGCCGCTGCTGCGTCAAATTCTCCTCGACCTCGACGTGCCTTGGCAGAGCTTGTGGCAGAGCTCCGAGGCGTGACAGGCCCGAATCACGCAGCCACAACTGGGCGAGAACACTGAGTGACTGGGCGAGAGCACTGGGGGTTGGATGGAGGCTCCGGGACGAGCTCCCCAGAGGATCCTCTGCGCCCCCACTCCCAGATCGTGGCAGGTCGACGTTTCCCATCAACGCTGTTCACCGAGTGAGCAACTGCATGTAATTGCCGCACAGCGCTCCGTGGGCTTGAGCTCGCCCCACAGCACTCATCCCCATGCAGGCTGGACAGAGGGATGGTCCGGGGGTAGAGAGCCATGGTCCGGCTCGCCTCATCCAGGACAGGCAGCGCCCCCACCTTCCGGACAACCGTTGGCATTGCCCCTCACCGCCATCCAGAATGGGCAGAGAGGATGGCCTGGGACGTGGATGGTCATGATCGGGTCCACCGCCATCCAGGACAGGCAGCGCCCCCACCTTCCGAGCAACCGCCGACACAGCCCCTCACCACCACCCAGAATGAGCAGAAAGGTTCAGCCCACCGGGCCGGCAGGATGGTACAAGATCAGGTTGCTGCCCATCCTTCAGCCCACCGGGCCGGTGCGCAGGGTGAGGGCGGCCGCATCTGCGGAGGCCGTGTAGGCCCCGGTCCAGCCTCTCCCATGGAAGATCAAGGAGTTGTTGCCATTGGCGGTGATTGTCATCCCCATGGATGCCAGCCGGTGGATGAGGAACTGATAGGTCTGCTTCCCCTGGCTCGGGTCTATGACAAGGGTGACGTTGTTGGGATTGTCGACGACGTGCACCGCCACCGTCCGAATGGGCAATTGAAAACCGCGTGGGCCATGGGTGAGGCCAAAAGCATCCAGACCGCTCACCGGCGGCACCGAGAATGCCGGCGTCGCAGGCGTGTTCCCGGGCACTCCCGCAGCACTGGGTGACGCTAGCCGTGGTGACCGTTCCTCCGCGGAATTCGGGTTTGCGGGACTCGCATCGCTCTGCACGGCGCGGGAGGTATCGGATTCGGGGGATTCCGTGGTCCGGACGGTATGGCCCGCTGAAGCAGGGAGACCCTCGGTCTGTCGTGTCGCAGGAGTGGGGCCCAGCACCGCTGGTGTCGGGCCGGTAACCGCAGTGTCGGAGCATGCGGCAAGCAGGACGCACGCCAGTACCACCACTGGTACCAGCGTGCCGATCCTCACCCCACCAGCTCTCACCACGCCGGCCACTGTACCGGGGACCGTAGGGACCGTTGTGTCGAACCGCGTCATCGCAAAAGACCCACCGCAACCTGCTCTCCGCCACCTGTCGACGACTGTCTTTTCCTCCGCCAACCGGAACCACTGTTTGGGGCCGTGGCTGGACTCCTCCGAAAGAGCACCTCGTCCATCTGCCAGCCGCATCTCCAGTCACCGGGGGCCAAGGCTGGACTCCCCACGCAAAACACCTCGCCCGTCGAGCCAGCCGCACCCCAGTCACCACCGGCTCCGAGCCCACCGCCAGCGTGGAGCACGAGATCACCATTGCCCGAGCGAGACACGGGTGAGCCCACGGTACCCGAGCAGCCGGTGGCAATGCCCTCACCCCAACCTGCGAAACGGGCCTCATCTCAACTCTGTGGCAACGGCTCTCGCAGTATCGGGCAGCTCATGCATCGTGGGCCGCCACGACCCGACCCCAACTCCGAACCGGGGATGGTGAGCACGTCGACGCCAGCAGCTTCCAGACGACGATTGGTCTCGACATTGCGGTTGTAGGCGACGACCACTCGCGGGGCCAGCGCCAGCGTGTTGTTCCCGTCATCCCACTGCTCACGCTCGGCAGTGACCGGGTCCAGGCCGGTGTCGATGACCCGCAGTCGATCGATCCCCATCGCCTCGGCAGCAGCGACGAGGAATGGTTGGGGCGATCCCACCACGATCTCGTCCCCGTCAGCCGTCATGGGCAGGGCCTGCAACTCATCGGCGACCTGGGGATACATGACGACGGCATCGGTGTCGACCATGGTGCACACGGTGTCAAGGTGCATGGTGGCTCGTTGTTGATGTATCGGTACGGCGAGCACGGTGTGAGCGGCACCAAGCTTGAGGGCAGTGCGCGCAATGCGTTCGGCACCTGCTGAGGAGGTACGCTCCCCCACCCCCACGGCCATGACGCCCGGTGCAAGATGCATGACGTCGCCACCCTCGAGATTCTCGTCACGCCAGCCGTGGGCATGCTGCGTCCCAGCGAATCGTGGATGGAAGGTGTAGATGAGTTCGGTGAGTTGGGTCTCGCGGCGGCGAGCCGGCATCGTCAGTGAGGTGACGGCTGGATACTCACCGATCCAGACACTGGAGTCCCTGGTGAACAGCAGATTGGGCAGTGGGTCGACGACGAAGTCCTCATCGTTGAGCAATGACGTCACCAAGCACGTCGGCAGGGTGAGATCGAGCTTGGCGAAATCATGTGCCGACACACCCGACATGAGCACCGAGGCCAGATCATGGCTGGACAGCTCCGCAGCTCGCTGCCGCAGGTAGCGACGCAGGGTGTCGCCGTAGCGCAGATCTCCGAAGGTGTCGTCGACGGCCCTGGTCCGAGCCTCGGGAAGTTCCAGGGTCTGTTCGAGAAGTTCGTGGAGTAGCAGCACCTCGACGCCACGATCACGCAGCATCTGTGCGAAGAGGTCATGGTCCCGTTGAGCCTGGTCCACCCAGGGCAATCCGTCGAAGAGGAGGCTGTCGGAATTGCGCGGGGTGAGCCGGCGCAGTTCGTCACCCGGTCGGTGCAGTAGTACTGTCCGCAGCCGGCCGACTTCGGAGCGAACCTCATGCCTGTGGTCTGTCATGACGCCATCCTTGCCGAGATGAATGTGATGTCACTGTATTGGTTTTCGGTGCGCTCCGAGCTCATCCGGCAGTTTTCCACAAGCTTTCCCTGATCCTGTTGCCTTGTGGAAAACTCTGGTCCAGCCACCTGAGTCACCTATCGTGGCCCCATGACACAGCAACGCAGACACAACTGAACAGCGGAATTGACGCCACGTGACGGCTCAGCCGGTGTAGCAGCCCTGGTAGGCGTAGTCGAAGGGAGCCTTGCCATGCATCCGGTTCTCGATCGCCGAGACGACGACCTGCTTTGCGGTACGACATGCCTGCAGTGGCTCGGCCCCCTTGGCCAGCTCTGCAGTGATGGCGGCGGCCAGAGTGCAACCGGCCCCGGAAACCCGTTCACTGCCGACCGCAGGAACCTCGAGCACCTCCATCGTCTGACCGTCGTAGAAGACGTCCAGGGCAGTACCGGTTCCCAGCAACGTACCGGCCTTGGCCAGGACCGCCGGAACCCCGTGGTCATGGATACGGCGAGCCGCGTCCTTGAGCTGGTCAACCGTGGTGATCTCGTCCACCCCGGCGAGCACCTGGGTCTCGAAGAGGTTGGGGGTGACGAGGTCGGCTAGTGGCAGCACCTGCTCGCGCAGGGCGTTGTCGGTATCGAGGGCCGCTCCGGGCTCCTGACCCTTGCAGATGAGCACCGGGTCGAGGACCACCTGGGGGAATTGATAGGTCTTGAGCGCATCGGCGACGGCACCAATGGTGGTCGGGGTGCCCAGCATGCCGATCTTCACGGCGTCGATCTGGGAGTGCACCCCCACCGAGGCCTCGATCTGGTCGTGAATCACCTGCGGGTCGATCTGCACGAAACGGTGCCCGAAGTCATTGGCCGGGTCGAACGAGACGATGCACGTCAACGCGGTGCATCCGTAGACACCCAGCTGGTGGAAGGTCTTGATGTCGGTCTGGGCACCGGCGCCACCGGTGGCCTCCGACCCTGCAATGGCAAGCGCAATTTTCGTCACCTACCCATTGTGGCCCCAATTCGCACGAATGTCAGTCAGGTCAGCGCAACCTCCGGCTTGGCGAAGTCCTGGATTTCGTCTGGGGTCCCAATTCGCACGGATGCCAGCGGGTCAGTGCAACAGCCCAAGGACAGCGCCCCGGGGCGGGGCCAACGCCAGTTCGACTGCCGCTCGATGTCGCACACTGAGCGCTGGAAGCTCGTCGATGTCGAACCAGCGCACCTGGCTCGACTCGTCGTCTCCCACCCGTGCCTGCCCGTCGACCCAACGACAGGAGAACACATGGTTGAGGAACTGACACTGGTCCCCGTTGGGATAGGTGAGGGGATCGTCAACGTCCACGGCCAGGTACCGATCGACGACGACGTGCACCTGGGCCTCCTCCAGGGCTTCCCGCACGATGGTGTGATCCGGCCGCTCCCCCGGCTCGACGATGCCGCACACCGGCGTCCATGCTCCCGAATCGGCCCGCCGTACCAGCAGGATCTGCAGCGACGTACTCCCCCCGCTCCTCCTGCTCTGCCCACACAACTCCTGGCTGCGCGGCCCGATCCGAGTCATTCAACACTTCGCGGTCTGGCTCGTCCGACATGACGCATCCCGAAACCCCCGAACTGCTGCCTCCGTCATCTGATGCGACACGACCTAGGACGTTTCCCCCGGTGTGGGCCGGGCAGCTCCCCATGTCGTACGACTCGTCCTGCACGTCGCGCCAGATCACTCCGGTCGCACCGATCAGCCACAGCGGGTCGTGTCCGATCTGCTGGCGAAGGTCAAGGATGAACTGCGGCGTGGGCACGGTCTCACTTTAGGACAGCTCGTCGCCCCCGCCTGGATATTGCCAATACACTGGGGGCACAACCTCACTGCTCAAGGAATGGGAGGATCTGGTGACGAAAGTCATTCGACGCGTCCTCATCGCGAACCGTGGCGAGATCGCCGTGCGAATCATCCGCGCCGCACGTGACGCCGGGAAGACCAGCATCGCCGTCTATGCCGACTCCGATGCCGACAATCTCTTCGTGAAGCTGGCCGACGAGGCCTACGCCCTCAACGGCACCACTCCGGCCCAGACGTATCTTGACGTCGACAAGATCCTCACCGTGGCCAAGCAGGCCGAGGTGGACGCCATCCATCCCGGCTACGGATTCCTCTCCGAGAACGCCGACTTCGCACAGGCCGTCATCGATGCGGGTCTCATCTGGATCGGGCCGCCACCCGAGGCGATCCGCAAGCTCGGTGACAAGGTCCAAGCCCGACACATCGCCCAGAAGGTCGGGGCACCACTGGTCCCCGGCACCGCCGACCCGGTGGACAGCGCCGACGAGGTCGTCGAGTTCGCTCGCACCCACGGCCTGCCCATCGCCATCAAGGCAGCCTTCGGCGGCGGCGGACGTGGCCTCAAGGTGGCCCGCGAGATGGACGAGGTGGCCGATCTCTACGAGTCGGCGGTGCGCGAGGCCGTGACCGCGTTCGGACGCGGCGAATGCTTCGTGGAGCGCTATCTGGATCGTCCTCGTCACGTGGAGACCCAGTGCCTCGCCGACCAGTACGGCACCGTGCAGATCATCTCGACCCGGGACTGCTCCCTGCAGCGTCGCCACCAGAAACTCGTCGAGGAGGCACCGGCGCCATTCCTCAGCCAGGAGCAGCAGGAACGTCTCTACCAGTCCTCCAAGGACATCCTCAAGGAGGCCGGATACGTCGGGGCCGGCACCTGCGAGTTCCTCGTCGGCCAGGACGGCGTCATCAGCTTTCTGGAGGTCAACACCCGTCTGCAGGTGGAGCACCCGGTCTCCGAGGAGGTCTCCGGGGTGGACCTCGTCCAGGAGATGTTCCGGGTCGCCGAGGGCGAGCGCCTGAAAGACCACGACCCAGCGCTTCGTGGGCACTCCTTCGAGTTTCGCGTCAACGCCGAGGATCCCGGACGCGGCTTCATGCCCGGCCCCGGCACCCTCACCGTGTGGCGTCCACCGACCGGCCCCGGAGTGCGTGTTGACGAGGGGTACCACTCCGGCATGACGGTTCCGGGGGCCTTCGACTCGCTCATCGGCAAGCTCATCATCACCGGTGCCACCCGCAAGCAGGCCCTGCAGCGGGCCCGGCGTGCCCTGGACGAGATGGAGATCGAGGGGATGCCCAGCGTCATCCCATTCGCTCGCGTGGTCGTGCGCGATCCCGCCTTCACTGCCGAGGACGGTCATTTCGGCGTCTTCACCGACTGGATCGAGTCGGAGTTCTCCGGTGAGATCGAGCCCTACGTGGGTGAGCTCGGCAATCCCGAGGAGACCGACCCGCCGCGCGACGTCGTCGTCGAGGTCAACGGCAAGCGCGTCGAGGTGCGGATACCTGCCTCCCTGCAGGCCCCCCGCCCCGGGGCGACAAGTCGCTCCAAGCGCCCCACCCGCCGTTCGCGTGGCGGTCACCGGCCGGCGCCTCCCTCGGGCAACACCCTGGCCAGCCCCATGCAGGGCACCATCGTCAAGGTGGGTGTCGTGGAGGGCGAGCAGGTGAACGAGGGTGACCAGGTTGCCGTGCTGGAGGCCATGAAGATGGAGCAGCCGCTGGTGGCTCATCGCTCTGGTGTGGTGCGCAACCTCATTGCCGAGCCCGGTGCCACGGTCGCCTCGGGTGAGGTCATCTGCGAAATCGTCGACGCCGACTGATCTTGTCACCCGCGATGCTCACAGGCATATTGGACGTCATGATCATCTCGCTCGGTCCGGCGTTGCTCCTCGTCCTCTTCGTGGTCGGGATGGTGACGACCTTCGCTGCTCTGGCACGCTCCCAGCGTCAGGCCCGCGAGATCGAACGGCAGAACGTCGAGCAGCGTGAGCTGCAGATCGGTCGGATCCGTCGCGCCACCGAGGACGACGTCACCGAGTTCGGGGAGGAGCTGCGCAGCCTGGACGCCGATCTGCCGGTTGACGACCTCAGCCCCGAGGCCACATCGGACTGGTCACACGCCCTGGACTGCTACGACCGGGCCAAGGACCTCCTGTCGCAGGACCATTCCACCCAAGTCGTTCCGTTGGTCACCGAGGCCCTGCAGGAGGGCCGGCACGCCGTCATGTGTGTACGTGCCCGTGCTGCCGGCGACCCGGTGCCACAACTTCGACCGCCGTGCTTCTTCGATCCCTCCCACGGCCCATCGGTGCGTGACGTCATGTGGACCCCGGACGGCGGAGCAGCCCGGGCAGTTCCAGCCTGCGCCGCCGATGCCAGCCGGATCGAACAGGGGCAGGCACCGTGGATCCGCACCGTAGCGCTCAATGGCAACCAGGTGCCCTACTGGCAGGACGAGGACTACAGCATGTGGGCCAAGGGCTATTTCCACCAGTTCCGCGACAGCACTGCCGGAGGCATCGCCATGGGAGCGCTGGGCCTGGGGATCCTGGGAGCGATCTTCAACTCCTTCGACGACTGACACCCCTCGACCACAGATGACCGTCCCACCCATGACCACCAGCACCCAATGGAGTATCCCCATGCATCATGACTTCTCCGACCCGACGGCGACGGCCGAGCTGGCCGCACGGACCATTCGGGAGCGTCTCGGTATCGACAGAGCAGACATCGGTCTGGTCCTGGGTTCTGGCTGGTCCGCCGGCGCCGACCACCTCGGTGAGATCATCGGCTCGCTGTCGCTGACCGAGATTCCCGGGTTCAGCGCCCCGGTCGTCACCGGTCATGGCGGTGATCTGCTGGCCATCCGGGTGTCGACCGGCAGGATCGCCGTCGTCCTCACCGGCCGCACCCACCTCTACGAGGGGCGTGGGGTGGAGCCGGTCGTGCACGGGGTGCGTACCGTGGCTGCGCTGGGCGCGGGAACCATGGTGCTCACCAACGGCTGTGGTGGGCTCAACCCGAGTTGGGAGCCCGGAACCGTCGTCGCCATCCGCGACCACATCAACCTCACCGGCGCCACACCTCTGCGTGGTGCCACCTTCATCGACATGACGACGACGTGGACGCCCGAACTCGTGCAGAAGGTGCAGCAGATCGACACGTCGATCCCCACCGGCGTCTACGCCCAGTTCCACGGTCCCAGCTACGAAACTCCCGCCGAGGTGCGGATGGCAGGAATCATCGGAGCCGATCTCGTCGGTATGTCCACGGCCCTGGAGGCCATTGCTGCCCGTGAGGCCGGACTGGACCTGCTGGGGTTGTCCCTGGTGACGAACCTGGCTGCCGGGGTGAGCCCAGAGCCACTGGACCACGCCGAGGTCGTCGCCGCCGGACGAGCCGCTGCCCCACGGCTGGCCACGCTGCTGTCGCGCATCGCGGTCGAACTGTGACCCACCCCATGAACTTCGCGAAAGGTACTGCCATGACGTCTCTGACTCCGCAGCGCATCGACGAGGTCACCGCCTGGATCGACCAGGATCCCGACGAGACCACCCGCGCTGAACTCTCCACCCAACTCCGCGCCGCCAAGGATGGCGATCCGGAGGCCATAGGCCGAATCGAGGCGCAGTTCTCTGGACCACTCACCTTTGGCACGGCTGGGCTGCGTGCCGCCCTGGGGCCGGGGCCCGCCCGGATGAATCGTGTCGTCGTGCAGCGCACCGCGGCCGGTTTCGCCGCCTGGCTGCACGCCAACGGCCACACCAACGGTTCGGTCGTGGTTGGCTTCGACGCCCGGCACAACTCCGACGTCTTCGCCCGCGACACCGCCGAGATCATGGCTGGTGCCGGGTTCCACGTTCTGCTGGCCGACTCGCCCATCCCCACCCCGGTGACGGCTTTCGGCATCGGCCATTACGGGGCGGTTGCCGGGGTCATGGTGACGGCCTCGCACAATCCTCCTGCCGACAACGGCTACAAGGTGTACCTAGGTGACGGCTCACAGATCGTCCCACCCACCGACTCCCGGATTGCCGAGCAGATCGAGGCGGTCTCCACCCGTCCAGTCGGCGACATCGCCCGCGGTGACGACATCGAGCTCGTGGGCGACGATCTCATCGGCGCCTACGTCTCACGGGCCGTCGAGCTGGCCAGTACCGTGCCGGACGACGTCACCTGGGTCTACACCGCCATGCACGGGGTGGGTACCCGCGTGGTGCGTCGTCTGGTCGAGCAGGCTGAGCTTCCCGAGTTCATCGGGGTGAGTGAGCAGCTGGAGCCCGACCCGGACTTCCCGACCGTCTCCTTCCCCAACCCGGAGGAGCCCGAAGCCCTGGACCTGGCCCTGGACCGTGCCCGCTGCCAGGACGCCGACGTGGTCATCGCCTCCGACCCGGACGCCGACCGCTGCGCAGCGGCTGCCGTCATCGACGGGCAGTGGCGCATGCTCACCGGCGACGAGCTGGGCACCCTGCTGGGCGACGACGCCCTGCGTCGCGGGGTGGACGGCGTCTACGCCAATTCCATCGTCTCCTCCACCGCCCTGGCCACCCTGGCATCCGCCGCTGGCAAGCAGCACCGCACGACGCTCACCGGCTTCAAGTGGATCGGTCGGGTGCCGGGTCTCGCCTTCGGCTACGAGGAGGCCATCGGCTACTGCTGTGATCCGGCCAGGGTGCCCGACAAGGACGGTATCACTGCCTTGGCGAGGATTCTGCGACTCGTCGGTGAGCTCAAGGCCAACGGGCAGACGATCAACGACCGACTCGACGAGATCTGGCGTCGGATCGGACTGTTCCGCACCTCCCAGCTCGCAGTGCGCGTCACCGACATGTCGATCATCTCCGATGCGATGGACACGCTGCGCGCCACCCCACCGGACACCCTGCTCGACGAGCCGGTGAGCGTGCGCGACCTCCTCGACCCGAACAACGACTCCGGGCTGCCGGAGCAGAACGCCATCGAGCTCTCCGGGGAGCGGGTGCACGTCGTGGCTCGCCCCTCGGGCACCGAGCCGAAGCTCAAGGTGTACCTGGAGGTGCGCAGCAGCGACACCGACGATCTCGCCGCCGCCAAGACCAGGGTGGACGAGCAGATGGTGCGCCTGCGTGCCGAGATGTCAGCAGCCCTGGGGCTGCAGTCCTGAGGCACGGCATCGACGACGGGGTCCCAAGCAGTCCCCTCGCCCTTGGGGCCCCAAGCCTGTGCGGGCTTGTTGGGTGTTCCGCATTTGACGGCGACCCCTACCCTTGGGGCCCCAAGCCTGTGGCCAGATTCCGTCACCGGGAATCCGCATGTCATGGATCGTCACCGACCCCGACCCTCGACCGTGCCCACGGGTCGTCAACGGCGATGAGAACACACCCTGCCAGAACCCGATAGGATCCACCTCGTGGCGCGCACCATCATTCTCCTGGCCGGTCCCTCGGGGTCGGGCAAGTCCCGACTCGCCCGTGTCTCCGATCTTCCACAGCTACGGCTCGACGACTTCTATCGCGACGCCGACTCCCCCGGCTTGCCGCGACGGCACGGCATGATCGACTGGGATGACGTCTCCTCGTGGAATGTGGATGCTGCCGTCACGGTTCTGCACAGCCTGGCCACCACTGGGCGAGCACGGGTTCCGAGGTACAACCTGTCCACCTCGCAGGCGGAGGGTACGCACGTCGTCGACGTCACCGGCCACCGGGCGATCGTCGCCGAGGGCATCTTCGCCACCCATCTGCTGCAGCCCTGTCGAGGAGCCGGGTTCACCGTGGTGCCGATCTGGCTGGATCGGCCGCGCAACCTCAACTTCGCACATCGCCTGTTGCGTGACCTCAAGGAGCACCGCAAACCACCCAAGGTGCTCCTCAGGCGGGGCTGGGCGCTGCGCACAGCCGAGCCGGAGATCCGTGCCCATGCCATCGCTGCAGGTTTTCGGCCCATGGGCATGGCTGGAGCCGCCCGGCTCGTCGGTCGGATCGTCGCCGACGATGACCGCCCCTGAGACACGACGGCCAGCCCTGAGCCACCTTGTGACCGCACCTCAATGGCACCAGTCCATCAAATGGCACCGGTCCCGCCCACGACTGCAGGCACGACCGACACACCACCGTCAGCAGAGACCAGCACGCGACGACTGCGGGGACTGACACTGCCTGCAGAAGGCTCCTGTCAGCCCTGGCGTGCCGCCGTCGGTCTGCCTATTTCGTCGTAGCGAGCAGCCCGCTGAGCATCTGAACGACTCGGGAGTCATCGGCCAGGGCCGCCTGTCCCTGGGGGACCAGTCCGAGCAGCGGCACCCCACAGACCTCCTCGAACTCCTCGACGTTGAGTCGGGTGACAAGGTCAGGGTCGTCCGGGTAGATGCCGCCGATGAGCCCCAGCACCGTGATGCCACGGCGCTGGGCGGCCTCGACGGTGAGCTCGGCGCAGTTGAGCGATCCCAGTCCGGTGGAGGTGACGACGAGGATCGGTGCGCAGAGTTTTGCTGCGAGGTCGGCGATGGTCCACTCATCGGCGATACGCACCAGCAGTCCGCCGGCTCCCTCGACGAGCACGAGTTCGCCGGGAGCATCGAGCTCACGGATCCTTCGAACCGTCTCGTCAAGGTCGAGTTGGGCCATCCCGGCGCGGCGGGCCGAGATGTTGGGTGCCAACGGTTCGGGGTAGCGAGCGAACTCGACGTAGTCGTGCACGGCGTCAGCGCCAAGCAGCTTCTGGACGGTCGAGAGGTCGCCGCTACCGGCCGGTTCTCCGGTCTGAGCGGGCTTGCACACGGTGACGCGCGCCCCCTGCTCAATGGCGGACCGCGCGACGGATGCCGTCGTGTACGTCTTGCCGACGTCGGTGTTGGTTCCTGTGATGACGACGATGGCCATGAGGTGTCCTTCCTGGGATCCAAGTGTTGTGAGGAGTCGGTTCCGAGGGGCCGTTCCGAACGGAACCCTGATGCGCGTCAACGATGTTCATGGACGAACGATGCTCAGCGCTGGCTCTCAGTCATGACCGCCCGCAGCTCGTGCCGCGGCAGTCATGGCCCCGGTGATGGTGGCGATCTGCTCACTGGTACAGATGTAGGGCGGCATGGCGTAGATGAGCCGCCCGAACGGTCGCAGCCAGACGCCGTGATCGATGGCGGCCTGGGTGGTGGCCTCCATGTCGACGTCGTGGTCCATCTCGATGACTCCGATGGCTCCACGTACCCGCACGTCGGCCACATGGGAAACGTCCTTCGCCCCAGCGAGGCCTGTCATGAGCTCGGTCTCGATGCGCGGCACACTCGTGCGCCAGTCACCGTCCTGGATGAGCCCCACCGAGGCGTTGGCGACGGCACATGCCAGTGGGTTGCCCATGAAGGTCGGTCCGTGCATGAGCGCCCCTCCCCCGTCGGGGCTGGAGATGGCAGCGGCCACCTCGTCGGTGGTGAGCACGGCGGAGAGGGTCATGAATCCACCAGTGAGCGCCTTGCCGACACACATGATGTCGGGGGTGACGCCAGCCGCCTGGGTGGCGAAAAGGGTGCCGGTGCGTCCAAATCCGGTGGCGATCTCGTCGGCCAGCAGCACAACACCGTGTCGATCGCAGATCTCCCGCAGTCTCGTGACGAGGTGCGGGTCGTGGACACGCATGCCCCCGGCGCCCTGGACGACCGGCTCGATGACGATGGCGGCGATGGACTCGTCAATGAGACTCTCGAGATGCTCGAGGTAGCGTGAGCACTCGTCGGCAGAGGTCCCGATCACCGGGGGTGCCGGGGCGAAGACCTGTTCGGTGAGCACTCCGGTCCACAGCGAATGCATGCCTCCCTGGGGGTCGCACACACTCATCGCCTGGAAGGTGTCACCGTGGTAACCCGAGCGCCAGGTGAGCAGTCGACGTCGTTCCGGGTGCCCGATGCCACGCTGGTACTGCAGGGCCATCTTGATGGCCACCTCGACGGCGACCGATCCCGAGTCGGCGAAGAACACCTTGGTGAGGGGGTCGTCGGTGATCTCGACCAGTCGGCTGGCCAGCTCGATGGCCGGACGGTGGGTGAGACCGCCGAACATGACGTGCGGCATCCGATCGATCTGACGGTGCGCGGCAGCAACGAGGGCGGGGTGCCGATGCCCGTGGCAGGCTGCCCACCACGAACTCATGGCGTCAATGAGCTGGGTCGGCTCGGCGGCCGGGTCGTCATGCATCGTGAGATACACGCCCTCGGCGTCATCGACGAGTCGGTGTCGCATGGCGGCCGGCATGGGCCCGTAGGGATGCCAGACGTGATCCTGGTCATACCCGACGAAGTCTTTAACAGTGTTCAATTCACCCACGGAGAAACATGGTAGTACCTTGTCGCTGGCATGGCGACGAGAGGGGTCGAGCTCCGCTGACTGGACGACACGAGTCGATCTGTCCTCACGTCAGGGATGCAGGAAGTCGAGCCCCCACGGACCAGACGACACGGGTCTGCCTATCCCTACGTCAGGAGTACAGGAGGTCGAGCCCGCTGACAGGATGGCGCCGGAAGATCGCCTCTCCGCAGGCGACCCGGGAAACCATCAGTACCTGCCACTGCTCCGGCTGGTCGGGACTCTGATCGCGGGTGCCCCCCAGACAGCCCAGGGAGTCATCAGTGACCCGCAGCACCTCGCCCGGACCTTGACCGGGTCAGGCCAAGGCCCGCTCAGCCCAGTGCCCCCTCACTCCAGCCATGATCCTCCGTCTTGATCTTCTTCAGGGAGGGGGTGGAGGTGACCCGCAGCACCAAGGGCACACCGATGAGTTTGTTGGTGAGGAAATCCTCGTAGTCGGCCGGGTCACGCACGAGCACTCGCATGAAGAAATCGGGCCGCCCGAAAACCCGATGGCACTCGACGACCTCCTCCATCTGGCTCACCCGGTCCTCGAAGGCGAGCATTGCCTCCCGATTGCTCGCGTCGAGGTCCACCCAGACGAACACCTCCAGGGAATGACCGAATGCCGCCGGGTCGATGACGGCACGATACCCCCGAATCACCCCGGAGTCCTCGAGATGCTTGACCCGTCGCAGGCACGCCGGTGCGCTCAGGCTGACGTGCCTGGCGAGGTCGGCATTCGACATTCGGCCATCCTTGCGTAATTGCAACACTATTTCGCGATCAATCTCGTCCAGTTGCAATTTCTTGCCCATGACGGCATCACACCTTCCGACAACCACGCTGTGTCGTTCCCACAAGAAATTATCGCACCGTGGCGGCACAGGATCGTCCTTGACCAGCCATTTCGGCGGCGGTGTACTTGGCTCACTGGCCTCCTCGGCCACCCCACCGTACGCAATGAAAGGCAGAGTTCACCGATGAGCAGCCTTGAGACAATGCACAGTGCCCGCAGGGGAGACTGGGTACAGATCCACGACATCGTGCTCACCCCCGAGCAACGCACCGCCCATCTTCCGCAGGACACGCAGAAGGTCCCGTTCGAGTCGTGGGTGAAGGGATTCCTTGACGAGGAATCCGCCCACATCGGCGACCGGGTCAGCATCACCACGACCTGCGGGCGCACCACCAGCGGAACATTGTTGGCCGTCAACCCTGGTTACGACTACGGATTCGGTGACGCCACCGTCCCCGAACTACTCGGTATCGGTCCGCAGGCCAGGCACATCATCAAGGAGAACGACAATGCGTGACATGAGTTACGACGCCGTCATGGCTCGCAACGGCGAAATCATGAAGAAGGCACTCGGCGTTGACTACTCGACGTATGAGTCGGGAAACATCGCCTTCGACTACGAGCGTCTCATGGGGGACACCGGCCTCACCCTGGACGACGTGCGCGCTGCGCAACGCCGGGTGGGAGTGGGCGACACCCCACTGCTCGAGCTGCGCAACCTCACCGCCCTTGCCCGCGCGGTCTCAGGGCCGGGACTTGGTGCCCGCATCCTCGTCAAGGATGAGCAGTGCAATCCGTCTGGCTCGTTCAAGGATCGTCGGGCGTCGATGTCGGTGCTCCAGGCCAAGCAACTTGGTTTCCCCGGCGTCATGTCAGCGACCTCCGGCAACTACGGGGCTGCCGTCGCCAGCCAGGCTGCGATGGCGAATCTGCCATGCATCATCGTGCAGGAATGCTACGACTCCCACAAGGTGGGGCAGCCCGAAATCCTCGAGAAGCAGCGCAAGTGTGAGTCCCTAGGCGCCGAGGTGTTGCAGCTCTCGGTCGGCCCGGAGCTGTTCTACAGCTATCTCAAGGTTCTCGAGGAGACTGGATTCTTCAATGCCTCGCTGTACTCGGCCTTTGGCATCGCCGGTGTGGAGACTCTGGGTCTGGAGATCGTGGAACAGTGCCAGTCCCTCATCGGACGCGCTCCCGACGTCGTGATCGCAACGAACGCAGGCGGAGGAAACCTCACCGGCACCGCACGCGGACTGCGCAAGGCAGGGGCATCAGACACCAAGGTGTATGGCGCATCGGTCGACCTCTCGGGGCTGCACATGGCCTCCGACCACGACTTCAACCTCAAGTCGTTCACCACCGGGCACACCGGGTTCGGTGTGCCCTACGCCACGAATCCCGATCACTCCGACGTACCACGCTCGGCAGCCCGCCCGCTGCGCTACATGGACGGCTACCTGTACGTCAAGCAGGGCGAGGTGTTCTACATGACCGAGTTGCTGGCCCAGCTCGAGGGCATGGAACGCGGGCCGGCTGGCAACACCTCCTTGGCTGCGGCGTTCGCTCTGGCCAAGACGCTCCCCTCCGACCAAGCCATCGTCGTCCAGGAGACGGAGTACACCGGCGCTGGCAAGCATCCGCTCGCTCAGCTGTCGTTCGCCAAACACAACGGCATCGAGGTCTCACTCGGCGACCCGGAGACCGAGGTGCCCGGACGGACAATCGTCATGCCGGACCACCCGTCCCGCCTCGTCACTCGATGGGCCGACCTGGATCGGCTGCGCCGAAGCTACGTCAAGCAGATGGTGCGACACGTCAAGGCGACCAGCGCCACCGAGGAGGACATCCAGTTCCTCATCGACGAGACCCAGAGCGATCGGGACCTGGTACTGGCCGCCCTGCGCGACAACGGGGTTGAGGTGTGACATGTCCACCGCCCATGCCTCACGCCCAGCGCGGGGTGAGACAGCAGTAAATGCGACTCTCAAGCGCCAGATTGGCCTGTTCCAAGCCACGGTCCTCGTGGTCGGATTGGTGATTGGTTCAGGCGTGTTCTTCAAACCACGCGCAGTTTTTGCTGCCGCACAGACATGAAACCGTCAGCTTCGCATCTGATGACCACACAGTTCAATGCCGTGTGCAGGGTACGCCCCTACTCACGGCAACTGCGCCGCCTCAATCCCTGCTGATCGGCGCCCATTCCGGGCCCGTCTCGGCGAGTTTGGCGTCCAACTTGCGGAAGATCGGGGTGGGCTTGGCCAGGGGGCGTCCCACCTCGATCTCGTCGCGCCCCCAGTGGGCCTGCTCTCTGGCGTAGTCACCGCGCAGCACTGGATGGGTGTCGCCACCGTCGTCCACCTCGACCAGCTCGGGCTGGGCAGCCCATACCCCGTCCCCACCCAGGGCTTCGAAGACCTTCTGGGCAGAGTGTGGCAGGAACGGCGTGAACATCGTGTTGCAGTCGTTGACCACCTGCAGGGCCACGTGCAGCACGGTGCTGCGACGTTGTGGGTCGTCCTTGAGTTTCCACGGCTCCTGATCGCTGATGTAGGCGTTCGCCAGGCTGACGACACGCATGACCTCGGTGATGGCTGCCTTGAACTTGGCATGCTCCAGCAAGTCGCCCACCGTCTCGAAGGCCTTGAGGGACTCGTCAAGCAGGGCGCGGTCGGCGTCGGTGAGTTTCCCGGCAGGCGGGATGGATCCCACGTTCTTGTGGGCCATGGAGATCGAGCGGTTGACGAGGTTGCCCCACTCGTTGGCCAGCTCGAAGTTCACCCGGCGGATGAACTCCTCCCAGGTGAAGTCGGTGTCCTGGTTCTCCGGGCCCGCCACAGCAATGAAGTAGCGCAGCGCATCTGGGCCGAAGTCACGCAGGAAGTCTCCGACGAAGATCGTCGCACCGCGCGAGTTGGACACCTTGGAGCCGCTCATGGTGAGGAACTCGCTGGAAACCACCTCGGTGGGCAGGTTGAGAGTGCCGATCTCGGGCGATGGGGCACCACCCCGCTCGCCCTCACCATTGATGCCCAGCAGGATGCCGGGCCAGATCACCGAGTGGAAGACGATGTTGTCCTTGCCCATGAAGTAGTACGACAGGGCCTCCGGGTCCTGCCAGAAGTCCTTCCACGCCTGCGGGTCGCCGGAGAGCCGGGCCCATTCGATGGAGGCTGACAGGTAGCCGATGACGGCGTCGAACCACACATAGATGGACTTCATGGGATTGTCCTGCCAGCCCTCGACCGGCACGCGCACCCCCCAGTCGAGGTCGCGGGTGATGGCGCGTGGACGCAGTTCCTCGAGCAGGTTGTGGGAGAACTTGAGGACATTGGGGCGCCAGTCGGTGCGAGTGTTGATCCACCGGGTGAGCTCCTCGGCCAGGGCAGGAAGATCGAGGAAGAAATGCTCAGTCTCACGAAACTCGGGGGCCGCACCGGTGGTCTTGGAGCGCGGTTCGACGAGATCTGCCGGGTCCAGCTGACGTCCACAGTTGTCACACTGGTCGCCACGGGCGTCGTCATAACCGCAGATTGGGCAGGTGCCTTCGATGTAACGATCCGGCAGGGTACGTCCGGTGGATGGCTCGAAGGCCCCCATCTCCGACTTCTTGACGAGATAGCCGTTCTTGTAAAGAGTCGTGAAGATTTCCTGGGTGACGTGCGCGTGATTGAGCGTCATCGTCGAGGTGTAGAGATCATACGACAGGCCCAGACCCTGCAGATCCTCAGCGATGATGTGGTGGAACTTCTCGGCGCACTGCTGGGCCGTGAGTCCCATCTGATCGGCCTTGACCGAAATCGCGGTGCCGTGGCAGTCCGAGCCGGAGACCATGAGGACACGGTGACCCGACATTCGCATGAACCTCGCGAAGACGTCAGAGGGAACACCGAATCCTGAAACATGACCGATGTGGCGAGGCCCATTCGCGTAAGGCCAGGCAACGGCGGCAAGAACATTGGCACACATAGGACCAACTCTATCGGCAATGACACTGCCGTCACGACATGGCTCACCACCTTGCGTGACAAATATGGTCACTGCTGTCTCTGCCGCTCCACCATGGACCGGACTCCTGTGGAAGATGTGTCTGCACTGCCCCGAACTGCCACACCACGTGGCACAAGCCGCCCCATCTGACACGATTACCGCACTGCTGCGAGCAGCCAACGGGTCCGTCGCCGCTGAGCCATGACACGAGACCGTCCAGACCCACCTCGAGACCGGGTAAACCACGGGATTGGGCGGCCTCCTGGCCGCCAGGGCTCTCGCCTCTGCGTGTCTGTGTGGCAAATGTGGCTACGGCAACCCGTTTCCCACCATGAACCGGGGTCGTGTGACGGGGCCCGGTGGCAGATGTGTTTGCACCACCCCGAGCTGCTACGCCACGTGGCACAAACCCGTTCCGCAACCATGATTGCCACAGCCGCGGGGAGCCACGGTCTTGAGGACCGTCAGTCCCCTTGCCGAGGCAGCAGTCACTTCGCGGGCGGCAACGTCGACTGCCGCAGATCGTGCGAAGTCGACAGGCAGGCACCGATGGTGGGCCACCTCGAGTGACTGCGCAACGACCACGGGATGATGCCGATTGCATCGTCCCGTGGTCGAGGTCAGATCGCCGTCGCCTGACTGAAGACGATCTGCCACTGACCGTCCCCATGCTGCCCGCTGAGACGCCACAAGCTGGCATGAAGTTCTGCACGTGCCCCGGTTCGCGACCTCCATCGCACCAGAGCCACCCCGTCAGCTGGTTCGGTGATGCCCAGGATGTCGATCTGGGTGGTGGTACGAGACTTGATGGAGCGATCCATGGCAATCAGACGCGCCTTGCTGCGAACCTTGCCGTCTGCAGCATGACCGATGAAGTCATCGGACAACAGCTCGACCATGGCCTGTTGACGGCAAGCTGGGTTGGAGTCGACGAGACGGCTCTGCAGATCTGCCAAGGTACTGACAAGGGCACTGGGGGCATCCAACTCAAAAAGGCCGTCCTGGAAGGGCTCGATGGACGGGATATCACCGGCGGAGGCCGAGGTGACGTCACGCGATGACGTGGCTTCGAGCTGAGTCGCCGTGGGGGCAGCTGCCCGGCATGGAGCCTCCTGGTCATCCTCCCCACACACATTGCCGGCAGAGTGGCGTTGTGGGGCGCAGAAAACATTCTGTGTGTCGTCTGCGCCGCCTGCGGCGGCCTCCGCGGCAGGGGCGTGCCCGAATCCAGGGCCATGATCCACCGAGGTTCCGTCGCGATAGGCCGTTGCAGCAGCGCGGGCACGGGAGTCGGCGGCTTCGTTCATGGCATGACCAGCGTGCCCCTTGACCCACTGGAAATGCACCTGCCGGCCTGCGAGCTCGGTATCGAGCTCCTGCAGAATCTCCTTGTTGAGCACGGGTTTGCCGTCAGCCTTGCGCCATCCCTTACGTTTCCATCCCGCCATCCACTTGGTGCAGCAGTTGATGGCGTACTGCGAGTCACACAGAACCGTGAGCTCCTCACCAGCGTCGCGAGTGGCGCGCAACAGATCCAGCACCGCGGTGAGCTCCCCCATGTTGTTGGTGCCCTTCGGCCAGCCACCGGCAGCCCAGGTGGCATCGTCGATGTACCACGCCCACCCAGCAGGGCCAGGATTGTGCAGACTCGACCCGTCAGCTGCTGCAGTGATCAACGACGAACTCCTTCGTATGCCCGCTGCCAGCGGGGCTCTCTGTGATGTGGCACCGACCAGTGCCTGAACATGGTGTCACGAATTGGCTCAGACGGCACGCGGCAGCCCAGCCCCGAAAACTCCTACCAGCCATCCGGGAAAGACGCTCACTGCCCGGACGGCCGTGATCCACGGTCTCGTGCCCACAGAGTCGATCGAGACGATGCACGTCGTGTGGTGTGGGACGCGACCCAGCAGAGTCCAGCCCGGTGCGGACGATTGATTCATGCGTGGAATCGTCAGTTGTCTCCGACCTGCAGCACGTCTCTACCCTCGAAAAACACAAGCGAACAACTCGAGCCAAGCGATCCTGCGGATGCATCACGACCCTCCATCGCCGCAGCCTCAGTGGGATCGCAGAAGGCGCAGCAGGAAAGACATATGGGGTGGCATCAGAGGTTGGCGGCGGAGCGATCACCCCGCCGCCAACTCATCAGACCAAACGCTGATTCACACTGCTTCCGGCCTCGTCTGACTGGCTCGGGCCGAACTCAGTTCTCGTGACTCTTGCGCTGCGACTTCCTCTTGGAGCTCTTGCGCCCGCCCGAGGTACGACGGCCTCGTGCGGAGCGTTCACCACCGTCTGCCGGGGCCTGGGAGTTCACGGGCTTGTCGTGTCGAACGTATCCACGACCGCCACAGGAGGAGCACTCCTCGGTGAAGGCCTCGGCCAAGCCGGTTCCGATCTTCTTGCGCGTCATCTGCACCAAGCCCAGGGACGTCACCTCGGACACCTGATGGCGGGTGCGATCGCGTCCCAAGCACTCGATGAGACGGCGCACCAACAGCTCACGGTTGGCGGGCAGCACCATGTCGATGAAGTCGATGACGATGATTCCGCCGATGTCGCGTAGCCGCAGCTGACGCACGATCTCCTCGGCCGCCTCCAAGTTGTTCGCCGTCACGGTGGCCTCCAGGTTGCCCGCCGATCCGGTGAACTTGCCAGTGTTGACGTCGATGACGGTCATGGCCTCGGTGCGGTCGATGACCAGCGAACCACCGGATGGCAGGAAGACCTTCCGCTCCAGGCCCTTGGCCACCTGCTCATCGATCCGGTACTTCTGGAACAGGTCCCCCTGGGACTGGGTGTCCCACCTGGTCAGACGCTTCTCAAGGGATGGGGCCACGTGGTCCACGTACGCCTTGATCGTCTCGTAGGCATCGTCGGAACCGCCATTTCCGGCAACGATGAGTTCGGAGAAATCCTCGTTGAACAGGTCGCGAATGATGCGCACCGTGAGATCCGGCTCACTGTAGAGCATCTGCGGTGCATGACTGGTGCCCGCCTTGCGCTCGATGACCTCCCACTGGGCCTTGAGCCGGTTGATGTCGCGGGTGAGGTCTTCCTCGCTGACACCTTCAGCGGCAGTACGCACGATCACCGATGCCTCGGAGGGCATCGTCGCATCAACGATCTTGCGCAGTCTCTTTCGTTCGGAGTCGAACAGCTTTCGGCTGATGCCCGAGAGCTTGCCGTCCGGAGAGTAGACGACGTAACGACCCGGCAACGAGATGTGACTGGTCAGCCGAGCTCCCTTGGCCCCGACCGGGTCCTTGGTCACCTGCACCAAGATCGGGTCGCCCGTCTTGAGCACCTGTTCGATGCGGTGCTCCTTGCCCACCTCGCCGTATTTCTCCCACTCGATCTCACCGGCGTAGATGACGGCATTGCGGCGCCGTCCAATGTCGACGAAGGCAGCCTCCATCGACGGCAGGACACTTTGCACCTTGCCGAGGTAGACGTTGCCGATGGCCGAGGTGGCCGAGGCCCGATCGACGTAGTGCTCCACGAGCACCCCGTCCTCGAGCACGGCAAGCTGGGAGTACTCCTCGGACTGACGGATGACCATCTTGCGATCCACGGACTCCCGACGAGCGAGGAACTCGGCCTCGGTGAGCACGACATTGCGACGCCGTCCGGCGGCACGTCCCTCCCGGCGACGCTGTTTCTTGGCCTCCACCCGAGTGGATCCCTCGATGCCGGAGACCTCGTCGGAGACAGATCGACGCGAACGAGGCTCGCGCACCTTGATGACAACATTGTTCGGATCGTCGTCGGAGCCACTGGTGTCCTCACCACGACGACGGCGACGACGACGCCTGCGAGTCGAGCCGCCCTCGTGATCGGAACGATCCGCGTCGTTGGACTTGGTTGGTTCGCTGCTGGATTTCTCAGATCCATCGTCAGACGAGCGGTTCTCCTCATTGCCCTTGTCCGACGAGGAGTTGTCAGCGCCGCTCTCCGCCTCGGCGGGATGCCGACGACGTCCGCCGCGGCGACGGCGACGACGCGTCGTCCCCTCACCAGACTCAGTGGTCTGGCTGGAATCCTCTGTGGAGGACGTCGTCTTTCCAGTGCTCTGATGTTCCGCGGCAGCAGAATCCTCATGATCCTCAGCGTCATGGGCGTCCGACCGGCGATCGGCCTTGCGAACACGTTCGGTACCACGGGAGGAATCAGTACCGCGCGACGAGGAGGACGGGCGGGCAGCCCGGCGACGAGTGGTCCGGCGAGCCGATCCGTCTGCCTCCCCACCACCGATCTCGGCAGCCAGGTTGTCGAGGATGTCGCTGGTGGAGCGCTGCTCCGCGTCTGCTTCTTGCTCAGCCGTCTTGCGGGACTGGGCCTGCTCCTCGGCCTTGGTCAGGGCAGCGTCGATGTCGGCGAAATCCGATTCTGCCTTTGGCTCAGTGACACGCCGGTTCGCGGAACGACGGCGACGGGTACGGCGAGCTGGCGTGGACTCCTCGGACGTGGCTCGCCGGGAATCGGTGGAGTTCAAAGTGTCGGGACTGGATTCGGGCGCACCGGAATCAGTCTCCTCGACGGCAGTGTCCTTGTTTCGCGCTCGCGTACTGGTCTTCTCGTGCGCAGCCGTGGCGGAACGCGAAGCGCGGCGTCCAGCAGGCGGACGCGGCAAGTCGTCTGCCTCGGTGGCCGGGGTGGTCTCACTGCCCGTCTCGGTGGTGACGTGTTCCTCAGCGTCGGCTGATCCGGTCTGTTCGGGAGTGACGACGTCATCCTGGGGGCTGGCCGTCGTCATGGCGCGGGAACCAGTACCACGGCTCCTCGACCTCGATGTGGAGCGGCGTCGAGCACGACGGGTCGGGGCAGATCTTTCGGTCTCGCTGGTGCTGGACTCGCCAGAAGTGGCACTGGTGGATTCGGATTCCTCGCCACCAAGATCACCATCAGGGAGGTCATCGGCAGCGGAGTCACCCGAACCTGACTCATGGTCGCTCACAGGCTGGACAGGGAGCTGCTCCTGAGCCTCGGCAGGCGCTGAAACTGCAGGCTGGAAGTCTTTCACCGTGACATTCGCATCCTCTTTCGAGGCCTGCTCAGCGGCTGCAGCAGAGCGGGTGGAACGGCGTCGTCCGGCCGGGGGACGAGGAAGATCAACGGTCTCGGCGGCCGAAGTCACCACGGCACCGCCGGAACCAGCGGCAGTCGTGACTGGCACCGAGGCGCTCGACTCATCAGCACTCGACTCCGTAGGGGCGCCCGCTGCTCGGGTGGCAGCACGGTGACGGCGAGTTGCTGACTTCTCGGGAACCGTGCCTGTGTTGGGCAGTTCAGTCGTCGATTCCGACTGTGCAGACCCGGAAGCGGTCATGGAATTTTCGTCATTGAGCATGCGTGCTCTCCTCTGCCTTTCGGCATGATCGTGTGCACCACGCCCATAACGTCGCGTCAATGACAGTGCGGATGGGCGGAGATGCAAAAGCTGTCGGTGGATCCGGACGACTGCTATCTCCCGCGGTCGCAGCACGCGTCGCGGTAAAGACCACGGTCCCGGATGGGGCGGTGCCCCGTCACCTGCGGCCAAGTATGCCACAGAGAACCACTGACGGCCATGCCACGCATCACTTCAGCAGTTGTTCGGGTGGCAAGAAGAACCCACCTTGTGGCAAATGTGCAACGCCAGCCTCCCCGTGCAACGGGAGCTGGTACAGGACATCGTGTGCAACACGATTACCACGGGTTCTGGATCGTTGTCGCCCAGAATCGAAGACATGGCATTCTTGTCGGTAGGAACCACCGCCCTTGTCAGTAGGCGTCATAGCCCAAGACGGCAGCGAAGGTCGAAACATTCAGCTCACAATGACAACTCGCACCGGCACCGCCTGGGCTCGGGACCTGGCTGGATCCACGAGGCATGGCGCGGTTCACCGATAGCCGCATGATTGCCACACCTTGAGCGGGATTCCCCCTGAAACATGGGCTATTGCCGGGCCATCGGCAACCACTACCCCACCCCATGGGATTCCCCTGAGTAACGGGCCACTGAAAGCCACACCGATTCCACCGGCCCCACCCACTCAAGCCAGTACTGCCCTTACCGCGTGACTCGAACGCGGCTGGTGCGGACTTGGCCATGGCAATCGTGGCTGCGGACGCTCTCCGTGCCATGAGATGTGGCACCAGTCCATCTCCAGCGCACGATTACCACACGCCGGGTCAGACCGACCTCGACTTCGGTCAACGACCCCCAACCCCGGCACCCTCCAGCTGACGAACACCTTCGGGGTCGTTTTGCGCCAGGTGAGACAATCCTTCGCCAAACCACGTCACACATGGCCAAGCCACGTCACACACGACTGCCCCAGAACTACACTGCACACACCTCAGCCAAACCGCACCGGGTACGAAGTGCCAGAAATCGCCGTGGTAATCATGGTTGAGAACATCCGTTGTGCCACGACACGTTGCACGAATGAGCCCCTGCAACCCATTCACCACGCTCGCGAGTGGTATCAAACCTGGGCCGAGCCTGAGCACCGGGTCGTGATGGGTATGGGCTTCAGGCGTGGCAACTCTGGGCAGGCGAGCCCCGACCGATGGTGCGCAGTGACTGTTTGTGGCCGATGATGCGCAGTAACTGTTGTGGCCAATGGTGCGTGGCGATTGTTGTGGGCGGTGTATGTCGGCGCCTGCAGTGGGCAGTGGATGGAGACATGGCAAACTTGGTCGGGCGAGTCAGTCATGCCACCTTCTGTGGCACTGCCCGGCCTTTGACGCACGATCACCACAGCCGCGCTCCCCCTATGTTTCCCGACTCACCCGTCATGTTTCCCGACGCCTTCGCCACCCTGAGCTGGCCTCGAACCGAATCCTGACCCCGACCCAGATCTCTGTGATCACCACACTTGAACGGCTCGCCCGTCGAAAGCGTCAATCAGCGCAGTCTTCAGCCCTCGTTCGTCTGCCGTGCCGTCCTCGAGCAGCCCGACGCGTCCCTGATACAACCGTGTGAACAGACACTCCTGACGATCAAAACCGTCGATCTGCGATTCCAGCGCTCCCATGACGTCATCGGGGCGCACCAACGGAGTCTGGTGACGGATCATCATCCGCACCAGATCGCCATCAGCGCCCAGCCCGATAAGTGCGCCACGCACATCGAAATCGCGCAACCCAGACTTCGTCATACGTTGCACCACCCAGGTGGGGGAGGCCAGCAATGCGTCCACAGCAGACGACACAGCAGCGGGATCGGTGCTGTGTGGCACATGCACAGTCCACGCAGAGGCAGTAAGCACCTCGGTCCATGCCACTCGATCCGACTCGACAACTTCCAACACCTCCATGCCCGTGGGCATCTCAGCATTGAGAGCGTCCTTCACCATTTCCGGGTCACACACCTCCCACAGCGCAATCTCCAGGTACTCCGCCTCGCTGGCTGCTCCGGTCGGGGACGCATTGGCATAGGAAATACGTGGGTGCGGATTGAATCCGGATGACAGCGCCATGGGAATACGAGCTCGTAGCAGCACTCGCTCGAAGGACCGGGCAAAATCCCGATGACTCGTGAACCGTGCCACGGATCGCTTGGCATACCGCAATCGCATCCGCTGAACCGGTGGGGCGAGCTGCTCGGGTTGACGTTGATTCCTGTGAGCCATGATGGGGCCTTTCAAAACGGATCGGTAAAAATGCGGGTGGAGGAAACTCTGCAGGGCTGCGAAACCCAAGGCTCTCATGCTCTCGCAGAAGGCACCGTGACAGAGCAAGGGGACGCCGGGCAGACAAACGCTGGACTGGCGCTGTGTGAAAGCTGATCAGGGCCGCCCGTGGGATTTCCCAGCGAAAACCCCTTCGACCAAGTCTCGCCACGAGAAGATCCCTAGGACCGGCGCGGTGTCGGTGCCGCACAGCAGCTTTGCACAACGCGCTGCACCACTGGCTCGGTATTCGCTGCCCAGCGGTCAGGTGCCACCATTCCGCCCGAATCGCCAGCTGGTCTCGTCCTGTATTGCCGAATCCGCCCTCGGCACGAGGAATCGCCAAGACACGCCGTGCAGTCCCGGGCCTGCGGGTGACCCGCACCACGACAGACGAGCTCGACCCGACCCCGTCACACTCCCCGAGAGAAACCACAACAACGAACCCGACCCGGACACGCCACACCTGCGGCAAGCCGCCCCAAGGGACACCATGACATTGATGAGCCACAGTCCTGTGACAGAAACTCTCACACCAGCCACCCGGACCCGACCGGCAGAGATTGACCGGTTTCGCGAGCAGACTCGCCTCAGCCGTCACGCCAGGTTCGTCGGCGCCACCGACAATGGCAGGAGGGAACGTCCGGACGGACCGATCTGGATCTCGGTGTCCATCTGTGGGCAGACTCCGCAGTCGTAGCACGGTGACCACCGGCAGTCATCCACACCGACCTCGTCAAGAGCATCCTGCCAGTCGTCCCACAACCAGTCCCGATCCAGCCCGGCGTCGAGGTGATCCCAGGGAAGCACCTCCTCGTAGTCACGTTCCCGGGTGGTGTACCAGTCCAGCGACACCCCCAGGGGTTCCAGTTCGCGTTGACAACACTCCACCCACCGCTCGTAGGAGAAGTGCTCGTTCCACCCGTCGAAGATGCCACCGTCTCGCCACACCGCTTCGATGACGCGTCCCACCCGGCGGTCCCCGCGTGAGAGCAGTCCCTCGATCATCCCCGGACGTCCGTCGTGGTATCGCATGCCGATGGAGCGGCCAAAGCGTCGGTCGGAGCGAATGGTCTCCTTGAGCAGTGCCAGACGTTCGTCGATGACCTCTGCCGGGGCCTGGGCCGCCCACTGGAACGGGGTGTGCGGTTTGGGGATGAACCCGCCAATGCTGATCGTGCACCGGATGTCCTTGCGTCCCGAGGCCTTGCGACCGGCCTCGATGACGTGCACGGCCATGTCCTTGATGCCCAAGACGTCCTCGTCGGTCTCGGTGGGCAGCCCACACATGAAGTACAGCTTCACCTGACGCCATCCGTGGCTGAAGGCCGTGGCCACGGTGTCGATGAGGTCCTGCTCGGTGACCTGCTTGTTGATGACCTTGCGCATCCGCTCCGAACCGCCCTCGGGAGCGAAGGTGAGCCCGGATCGGCGCCCGTTGCGCGACAGTTCGTTGGCCAGATCGATGTTGAAGGCGTCGACGCGGGTGCTCGGCAGTGACAGCGAGATGTTCGTGCCCTCGTAACGGTCGGCGAGCTGTTCGGTGATCTCGGTGATCTCGGAGTGGTCCGCGCTGGACAGGCTGAGCAGGCCGACCTCGTCGAATCCGGTCTCGGCCAGTCCACAGGCCACCATGGAGCCGATCGTGTCGATCGAGCGTTCCCGTACCGGACGTGTGATCATGCCTGCCTGGCAGAATCGGCATCCCCGACTGCATCCCCGAAAGATCTCAGCGGAGTACCGTTCGTGGACGGTCTCGGCGGTGGGGACGATGGGGTGTTTGGGGTACGGCCACTCGTCGAGGTCCATCACCGTGTGCTTGCTCACCATGAACGGCGCCTCGGGGCGATTGGGGGTAACGCGGCGAATCGGGCCGTCCGGCAGGTACTCGACGTCGTAGAACGACGGCACGTACACTCCGGCGTCAGCGGCCAGCCGGGCAAGGATCTCGTCCCGGCCACCAAGGCAGCCCTCGTCCTTCCAGTCACGGATGACTTCGCTGATGGTGACGAGGGCCTCCTCGCCATCGCCCAGAATCGCGCCGTCGATGAAGTCGGCCAGGGGCTCGGGGTTGAACGAGGCATGACCCCCGATGAGGACGAGCGGGTCGGCCATGGTGCGATCCGCCTGGTGCACCGGGATCTGGGCCAGGTCCAGGGCGTTGAGCACGTTGGTGTAGCACAGCTCCGTCGACAGTGACATTCCCACGACGTCGAAGGCTCGTAGTGGCCGGTGACCGTCCAAGGTGAACGCCGGGACGTCGCTGGCACGCATGAGGTTGGCGAGATCCGGCCAGACGGAGAAGGCGCGTTCGGCCAGGATCCAGTCATGCTCGTTGAGCACCTCGTAGAGGATCGCCAACCCCTGGTTGGGCTGGCCCACCTCGTAGGCGTCGGGGTACATGAGGGTCCACCGCACCTGGGCAGACCCCCACGGCTTGACGATGCTGTTCTTCTCCCCGCCCACGTACTGGATGGGCTTGCTGACGCGTGTCAGCAACTGCTCGAGCGTGGGCAATAGATCAGGGGCGGAGTCGATGTTCACCCGCACATGGTAGGCGGGTGCGCTGTTCCCGATCACATGCCCACGTGTGACTTGGCCGAGCGCGAAATCCATGCCTGCCGCGCCGGAATCCGGGAGCAGAACCAGGACGAGCTCCACCCGAGTTGGTCACACCAGGAATGGTGGAGCCGAGCGATGTCCCTCATCCATGACAGCCCTCACCGGCAGTCCTCGTCCATGACGGCTCAGGGCAGCC
Organism: Cutibacterium granulosum; assembly: GCF_900186975.1. Taxonomy (NCBI): domain Bacteria; kingdom Bacillati; phylum Actinomycetota; class Actinomycetes; order Propionibacteriales; family Propionibacteriaceae; genus Cutibacterium; species Cutibacterium granulosum. The sequence goes on from NZ_LT906441.1 coordinate 2,008,227, forward strand.
ACGCAAGGGCGTCGTGCGTCGATCACGTTCCGGAAAAGCGGGGCTGGGTGGCAGGCACCGTTCCCAGCCCCAGGCATGACCGGACAGGCATGAACCGGAACGGGTCGGACGTGGCTCGACGGCCCTACGTCCTCGTAGCGCCGGGCACGGTCCGATGAGCTGGCTCAGGCGTGAACCGACACCTCGGGAAACCACAGATTGATCTCGCGAGCAGCGGATTTCTCGCTGTCCGACGCGTGCACCAGATTCCACCGAGTCGACAGTCCGAAGTCACCACGAACCGTCCCAGGAGCAGCCTGGGCCCCGTCGGTCTTGCCGTGCATGGCACGCACTGCGGAAACCGCCTCGCGCCCCTCAAGCACCAAGGACACCAACGGGCCCGAGGAGAGGAAGTCGACGAGCTCGTCAAAGTACGACTTGCGTTCGTGCTCGGCGTAGTGCTTGCGTGCCAAGTCCTTGCTGACGGCACGCTGCTCCATCGCGACGATGGTCAATCCCTTGCGCTCGTAACGCCCGATGATCTCGCCGATGAGATGACGCTGCACTGCGTCGGGCTTGATGAGCACCAAAGTTCTCTGAATCTCGCTCATGGCCTCGACTCTATAGCAAATCCATGCTGAAGGCCGATCCTCCATCGTCGGGCAACACCTCGCTGCAGTCACGACGCAGAACCAGGGGCGCACTCGACCGATCCCTGTATCCCCCGCTGTCGGGTCCACTCGACCGGCCCACAAACCCCCGCCGTCGGGCGCACCGGTTGATCGCCTGGCGACAGGTGATCGTCTGGGGGGCACTGGTCGATCGTCCCAGCATCCCGGAGCACGAATCATCGGGATGAGGGTTCAGAGTCGCAGGGACACGCGCTTAAGACGGGCCGCGCCCGGACCGACGTGAGACCCCCAACCCTGCGAAAAACTCCGTCAGGATCGATGACGAGGGCATCGGGGGTGCCGGCGGGGATTCCCCTGAGGACCTGACCGATGGCCGATGCACGCACCTTCGACGGAGCCTGGACCCGTCCGGCAACGCCGTCAGTGGCCCCGGCCTTCCTGCCAACAGAACCCGGCCTTCCTGCCAGCAGAGCTCAGTGCCCCCTGGCCTGCCGTGTCAGCAGGACTCAGTAGCCCCTGCCGGCAGACCTCATTCGTCATTCAGATCGGTGCCGTCCCACTGGTTCTCCCCGACCTCGTCGGGAACGTCGAGGGGTTCACCCTCCATCTGCTCGATCTGCACTTCGGAGAGCTCGGGGGATTCCACCACTGCCGTGGGAGCTGTCGAGACGTGGTTGACGCCATCGGGCAACAGGATGTGACGGGCCTCCCCCGCGAGCACCACGGAGCCGGCCACCAGGATGCCTGCCGAGGGTCCGGCAGCATCCGCCACGTGGATCGCCTGCTCCAACGCCTCGGCAGTGTTCTCGGTGAGCGTCACCTCGTCGGCTGCCCAGTGTTCGGACGCCAGGTCCGCCAGCTCGGCGGCGTGGTAGGCACGATCTCCGGGAAGACCGGTGAGCACGACGTGGTTGACGTCCTGCGACATCCGCTCAAGAACTCCTGCGACATCCTTGTCACGCATCGCTGCGAACACGGCGACGAGGGGGTGGAAGTCGAAGGATTGAGTGAGACCGGCAAGGGCCGAATCGGCACCATGCGGGTTGTGGAAGGTGTCCAGGACGATGGCTGGGGCCCGTCGCACCAGTTCCAGACGGGCCGGGGCACTCACCTGTGCCAGACCCTGCTCGATGATGTCGGGCTTGAGCGGCCCGGTGAGCGCCTCGGCGGCGGCAACGGCGAGGGCAGCGTTGCGTGCCATGTGCTCCCCGAACAGGGGCAGGTACAACTCCCCCAACGGCCCGGAAGCTGTCTGCAGACGCAACACCTGGCCACCGACTGCCCCACGACGCCCCAGCAGACCGAAGTCTGGCCCCTCGAGCACCGGTCGGGCACCCACCTGCTGGCACTGCGCCAACAGGACGGGGGCCGCCTCCGGTTTCTGACCAGCAATGACCGGCACCGACCCAGACTTGATGATTCCCGCCTTCTCCGAGGCAATCTTCTCCAAGCTGTCACCCAGGATGTGCATGTGATCCATCGCCACCGGGCAGATGACGCAGACGTCGCCGTCGGCCACATTCGTCGCGTCCCAGCGGCCGCCCAGACCAACCTCGACGACCATGACGTCCACCGGGGCATCGGCGAAGGCGGCGAAGGCCATCGCCGTGATGACCTCGAAGAATGTCATCTGGATGCCGTTGACCTGCTGTTCGTCGACCATGTGGACCATCGGCTCGATCTGTTCCCAGGTCTGGTCGAACACCTCGTCGCTGATGGGCGCTCCGTCGATGCAGATCCGCTCATTGACGTCGACCAGGTGTGGGGACGCGTAACGTCCCACCCGCAACCCGGCAGCACGCAGCAGGGACTCGACCATGAGCGCAGTCGAACCCTTGCCGTTGGTGCCGGCGATGTGGATCACCGGGCAGGAACGCTGGGGATTGCCCAACAGGTCGAGGAGGGCCTCCTCACGGCCGAGCCCCGGACCGATCCGGTTCTCCGGCCATCGCGCCTCGAGCTGTGCCACCAGATCCGCGTGGTCCATCAATAGATCACCTCACCATTGGCGCGGCGCTCGCGCAGATTTGTCAAGGCCTCCGAGAGGATCGTGGCGGCCTCGTCATCACTGCGACGTTCCTTGACGTAGGCCAGATGTGTCTTGTAGGGGATGGTGTGCGGACGTGCAGGCGGGTTCTCGGCATTCCGGTTGGCGGGCAGTCCACATCGCGGGCAGTCCCACTCGTCCGGGATCTCGGCATCGACGGAGAAGGCCGGACGGATGACGTGATGGTTGGCGCAGTAGTACGAGACGTATTCCCGAGCAGCAGCTTCGCCTCTCTCGGCCTCACCCACTGGCCCTGCTCCGACTCTGCTACCACGAATGGCGTTTCCATCAGACATTCAGATTCTCCTCAACAACGATGAAGACATGACGAAAACCGCCCCTCGAGGACGGAAAAAACAGTTCACAAGGCCAACCGGCAGGCTGTGGGCATGGCCAGGACACGATCGAGTGATCCTGACCATCTGGGAAGCATCATGCGCAGAAACTGATGATCGACTCATGGCAGGATCCACGCTGGTGCCAGGCTTCGCGTGACAGCGACCCCTCGACCCATGACAGGACAGGGGGAATCGCCGTGCCACCACCTCAGCTGTAGCGGTACAGGAACAGCAGCCCGATGATGCAGGCCACCCAGATCAGACCAACGATGATGGTGATGCGGTCCAGGTTTCGCTCGGCGACCGAGGTACCACCCATGGACGTGGACACACCGCCACCGAAGAGGTCGGACAGGCCACCGCCTCGACTCTTGTGGAGCAGCACGGACAGGGTGAGGATGATGCTGAGAATGCACAGGATGATCGACAGCGTCATGATCGGCCAGGTAACAAGTGGGACGGACATCACGGGGTCAAGGGTAACCCACTGAGCGCCAATACTCACACCCAGCACATCATGGCCGCCGAACAACCGTCCCCCAGCGACTGACGAGGCCGCTGGAACTTGAGTTCACGTCGGTGCAGGGCACTCGTCGCAGCTGCGGAGAGCTGGTCACCGCGGCACACCACGTGGGAAAACCTGCGATGGGGATCCTCGGGAGCAGGTGAACGTGGTTGGACGCAGTTGCGGCGCCTCCCCCAGTCGAGGGAGGCGCCGCAATCAGGCCATTGTGCCTTGTCAGGCAGCGTAGAACGTCACGATCTTGGCGAAATCGGCAGCCTTGAGGGAGGCGCCGCCCACGAGGGCACCGTCCACATCGGGCTTGCTCATGATCTCCACGACATTGCCCGGCTTCACAGAGCCGCCGTACTGGATCCGCACGGACTCGGCGGTGGCCTCGTCGTACATCTCGGCGACGGCCTTGCGGATGGCTCCGCAGACCTCCTGTGCATCGTCGGCGGTGGCGGTCTCGCCGGTGCCGATGGCCCAGATGGGCTCGTAGGCAATGACGAGCTTGGCGACGTCAGCCGCGCTGATGCCGTCGAGATCGGCCTTGATCTGGCCGACGGTGTGCTCGACGTGCTTGCCCGCCTTGCGGACGTCCAAGGGCTCACCACAGCAGATGATCGGCGTCATGCCGGCCTCGATGATCTTCTTGGCCTTGGCGTTGACGAGCTCGTCGGACTCCTCGTGGTACTCACGACGCTCGGAGTGGCCGACGACAACGTAGCTGCAGCCGAGCTTGGAGAGCATGGTGCCAGACACCTCACCGGTGTAGGCACCGTCGTCGTGGGCGGAGATGTCCTGGGCACCGTAGGTGATCGGCAGCTTGTCGCCGTCGATGAGCACCTGCACTGAGCGGATGTCGGTGAACGGCGGGATGACGACGGCCTCGGCCTTGGACTTGTCGTAGCCGGCCTCAGCGAGAGCCTGACCCAGGTCCTGGACGAGGGTCACCGCGTCCAGGTGGTTCACGTTCATCTTCCAGTTGCCAGCGAGAATCGGGGTGCGAGTCATCAGTTGTTCTCCTTCAGGACAGCGATTCCGGGAAGTTCCTTGCCCTCCATGAGCTCGAGGGAGGCACCACCACCGGTCGAGATGTGACCGAACTGGTCATCGTCGAAGCCGAGGGCGCGCACGGCGGAGGCGGAGTCGCCACCACCGACCACCGACAGGCCGTCAACCTTGGTGAGGGCCTCGGCAACGGTCTTGGTGCCCTGCTCCAGGCCCTTGATCTCGAAGACGCCCATCGGGCCGTTCCAGAAGACGCTGGTGGCCTGCTCGATGGCAGCGGCGTAGGCCTTCTCGGTCTCGGGGCCGATGTCCAGGCCCATCTTGTCGGCCGGGATGGCGTCGACGGGGACGACGTCGACCTGACCCACGGTGTGGGCGTCGAAGTCCACGTCGGAGGCGACGCGCACGTCGGTGGGAAGCAGGATCTGCTTGCTGGTGGCCTCGGCCTGCTCGAGGTACTTCTTGCAGGTCTCGATGGAGGCGTCGTCGACCAGCGACTTGCCAACCTCGTAGCCCTGAGCCTTGAGGAAGGTGAAGAGCATGCCGCCGCCAATGACGAGGGTGTCGGCAACCTTGAGCAGATTGTCGATGACGGCGAGCTTGTCGGCGACCTTGGCGCCACCGAGGACGACGACGAACGGACGCTTGGGCTCGGCGGTAAGACCCTCGAGGACCTCAACCTCCTTGGCCACCAGGGAACCAGCGGCGTTGGGCAGCAGCTTGGACAGGTCGTAGACCGAGGCCTGCTTGCGGTGCACGACGCCGAAGCCGTTGGAGACGTAGTACTCACCGAACTCGGCGTACTTCTTGGCGAGGTCAAGACGCTCGGCGGCGTCCTTGCTGGTCTCACCAGGCTCGAAGCGGACGTTCTCGACCAGGCAGATGTCTCCGTCGGCAAGCGACTTGGACAGCTCCTGGGCGGAGGGACCCACGACATCCTCGGCAAGCTTGACGTCGAGGTTCATGAGCTCGCCCAGACGCTTGGCGACCGGGGCCAGGGAGAACTTGGGGTTGACCTCGCCCTTGGGGCGTCCCAGGTGAGCCAGCACGGTGACGCGGGCGCCAGCCTCGTGAAGCTGGGTCAGGGTGGGCAGAGCGGCCTTGATGCGGCCGTCGTCAGTGATCTTGTCGCCGTCGAGCGGCACGTTGAAATCGCAACGGATGACGACGCGCTTGCCGCGCAGGTCACCCAGATCGTCAACAGACTTCATGACAGTCCTTTCAGATCGGATTGGTGGAAGGTGGTGTGCGGTGGCCCGGCCGGATCGCGCCGTTTCACGTGATGCGTGGCCTCACGGATCACGAGGCGCCAATGATCCTCAGGTGCGAGCTGGCACATGGGCAGGACGTGCGGGGCAACAGTTCGGTTTCCCCGGTGCCGGGAGCCATGCGCCGCAACGGATCGTGCCGCGTCGGCCGGGAGATGGCGACGGCCCCGCGCCCACGTGGGGCACGGGGCCGTCTTGAGATCACATCCGCAGTGTTGTCGGGATGTCTCAGGCCAGCTTGGAGGCGACGAGCTCGGTCAGGTCGACCAAGCGGTTGGAGTAGCCCCACTCGTTGTCGTACCAGGAGAGCACCTTGACGAGGTTGCCGATGACCTTGGTCTCGGTGGCGTCGAAGATGCTGGAGTGCGAGTCACCCATGATGTCGGTGGAGACGATCGGGTCCTCGGTGTAGGCCAGGATGCCCTTGAGCGGGCCCTCGGCGGCCTTCTTCACGGCGGCCTGGACGGCCTCGACGGAAACCTCCTTGGAAGCCTGGAAGGTGAGATCGGTCAGGGAGCCGGTCGGGGTGGGGACGCGGACGGCGAGACCGTCGAACTTGCCCTTGAGCTCCGGCAGGACCAGCGACACGGCCTGGGCGGCACCGGTCTTGGTGGGGATCATGTTGAGGGCGGCGGCACGGGCGCGACGCAGATCCTTGTGGGGGGCGTCCTGCAGACGCTGGTCACCGGTGTAGGCGTGAACGGTGGTCATGATGCCGTGCTCGATGCCGAACTCGTCATTCAGGACCTTGGCCAGCGGAGCCAGGCAGTTGGTGGTGCAGGAAGCGTTGGAGATGATGTTGTGCTTCGCATTGTCGTAGTCGCCGTCGTTGACGCCCATGACGAAGGTGCCGTCAACGTTCTTGCCGGGAGCGGAGATGACGACCTTCTTGGCGCCAGCCTCGATGTGGGCCTGAGCCTTGGTGCCATCGGTGAACAGACCGGTGGACTCGACGGCGATGTCAACGCCGAGATCCTTCCAAGGGAGGTTCTTCGGGTCACGCTCGCCGAGGACCTTGATCTGCTTGCCGTCGACGGTGATGGAGTCCTCGTCGTAGCTGACCTCTCCGGGGAAACGGCCCAAGATGGAGTCGTACTTCAGGAGGTGGGCCAGGGTCTTGGTGTCGGTGAGGTCGTTGACGGCGACGACCTCGAGGTCAGCGCCCTGATCCTTGAGAGCGCGGAAGAAGTTGCGGCCAATGCGGCCGAATCCATTGATACCAACCTTGACGGTCATTAAGTGATCTCCTCCGGATGAGGTGTGTGCTTTGACTGCACTTGGACATGTCCAACAATAGCCGCTGTTCAAAATCTGTGGGCGCATGGCCCTCATGGTGAACACACGTGCTGATCGGCACCGGCACCGCCGGAACCTCTGCCATTGGGGAATGCCTCATCTCACAACCGGGCGGCACGGGTCAGTGGCCGCGTCCACGCTCTGCCGATGCGGCATCGGCGGTGGTGGGCAGATTGCGCGACCTGGCCTCCTTGTCGGCCATTGCCAGCAGGCGACGGATTCGTCCCGCGATGGCGTCCTTCGTCAGGGGTGGCACGTGGAACTGCCCCAGTTCCTCCAGGCTGGCGTCCTTGTGCTCCAGACGGAGCTCTCCTGCCTTGAGCAAATGCTCCGGGACGTCGTCACCCAGTATTTCCAGGGCACGACGAACGCGCAGTGAGGCCGTCTGGGCCGCCTGTGCGGATCGGCGGGAATTGGCGTCATCGAAGTTCGCCAGTCGGTTCACACCAACGTGGGATTCCTGCGCAGCCAGGCTCTCGCGCCAGGCACGGACCCCCTCGACGGCCCCCATGACGGTGAACAGCGTCGAGATGGCATCGGCGTCTCGGACGACGGCTCGATCCACGTGACGCGTGCGACGAGTCTTTGCTGGCACGTTCAGTCTGCGAGCCGAACCAACCAAGGCCAGGGCCGCCTCCGGGCTGGGTGAGAGCACTTCGAGGCAGATGGACTGACTGGAATGCGTCAATGTCCCATTGCCCAGGAAGGCGCCACGCCAGATGGCTGCCTGACAGCATTTCCCAGATCCGACGGTTGACGCCGGCAACCCTCGCACCGGCCTACCCGCCCGATCCACGAGTCCGGTCAGTCGAGCAAGCTCGGCTCCACCTCGCACCATCCGCAGAAGATACCGGGTATTTCTCGTCGACTCCGAGGGGCCGATGACGATCATGTCGCACTGGAGGTTGAAGGTATCCCGAATGGCTTCCGCAAAGCGGTCGGCAGCCTGGCGAGTGTCGAACTCGGCCTCGACGACGACGTGCCCACGCACCACCTGTACCCGCCCCGCGAAACGCAGCATCGCGGTGATCTCAGCACACCGGCAGCATGCCTTCACCGTCTCGACATGAGCCAGTTCCACCTTGATGTCCGTGGTGAGAGCCATGATGGCGCCTTTCCTTAGTCTGGATCCACGACCTAGATCCTCGTCCAGATGCCAGCCGGGGCTGGCACGGTGATTCGAGGCTCCCCGAGCCTCACGACGTCAGCGAATGCGCCGAAAGCGTGTCACCGGATGTGCACCCCCATGACCTCTGCGTAGGCCGAGGCCAGCCGCAACGGGTCATGACGGGCCGAACCGTCGTGCATGGCCAGATCGGCCTCGACGATCCGTGCTCCCAGGTTGCGCGCGAACGTCCCCAGATGTGGATCGCTCCGTGCGAAGGAGCGGTCGGCGAGGACGACATCGAACCTAATACGCGGCTCATGCTCGGCCAACACCTCCAAGTGCCGTGCAGGGCTGAAACCGTTGGTCTCGTCGGCCCCGGCAACATTGAGGGTGAGGATCTTGAGGGCGTCGGAATCCATGATGGCCTCGACGATCTGTGGCACGAGCAGGTGTGGCATCACCGAGGTGAACCACGATCCGGGGCCCAGTACGAGCACGTCGGAGGTCTCGATGGCCTCCAGCACCGACGGGCTGGCCGGCGGGTCGGGCGGGTCGAGGTGCACCTCGATCACCTCGGCGCTCGTCTTGGCGATGGTCGACTGGCCGGTGAGACTGTACATCTCGTCGGGACGGTTCGGGTCCAGGCCGACGACCTCGGCAGTGATGTCCAGGGGCATGAGCGACATCGGCAGCACACGACCCCGGGTGCCGAGCAGCTGACCCACCATGTCCAGGCCCGCGACCGGATCATCCAGCTCCTGCCACAGCCCGGCAATGAGCAGATTGCCGATGGCATGCCCCGCCAGCGGTCCGTCACCACGGAACCGAGACTGCATCACCTGGGCCCAGGTACGCCCCACGAAGTCATCGGCACACAACGCGGCCAGCGCCTGACGCAGGTCACCAGGCGGTAGACAGTCGAACTCCTCACGCAGGCGTCCGGACGATCCGCCGTTGTCGGCCACCGTCACGACGGCGGTGATGCGATCGGTGATGCGGCGCATGGCACGCAGCGAGGCCGCCAGACCGTGCCCGCCACCGAATGCGGTGACGGCTGGTCGATACATCGGAGTCGCGGCACCGATCGGCCCGTAGTCATTGCCTTCATATCCGTTGCCCCCGTAGGCGGCGTTGTCGTCGTACTCGGGATAAAACTGCGACGTCATCGTCATTCCCTCCCCAGATCTCGATGCAGGACGGCGGTGCGTCGTCCTCGAGACCGTAGTCTGGCCGCCAGTTCCTCGGTGATCGCGGTACTGCGGTGTTTGCCACCGGTGCAGCCGATGGCCACCGTCACCTGTTTCTTCCCCTCCCGAAGATAGCCGTCCTCCATACCGGTGAGCAGCTGGTCCACTCCGGCAACGAAGTCCACGGCTCCCGGTTGCGCCAGGACGTAGGAGGACACGTCCGGGGACAGGCCAGTCTTGGGGCGCAGCTCCGGCACCCAGAACGGGTTGGGCAGGAAGCGCACGTCGAAGACGAGATCGGCGTCCACCGGGACCCCACGTTTGAAGCCGAAGGACATCACTTGGTAGGCCAGCCCGGTCGTCTCGTCGACGGCGAAGGCGTGGTCGATGCGCTGGGCCAGCTGGCGGGTGGTGATTCCCGAGGTGTCGATGACGAGGTCGGCGTCGGCGCGCAAGGTGGAGAGCATTCGCCGTTCCAGGGCGATGGCCTCCAGCAGGTGCCCGCCACGCTGCAGTGGCAGGGGGCGACGGCTGGACTCCTGACGTTTGACGATCGTCTCGTCGGTGGCCTCCAGAAAGAGAATCTCTGGATCGATGCCCCGGTCACGCAGTTGTGAGAGGGCATCTCCCAGGGAATCGAAGAGACTGCGGGTACGCACGTCGGCCACCACGGCCAGAAGTCGAATGCCGTGGCTGTCGACCTCGTCACACAGGGCAGTCAGCATCGTCGGCGGCAGGTTGTCGACGACGTACCAGCCCAGGTCCTCCATGGCGTGGGCCGCAGTGCGTCTGCCCGCCCCGGACATGCCGGTGATGACGGCGACACGTTGGGGTGGCCGGGAGCCGTCGGGATTCGTCGTAGTGGTCACGGTGTCCATCGTAGGCAGTCCGAGAGGATCATGTGCTGCCATGTCCATGGGATCATGCCCGTCACGGATCTTCCCGGTCTGCGCAGAACCCATCATGATGAGCGAGCAGTGAACGGTGAGATGTCGTTCACTCCTCGATCACCTCGCCGGTGGCAGTGTTGACGCCGGTCGGCGTCTGCTCACCCTGCAGGGCCGTGACGACCTGGGTGGCAAGTTTGGGGCCGAACCCGGGCAGCTCGGCAATCTCCTCGACGCTGGCGCGACGCAGCGCCCGCACCGAGGAGAATTTCTTGAGCAGGGCCTTGCGACGCACCTCCCCCAGCCCAGGCACGTCGTCCAGGACGGACTCGACCATCGCCTTGGATCGTTTGGATCGGTGAAAGGTGATGGCGAACCGGTGGGCCTCGTCGCGCAACCGCTGCAGCAGGTAGAGCCCCTCCGAGGTCCGTGGCAGGATGACCGGCCACTCCTCGTCGGGCAGCCACACCTCCTCAAGGCGCTTGGCGAGGCCACACAGGGCGACCTCGTCGTCCAGTCCGAACTCCTCGAGCACCTGCTGGGCGGCATGCACCTGAGGGGCACCCCCGTCGACGACGATGAGGTGCGGGGCGTAGGCGAACTTGCGTGGAGCGCCGGTCGTGGGATCGACGAGCGTACCGGTGACCTCGCCGTCGGGTTCGGCGGCGGCAGCCATCTGTTCCCGGTCCTCCAGCAGACGACGAAGGCGCCGTGAGAGCACCTCGTGCATGGCGGCGAAGTCGTCCGAGCCGTCGAAACTCTTGATGACGAACCGGCGATATTCCGACTTGCGCGGCATGCCGTCCTCGAAGACGACCATGGAACCCACGACATTCGTGCCCTGAATGTGGGAGATGTCATAGGACTCCATGCGCAGCGGGGCACGGTCCAACCCGAGCGCCTCCTGGATCTCCTCCAGGGCACGGGTGCGGGTGGCGAGGTCGGAGGAGCGTTTGAGCTTGTGCTGTTCGAGCACCTCCTGGGCGTTGCGGGTGACGGTGTCCATGAGGGTGCGTTTGTCGCCACGCATCGGCACGCGCAGGTTCACCTTGGAGCCGCGCAGGTTCGTGAGCAGTTCGCCCAGGCCCTCCAGGGAACTCGGTTCGACCGAGACGAGGACCTCCTTGGGGATCGCCGGGCCCAGCCCGTCGTCGCGGATCTGGCCGGAGGTACCGTCGGGATCCAGCCCGTAGAGCTGCAGCAGGAACTCCTCCATGAGCTCGGCAGGCTCGGCGTTGTCGGCACGATCGGCCACCCAGCCGCGTTCGCCACGAACTCGCCCGTTGCGCACGTGGAAGATCTTCACCCCCACCTCCAAGGGGTCCACCGCCAGGGCGATGACGTCGGCATCGGTGCCGTCGGTGAGCACGATGGCGTTGCGTTCCATGGCCTTGGTGAGCGAGTCCAACGAGTCGCGCAGCACGGCGGCCCGCTCGAATTCAAGGTTCTCGGCGGCCTCGTCCATCTCGGTGCGGATGCGTCGCAGGATCGGCGCGGTGCGCCCGGCCATGAAGGAGCAGAAGTCCTCGACGATGGCGCGATGCTCGTCGGGGCCGATCCGGTCCACACAGGGAGCCGAGCACTTGCCGATGTAGCCCAGCAGGCAGGGGCGCCCCTGGGAGCGGGCCCGGTTGAACACGCCGGTGGAGCACGAACGCATCGGGAAGACGCGCAGCAGGGTCTCCATGGTGTCGCGAATGGCCCACGCCTGGCCGAACGGGCCGAAGTAGCGCCATCCCTTGCGGCGTTTGCCGCGGCCGACGAACACGCGTGGGAACTCATCGCTCCACGTGATGCACAGCCACGGGTACGACTTGTCGTCGCGGTACATGACGTTGAACCGCGGGTCGAACTCCTTGATCCACGTGTACTCGAGCTGCAGGGACTCCAACTCGTTCTGCACGACGGTCCACTGCACGTGGGCGGCGGTGGTGACCATCCGCTGGGTGCGCGGGTGCAGGGCCGAGATGTCCTGGAAGTACGAGTTGAGACGGTTGCGCAGGTTCTTCGCCTTGCCGACGTAGATGACCTGACCGTGCTCGTCGCTGAATCGGTAGACGCCGGGCTGGGTGGGAATCGTCCCGGGGGCGGGCCGGTAGGTGGACGGATCAGCCACGGGTCGGCCCTGCCGAGGTGGGGACCATCACGTTCAGAGGTGCTGGCCCCCACCACACTGGACTCGGTACAGCCGGTCCCGGGATCGCTGGGAGCTGCTCCGCAGGATCGGACTCCACCGTACCCAGACACATTGGACGCGATCCACGCGACCCAGTTGCGAGGCAAACCGGGGTGGGCGCGCTGGCATCACGCATGTTCACGCCTCCCCACGGTCACGACATCAGCGAGCAGAGGTCTACGGTACCTGCTCCCCCAGCTGGAGCAAGCGTGATGGTGACAGTGAAAAAGTACCACCAACGAATAGGTCAGGATTCATCTTCTTCATAGCCAACATCACAAAAGCTGACAGGACCTGCTGGGCCGTCCGAGACGTAGATGGTCGTGACATGGCGATCTTCGTAGTCCAACCAGAAGGCCATAGAGTGTCCACCACTGCTGATGGCCAAACCATCCTCGGGTGATTGTGCACCAACTATGACTGGTTTCAGAGCTGAGCCATAGATCTTGCGCAGTTGCTTCTCGGACATACCGACGTGAGCACCGGATCGTGTGTGGAACCTCGGATCCCTGGTGCCGACATGTTTGATGACGGTGCCACTGTCATCGGGAACGATGTCCAAATTGCGTGGCCTGCCCGGAACCCTGACGATACCGCACGAGTCATCATACCGTGCCCCCGGCATGTTTTTGATCCGAGAGCCAACTTTGGCTGGGCCATAACCTTGCATGGTGAAGTTGGCACTCTTCCACGAACCGGGATCCATGTCGAAGATCAATTGGCTGCCTTTCACCTTGGCAATACCTGACATGGGAACACCAGTGATGTCTGCGGTAAATCTGATGTCGTGACCATCGGCAGTCACCGTTTTTCCATTGAATCCATGTACAGCCGCAGTATTCAAGGATTCCAGCCCTTTGGAAGCGATGAGACGTCCACCGCGACCCACGACAACGAGAAAATCTGGCAAAGGCGCATTTCCTCCCGTGTAGCAGTTCAGGAAGGAAACCTGTTCCTTGATCCGATCCCCATCAATATCCACGGAAGCCGGCTTGCCGACAAGCCTCACATCAATATGATTTTTCTTGTCATGGAACTCGCCGTTGGACAGTCGCGCATCTGCAGAGACAGTGCAATCACTCGGAATCTCCATCGATTCCAGATCAGCCTTCGTCGCATCCGGCTTGTGCGGAGTCGGGGTCGGAGTGGGAGTAAGCGTAGGCGTTGGAGTGGCAGAAGTCGTCACCGAGGCAGACGCCCCCACAGAAGAAGAGGATGCCAGCGCAGACGCCGGCACCGTGGAAGCAGATGACGTCACCTGCATAGATGAATCCTTCGACGAACCACACGCCGTCAACACGAGAGCCGCAGCAGCACCAGCGGCAACAACCTTGCAACGCTTCATGGCAAAACACTAACTGCCGATACGTGAGCCAATGCGCAGGGGCCAGGTTTGACTGTCCACGCCTATAGTCTCGCTAGCCGACAGGAGCCCAAATGGTGGGACATGCCATCCAGACAAGATGATCTGGAAAGATTCAGAGGACATCACGCGCGTGACGGAGCATCATCCCTATCGGAAATATCCATCAAAATATTCGAAGAGAAGTATCAGAGCCCTGGTATTTATCTAATCTATTTCGTCTCTTTTTTCGGGTTTCGAGTAACAGATTTTTGCTTTTCTCGAACAACAACAGTGGCAATAGCCGCAAGTATTGCAGCTATTGCAAACCCGACAATACAGAGAAGTATGCTCGGATCAGAGAAAAGGGCCGCAAGAGCTAGAACAGTAGAAATGACAGTCAAGCACAGAACGATGATTTCCAACTTATTCTCGGCATCCTTCTCCCGCTCCTCCCGACGACGCTCCTGTTCCTTCCTGTTCTTCTCCCTGGCAACGTTGTCAATTCGCCGTTGCACCTCGACAACTCGTACTAAGGATTCCTGCTCGTCTCGCAGTTCCGTGAGCAGGGCGGGTGTGCCGAGAACTTTCTGGAACTCCTTCATGACGAGGGTGGCCTCACGACGACCGGGAACCTCCGTGAACCACAGTCCATTGAGAAAAGCAGCCACTGACTGCTCACGGTCGAGCAGTTGGGCAAACTCTTCGTCACCCCAACGACTCTTTCCCGCCAGGACGCGCGCCTCGCTCTCGGCATTGCGGTCGAGGTAGATACGTTGCCGCAAGCAGAGGATGATGATGTCAAGCATCCTGCTATGACACAGCAGACACAATTTAACGGCATGAATAAGATTAGCTTCCTCGCACAGTACCGGTTGGGCGAGAAGCGCTATACCGGATTCCTCTATTCTGCCCCAGGTCGCGCCGAAGCAGAACATGCCATCACGTGCAGCATCGCTGGTATCGCTCGGTGGCATTCCGCTGTAGATCCCGATTCCACCAGTTGCCAACTCGTACAACCACGCCTGCGTGGGAGTCCAGGACTCGTGATGATCGAAGCAGGACGGGCGCTTCAACCCGCATGGATCCACTTCCGCGAAAGTTAGAACAAAAATACGATTGTAATTGAAGGATGGATTGCTTCTGCTGTCACTATTATGCCGTTTATTTTGTTCAGGTTCATCCCAATTCTTTTTCTCACAAGAAAAACCACCTTTGCTGTATTTGCATTTTCCTATGCCCGCATTATCAAGCAAGCTAGTCAGATATTTCTCGCCATACCATTTAGGACGTTTCAACCACTCAGCGACTTCAGCTACTTCAATATCCGTTGCATCATCAATTAGAAAGTGAAGAACAGCGTAACAAAATGCTTCACCGCCGGCAACTGATCCAAGGAGATCATCGTATTCTCGACGCTCCAAGCCCACATAGCGAAGGTTTTGGGGAATCTTACACCCGTCCGAGAGGTATTCCGCTTCGCGGATTTCGGACAATACTTTCTCTTTGTCTTCGTGTCCATAGAATGCGTAATGAGAAATATTTACCGCTGCCTTGATCCTTTTTGAGAAAAAATAGCTGCCCTGACTATTAGCATACTTTAGAGCGGTTTGAAGACCTTTAGAATTCTCATGAGACTCATGGTTTATAAGAGGCTTGAAAAACTTATTAGTTTCATCTTTAGATGGTCTTCCATGGCTGGATTCTATCGGCTCAGTTACCCAGTCAGACCGATAAGGAACGATTACAGAGAATGTCACCTTACGCCACGTCTTGCCCGTGTCACGTATCGTGCTCGTCGATTCATCTTCCCTAGCAGTGGCCATCGAACACCCTCCCGCATTCATCATCGCCAGATACAGTCTGGCAGATTCCCAGATACACAGCCCACATTATCAATATCGTCGATGAGCTATATCAGTGTACGTTGAAATTGCTCCCACTCATTGATGACCGTGGGCGCAGCTCACCAGTAGGCTGATGCCGTGCATCTTCTCCTCATCCGCCACGGACAGTCCACCAACAACGCCCTCGCCAACCAAGGAGGAAACGCCTACACCACCGGTCGTCTGCCCGACCCGGAACTCACCGAACTCGGGCACCGTCAGGCCCACGCGCTCGCCGACTGGATTCCCGGCGTCGATCCGCGCCCGACGCACATCTACTGCTCCCCCATGAGCCGCACCCTGCAGACCGCCGCACCGATGGCCGACGCCCTCGATCTTCCGATCGGCGTCAAGAGCATGCTGCACGAGCGCCCCGGCCCGGTGCAGATCACCTCGGACGGTCCCCGGGCACATCCCGGCTCGTCGCGCTCCGTACTTGCGGCGCACAGCCCGCGTGCCGTCCTCGATCCCGACATCACCGAGGACGGCTGGTACCACGACGACATCGAGACCCCGGCCCATGCCGTCGAGCGGGCCAACCGGATCGCGTCATGGCTCATCAGTGCCCACGCCGATGACGACGTCGTCGCCTGGGTGGGGCACGGCGCCATCGGGGCACTCACCCTGGAGACGATCATCGCCCCGCAGCGCGCCGCCCAGCTGGCCGACTACCCCACCGGCACCGAACCGTGGTGGTTCAACCTGGCCAACACGTCCACCTCGATGATCGAGATTCATCCCAATTCCTGTGAAGTGCACTGGATCAACCGAGTCGATCACCTCGTCGTCGCCGGCATGGTGCATGGCGCACGAGCCAGCGCCACCGGAAATCCCGGCACCCGCTGAGAGCACCCCCACCTGCCACCTTCAGGCCCTGAAGCTCTCTTTGGAACCAAGGGCAAAAGCCTGCTGCTTGTCACACATGGGAAGGCTGAGGTCTTGGGGTGTGACCGATGCCACTCTGGCCCCTTGTCACGCGACCGTGGGGTACGACCCACGCAACCTTGGGATGTGACCGACGCCGCTCTGGCGGCCCCGTCCTGTCACGCACGGGAAAACTCCCCTCCCCTGGAGGGGTAGGAGCGACTCATCCACCACGGCAGCATCACCGGTTCCCGGCTCCACTCCCCCAGAGGGGTAGGCGGTGAGGACCACCATCCACTGCGTGATTGGCCCATCCGCTGCCCACCTCACGCACCTGCAGCCAAGGTGTGATGCACCGGGGATCGGGCTGGACGTTGTCGTTATGGGCTACCCCACGCGCCTGCAGCAGAGTATAAGGACTTTGTGGTTCTTGCGTCTGGGGTAGCGTCCACCCCACGCACCTGGGGTGGCCCACCCCTCAGAGAATCTCCGCCAGGAACTGCCCGGTGAACGAGTCGGGACAGGCCGCAACCTCCTCCGGGCTGCCCTGCGCCACGACGGTGCCACCGCCGTCGCCCCCGCCGGGACCCATGTCGATGATCCAGTCAGCCGTCTTGATGACGTCCAGATTGTGCTCGATGACGATCACCGAGTTGCCCTGCTCGACGAGCCGGCCGAGCACCTTGAGCAGCTTGTTGATGTCCTCGAAGTGCAGCCCGGTGGTGGGCTCGTCGAGGACGTAGAGGGTACGACCCGTCGAGCGTCGCTGCAGCTCGGAGGCCAGTTTGACGCGCTGCGCCTCACCGCCGGACAGGGTGGTCGCAGGCTGCCCCAGCCGCACGTATCCCAACCCCACCTCGACAAGGGTCTTGAGGTGCCGGTGGATGGACTTGATCGGTTCGAAGAACTCCGCTGCCTCCTCGATCGGCATGTCGAGCACGTCGGCGATCGTCTTGCCCTTGTAGTGCACCTCCAGCGTCTCGCGGTTGTAGCGCGCGCCGTGACACACCTCACAGGGGACGTAGACGTCGGGCAGGAAGTTCATCTCGATCTTGATGGTGCCTTCACCCTGGCAGTTCTCACAGCGTCCACCCTTGATGTTGAACGAGAACCGCCCCTGCTGGTAGCCGCGTATCTTCGCCTCGGGAGTCTGGGCGAACAGTGCACGAATCTTGTCGAACACCCCGGTGTAGGTGGCCGGGTTGGAGCGCGGTGTGCGCCCGATCGGCGACTGGTCGACGTGGATCACCTTGTCGATCTCGTCAATGCCGGTCACGGTGTCGTGCCTGCCCGGAACCGTGCGCGACCCGTGCAGACGACTGGCCAACGAGGTGTAGAGGATCTGGTTGACGAGCGTCGACTTGCCCGAGCCACTCACGCCGGTGACGACGACGAACTGTCCCAGCGGGAAGGTGACGTCAATGTTCTTGAGGTTGTTCTGACGTGCCCCCTTGACGACGAGATCACGGCCGGTGCGAGGACGACGCTCCTGCGGCACCGGGATCGACCGTCTACCTGCCAGATAGGCCCCGGTGAGGGATTCCTTGCTGGCGAGCAGCTGCTTGACCGGGCCATTCACGACGACCTTGCCGCCGTGCTCACCGGCCCCCGGGCCGACGTCGACCACCCAGTCGGCCTCGCGGATCGTCTCCTCGTCATGCTCGACGACGATGAGCGTGTTGCCCATGTCTCGCAGCCGCACGAGGGTGTCGATGAGACGACGGTTGTCGCGCTGGTGCAGCCCGATGGACGGCTCGTCGAGCACGTAGAGCACACCCACCAGGCCCGAGCCGATCTGGGTGGCGAGCCGGATCCGCTGGGCCTCACCGCCCGACAGCGACCCCGCCGAGCGCGACAGGGTGAGGTAGTCCAGGCCGACGTCGACGAGGAAACGCAGCCTGGCGCGCACCTCCTTGACCACTCGCGCCGAGATCATGGCGTCACGCTCGCTGAGGGTGAGGGCGTCGAAGAATTCCGACGCCTTGCCCACCGACAGGTCGGCGACATCGGCGATGGAGTGCCCGTCCACCGTCACCGCCAGGCTGGATGGTTTGAGGCGTTTGCCGTCGCAGGCCGGGCAGGGATGTTCGCGCAGGTACTGCCCCCACCGCGACCGGGCCGAGTCCGTTTCGGCCTCGTCGTAGCGGCGGCGCACGTAGTGCAGCACGCCCTCGTAGTTCTGCGAGAACGAACGCACCCGCCCGAATCGGTTGCGGTAGGTCACCATGACCGGGTCG
Source organism: Cutibacterium granulosum (assembly GCF_900186975.1). Classification (NCBI taxonomy): domain Bacteria; kingdom Bacillati; phylum Actinomycetota; class Actinomycetes; order Propionibacteriales; family Propionibacteriaceae; genus Cutibacterium; species Cutibacterium granulosum. The sequence continues at coordinate 2,026,990 of NZ_LT906441.1, forward strand.
CCATCACCCTCCAGGACGAGTTTGCGCACCTTCGCGGGCAGCTCGGCCCACGGCAGGGTCGGGTCGAAGTCGTGATCGGCACCCAACCCCTCGAAGACGTGTCTGAAGTGTCTGGCCACCTGGGGGGTCGCCCACGGCGCTACGGCCCCGTCCACCAGACTCACCTGGGAATCGGGGACGACGAGCTCCGGGTCGACGTCCTGGGTCGTTCCCAGCCCGGAGCACACCGGGCAGGCACCCCACGGGCCGTTGAACGAGAACTGCCTCGGCTCCAGTTCATCCATCTCGACGTCGTGGCCATTGGGGCAGGCCAGATTCTCCGAGAACCGCCGTTCCCGGTCCGGGGCGTCCTCGGGACGATCGACGAAATCGACGGCGACAACGCCACTCGCCAACCGCATGGCGGTCTCCACCGACTCGGTGAGCCGCTGCTTGATCGAGGGCTTGACGACGAGCCGGTCGACGACCACGTCGATGTCGTGCTTGCGTTTCTTGTCCAGGGCCGGCACCTCGCCCAGCCGGTACACCGTGCCGTCCACCCGCACACGAGTGAAACCGTCGGTGGTGAGCTGGCGGAACAGTTCGACGTACTCCCCCTTGCGGCCACGTACCACTGGGGCGAGCACCTGGAACTTGGTGCGTTCGTCGACGGTGAACAGCCGGTCGACGACCTGCTGCGGGGTCTGTTTGGCGATGGGTTCGCCACAGATGGGGCAGTGCGGCACACCAATGCGCGCCCACAACAGACGCAGGTAGTCGTGGATCTCGGTGATGGTGCCCACCGTGGAGCGCGGGTTGCGTGAGGTCGACTTCTGGTCGATGGACACCGCCGGGGACAGCCCCTCGATGAAGTCGACGTCGGGCTTGTCCATCTGACCGAGGAACTGACGTGCATATGCCGACAGGGACTCGACGTAGCGGCGCTGACCCTCGGCGAAGATCGTGTCGAAGGCCAGGGATGACTTGCCCGACCCGCTGAGGCCAGTGAAGACGATGAGCTGGTCCCGAGGAAGCTCCACGTTGACATTGCGCAGATTGTGTTCCCGGGCTCCCCGCACGACTATTCGATCACCACTCACGTCCAGCCATGTTACGGGAGGGGCGAGGTAATCCTCACAGATCCGCCGAGCGCGCTGGGAGGCGTTCTCTCATGGCGTCGAGTCCTCAAGGGCCAGGTCTGCTCAGAACCGCACCATCTCAATCACTTCCGAACTCACAAGGGTGAGGTTCGTCCGGCGACGGCAGACCAGCCTTGGTGAGGACCACTTCCGAGTCCGCAAGGGTGAGGTCCTGCAGCAGGCTGGAAGTGCCGGCCCCGAACGGCACGCCGCTTCACGGCCCCGCAGCCGTCTCGGCGAAACCCAGGCCGACTTCGAACGATATGCCCGCTTCACGACCCCACAACCATCCCAGCAGGCCCCAAGCCGATCCTGAACAACATGCCCGCTTCCGTGGAAAACCTGTTTCCCCGGAGCTCCGCCGCCACCTCGGCGGGCCCAAGTCGACCTCGTACGATAAGCGCGCCTCCGGCTCCATGGCCGCTTCGGCGGGTCCGAACCGTCCTCGAACGATGCGACCTCTTCACAACTCCACAGTCACCTCGGCAAATCCCAAGTTGACCCCGAGCAATATGCCCGCTTCCGTGGAAAACCTGTTTCCTCTGAGCTCAGCTACCACCCATGTGGCACCAACCGCAATCTGCAACAGGAAAACCACAGCAACTTCACCGTGGCGTCCCCACACTCCCCCAACACCATGGCACCAGGCCGACACCATGACATCAGGTGCGCCCTTCCCCCCATCTCAGGCGCGACCTTCCTCCCCATTGCAGATTCCAGATCCGTACGGATCCCAGCTGGTAGGACGGGCGTGCGTCGACCAGGTTGTCGCAGATTTCAGTCCCACACGGATCCAGACCCGCAAGCCTGCGTGGTCGACCGTGACCAATCCCCTCCGTGGAAATCTCGTTCCCGCCGATCACATCTGCTGCCCCACGTGGCAGCACTTTCACTTCACAACGGATTTACCACAGCTCACAGCTTTCACATCCCCGTTTTCACGTCCCGGTGCTACTCGTTTCTCACCCCATGACAGACACGCCAAGCCATGTCTTCGATCAGACTGGGCACGGAGGGAGGCAGACCCGAATAGGCCGCCGGGTCTACTGCCGATGCGTCCAATCCGTACATGGCCCAAACCGTGCTTGGAGGGGAACAGGCTTCGTGGAAATCCTGTTCACAACGCAACCATCTACCATCTCTCGTGGCAGCACCCACGACGCGCAACAGAAAAGCCACAGCTCGCCGGAAGATGCCGAGGCCATGAAGGCTGCACGCCACAAGGACGTCACGAGGCCCCCGCGGCAGCTCCCCCGGAGTCAGTGCATCTACCCCAATTGCCCATGAGCCCCCGTGTTGGGACACCTGGAGCGCATCGATCTGAAAGTGGAGTCCGGCAACTGCTGCCGCTATGGCCAACGGGTTTCAGAGCGTCCCACCTGCCACCCCATGTGGCAGCAGACGCACTCGCCCACCACAATTCCACGCCCAGCCACGACCCGCATGAGTGGATAGTGTCGCTCCAACCCTGCTGAACCGAGGGAGGATCGTTTCAGCAGATCAGACAATATATGGTCGAGTCATGACCACCTCGCAGACGCACTCATCGGGGTTACGCATTGATGCACCCATGTCCGAGGTCCGCCAAGCGAAAAGGGATGCCACCCAGCGACTGCTCGGTGCCACCATGGACATTTCCGATGAGCAATGGCAGTCTCCCAGTCTGCTACCGGGGTGGACACGCGCGCATGTCGCAACGCATTTGGCACGAGGTGCCCAAGCCCTGGGTCGAGTGGCCTCAGCACTCGTCAACGGTGAGCAACCCGGTCCCCTGTACGAATCACGCGAAAATCGCATCTCTGAGATCGAGCGCGGGTCGGAGCGTCCGGGAGTCGAACTGCAGATCGACATGGACACAGCAGCAGGCGAACTCCACGAGATCTTTGACGCACTTGATCCTGTGGACCCCGCCACACCAGTGATCCTCGGCCCGGGGATACTCGTCCATGCCCACGAACTTCCTTCCGTCCGCCTGGCGGAGGTCGTGCTGCACCACGTCGATTTGGACATTGACTTTGATCTGCGCAGTCTTGACGACCTCAGCGCTCGCATACTGCTGCAATGGGTGTGTTTCCGACTCCACAACCGTGCAGACGTTCCGGCGCTGCGCATCGTGTCAGACTCCGGTTACACCGACCGCATCGGTTCAAACGGTTTTGCCACAACAGTGCATGGCTCAGACGCCGAGCTCGCCGGGTGGTTGTCCGGACGTGACAATTCGAGTTCTCTCACCGGGGCCGAGCACCTGGTGATCCCGCTGCTGAGCTGAAGGGAAACGCTCCTGCCGAGTATGGTCACGTGAATTCATGGGTACAGCTCAAGATGGCTGTACGAACAGTAATCAGTCTGACTGAGTGCGCGTCTCCACCCTCAATTCATGAGGAACCTTCAGCCAGTTGTCCTCCTGACACTCACCTCAGTCTCGCCCACTCGCTCCCGGGTGCAGGCGCGAGTACGTCAGCGACACCACTGTCGTGACGATGAGGGTACCAATGATGACGCCCAGTGAGACACCTTCCGACACCTCTGCGGAGAACCCCAACCATTTATCATCGAGCCCGTAATGGTTCATGGCATGCCCAACAAGTTTGAGAGAAATGAACCCCAGAATGACTGCCAACCCCAGCTGCAGGAAAACCAGTCTGTTGAGCAGATTCCCCAACAGGAAATACAGTTGACGAAGCCCCATGAGAGCAAAGACGTTTGCCGTGAAAATGAGGTAGGGCTCATTCGTCAATCCATAGCTTGCCGGAATGGAGTCCAGGGCGAAGAGCAGGTCTGTGCTACCCAAGGCGACGGCGACGGTGAGCATTGAGGTCGCGAGTCGCTTTCCACCCTCACGGACGAAGAATGCCGTGCCACGATAATCGCCAGTTGTCGGAACGCGCCGTTTCACCCATCTCATGAGGGCGTTGTCGGGAGCGTCCTCCCCATTGCCTTCCTTGGAGAAGTACTCCCTGACAAGGCTGATCGCCGAGTACAGCAGGAACAGTCCGAAGACGAAGAACACCCAGGCCCAGGCGTCAAGGACGGCCTTGCCAAGTGCAATGAAAACGCCACGGAAGACCAAGGCAAGAATGATCCCACACAGCAATGCGAATTGCTGCAACTTCTCCGGAACCTTCAACTTGCTCATGAGAATGATGAAGATGAACAAATTGTCCAGAGACAGACTGTATTCAGTTATCCACACCGCATAGAACTGACGCCCCCACGATCTACCAGCGAGCATCCAGACACCCATCCCGAAGAGCACCGCAAGTCCGATGTAAACACTGACCCAGATGCTGCATTCCTTGGCAGATGGTTTGTGTGGGTGCCGTTTCATGAGGAGCACATCAAAGATGAGCAGACCGAGCATGACGGCGACGGTGATGATCCAAGTGTACGAGTGGACAGGCATCGGCCCTCCTGACGTGCGTGGGAAGGTCCGAAGGTCTCGTCCACTCCAAGTCACACTCGGAGTCGGGTGGCCGGATCGCGATGGCGCGACCGTGGTGACGACCACAGCATTCGCAGACTACTCCCCCTCAGGAGTTACCAGTGTGGCATCCCGTGGCCCGCTCTGTCACCTTGTTTTTCTGTTGCAGAAAAGCCCTGCGCGACATGTACGGCCGATTCCCCCACCCCGACGATCCCTGAGATCGCCGGATCCTTTCGCCCTGGATCCCGTGAGGCATCTCCTGCGTAGCACAAGCCACCCCCTCCTGCGTAGCGCAAGCCACCCCCCTCCTGCGTAGCGCAAGCCACCCCCAGCAACTGGTGCGTGGCCGCTGGACGGAGCGTGGAAAATCCGTTCCCACATCACGTTCATGCCACGAGACGTGGCAGCACACGCCATCCGTAACAGAAATACCACGCGCCGAGTCCGAGCCATGGCATCACATAGGTTCAGAACCGAGGCTTCAACGCCTCATGCAGCGGTCGGTAGAAAATATGGGGACACCCAAGGGCCTCCCACCGACCGGTGCCCTCAACTCAGCGGTTGGCCTCCACCATCTGGCGTAGATCCTTCTTGAGGTCAGCGACCTCGTCACGTAGACGTGCCGCCACCTCGAACTTGAGCTCGCCAGCAGCGTCACGCATCTGCGCGGTGAGCTCCACGATGAGGTCGCCAAGCTCCTGCTCGCTCATCTTCCCGCTGTCCAACTGCCGATGTGCCCGTTGCTCATCGGTGATCATCGAGTCGTAGCCACGATGCCCCTTGCCGTAGTCGAACCGGGCCACGAGTTCATCGGTGTCGGCCTCCTCACGAGCCAACATCTCGGTGATGTCACCGATCTTCTTGCGCAGCGGAGTCGGATCGATGCCGTGCTCCTTGTTGTAGGCCAGTTGGATTTCGCGACGGCGATTCGTCTCGTCAATGGCAAACCGCATCGACTCAGTGATCGTGTCTGCGTACATGACGACCTGGCCATTGACGTTTCGGGCTGCGCGACCGATGGTCTGGATGAGCGACCGATCCGAACGCAGGAACCCCTCCTTGTCGGCGTCCAGAATGGCAACGAGTGACACCTCGGGAAGGTCGAGTCCCTCACGCAACAGGTTGATACCCACCAGCACGTCGTACTCACCCATACGCAGTTGCTTGAGCAACTCGATGCGTTTCAAGGTCTCGATCTCAGAATGAAGATATCGAGTACGTACTCCATGTTCCATGAGATAATCGGTGAGATCCTCCGCCATCTTCTTCGTCAATGTCGTCACGAGGACTCGCTCGTCACGCTCGGCACGTTCCTTGATCAAGCCCATGAGATCGTCGATCTGACCATTGGTCGGCTTGACGATGATCTCCGGATCCACCAAGCCAGTGGGACGGATGATCTGCTCCACCTGGCCGTTGGCACGCTCCGTCTCGTAGCTACCCGGAGTTGCCGAGAGATACACCGTCTGACCAATACGCTGGACGAACTCGTCAAATTTGAGCGGACGATTGTCCATGGCGCTGGGCAGGCGAAAACCGTGCTCGACAAGGGTGCGTTTGCGGCTCATGTCACCTTCGTACATACCGCCGATCTGAGGAATCGTCACATGCGATTCATCAACGACAAGAAGGAAATCCTCCGGGAAATAGTCGAGCAGACAGTTCGGGGCGGTACCGGGGCCGCGTCCGTCAATGTGCCGCGAGTAGTTCTCGATCCCGGAGCACGAACCAATCTGGTGCATCATCTCAAGGTCATAGGTGGTACGCATCTTGAGGCGTTGCGCCTCCAGGAGCTTGCCATCACGCTCCAGGATCCTCAGACGCTCAGACAACTCGGCCTCGATCGATTTCATCGCTCGCTCCATGCGTTCCGGACCAGCAGCATAGTGGCTCGCGGGGAAGACGTAGACGATGTCGTCCTCGTGCAGCACCTCGCCGGTGATGGGATGCATCGTGGTGAGCGCTTCGATCTCATCGCCAAAGAATTCGATACGTACTGCGTTCTCCTCATACACCGGGAAGATCTCGATGGTGTCACCTTGGACTCGGAACGTGCCGCGTTCGGAAGAGATGTCGTTGCGAACGTACTGGTTGGTGATGAGTTCGGACAACAACTCCCGTCGGTCCCACTCCTGACCAACCTCCAAGGTGATCATCCGCTCCACGTACTCCGACGGGGTGCCCAAACCATAGATGGCCGACACCGTGGAGACGACGATGACGTCGCGACGGGTGAGCAGCGACGTGGTCGCAGAGTGTCGCAGTCGCTCCACCTCATCGTTGATGTTGGAGTCCTTCTCGATGTAGGTGTCGGTCTGCGGTACATACGCCTCTGGTTGGTAGTAGTCGTAGTACGACACGAAGTACTCGACGGCGTTGTCCGGGAAGAATCCGCGCAGCTCCTGGGCGAACTGCGCTGCCAGGGTCTTGTTGGGCTGCATGACGAGCATCGGGCGCTGCACCCGCTCCGCGAGCCATGCGACGGTGGCTGTCTTGCCGGTGCCGGTGGCACCCAGCAGCACGACGTCCTGTTCCCCCTCCTTGAGGCGCCGCTCCAGCTCGTTGATGGCCTTGGGCTGGTCACCGGAAGGCTGGAATTCGCTCACGACGTGCATTGGGGCGATTCGGCGGGTGATCTCGTTGACAGGACGCATGATCCAAGGCTATGCCGCTGCCAAGCCATTTCCCATGCCAGCCGACGTCACGTCACCAACTCAGCCCACAGCCGATCAACCTTGGCGTCCAATTCCTCCAGCGCCCCCGAGGCGTCGATGACATGGTCAGCCACCGCGAGACGCTCAGCCCGGCTCGCCTGGGCAGCCATTCGCCTGGATACCTGCTGTGCGGATGAGCCGTCCCGGAGCTGGGCACGTTTCACCTGCTCATGAGGGTCAAGATCAGTGACGATGATGACGTCAAACCTGTCAGCAAGCCCTGCTTCGACCAGCAGCGGAACGTCGTGGATGACGAGTTGGTCTGCTGGGGCCTGTGCCTCAAGTTCATCTGCCCGGGCTGTGACGAGTGGATGCAGAATGGCTTCCAGCCGTTGCCGTCCTTGTGCATCGGAAAAGACCACCTCAGCCAGGGCCGCTCGATTCAAGCTACCGTCCTCGTTGAGGACCTCAGGGCCGAACTCGGCAGCCACCCGGGACAGTCCTGTGCCACCGGGCGCGACAACGTCGCGGGAGAGCTGGTCGTAGTCGAGGACAAGAGCCCCACGCTTGGCGAGGAGCTGAGCCACCGTGGTTTTGCCAGACGCAATGCCCCCGGTGAGCGCGATACGACGGCGGCGTGGTGCAGAGACTGGTGCGAAGCTCACCAACCCATTGTGTCATGAACGTGGTCGACCATGGGCGCGTCATCGTGGGCATCTGCATCGGGCAGGCCGTTGACTCTCTCCCTCTGCTGACGCGGCACGGAAAGCTGAGATCTCAGGTACCCAGAATTCCACAGGTCATGATCCTGGCGAGGGCCACTGAAATATCTCGCTGCATTCGTCAGGCGTGTGCACATCCGGTTCGCATCCCCATGTTCTGCCACGCGCAGTAGCATCTTCATCGTTCTCGACCACGATTACCACACAGAGATTCGCCCCCACGGCAGGGGAAGCCCTGTGAGCAGGAGGAAGCTCTGCGGCTGTCGTGTGGCTCGGTGTGTGCATATCCGGAAGCTCTATGAGCAGGAGGAAGCTCGCAGAGCCAGCTCAGCTGCCGCCGACCGAAACCGGACTCAGCGCCAGCTCAGCACAGAGCGGACTCAGCACCAACTTGACTGTCAGACGCGGAACGAACTCAACGTCAACTCGGCTGCCGCCAGAGCGAAGTGAACTCAGTGCCAACTCGGCAGTCAGACGCGGAACGGAAGCTCTACGAACAGTACGGGAAATCCGCCGAGCAGTTTTCCCGGGGATCCCGTCACCCATCCGCCACAGCTGGTCTTTTTGGCTCGTCGTTGGTCAAGGCGCTCGGTACGCCAACACTCCGTGAAGGGGCAACCCCTCATACCGAGCCTTGCGAGTTTTCCGAACGATTCGTGCTAACAGCGATTCGCATCAACACTCCGCGAATGAGTCAACCTTTCATGGTGGCCAGATCATGCACCACGTCGAGACACGTGTCCTCTGCGTGGGGAACGCATTTGCGGTCTCGGCTTCATGCTGCCCGTACTGTCCACGTGCCTTCTGCGCAAGGAGTGCACTGTGAAAACTGCGCGACAAACAACGCGTCCCCTTCACCACGGCGGGTGAGGGGGGACGCGTCAGCAGTAGTGCTCAGGAAAAACTCAGCCGTTGGTGAGCTTGTCACGCAGGGCCTGCAGAGCCTCGTCAGAGGCAAGCGAACCCTCGGTCGGAGCCTGCGAAGTGTAGGACGTGGCGGAGGCAGGCTGTTCCACGGCAGCCTCACGCTCAGCCTCCTCGGCAGCGATGACCTGCTTCTTGTGGGCCTCCCAGCGAGCCTGGGCCTCGGCGTACTGCTGCTCCCAGGCGATGCGCTGCTCGTCGTAGCCGGGCCTCCACTCGTTGGTCTCCGGATCGAAGCCCTCGGGGTAGATGTAGTTGCCGTTCTCGTCGTAGGAGGCGGTCATGCCGTACAGCGAGGGGTCGAACTCGTCGGAGGTGGTGTCCATACCCTCGTTGGCCTGCTTGAGCGACAGCGAGATGCGGCGGCGGTCCAAATCGATGTCGATGATCTTGACCATGACGTCGTCGTTGACCGAGACAACCTGCTCGGGGATCTCCACGTGACGCTCGGCGAGCTCGGAGACGTGAACCAGGCCTTCGATGCCGTCCTCGACACGGACGAAGGCACCGAACGGGACGAGCTTGGTGACCTTGCCGGGAACGATCTGGCCGATCTGGTGCAGCCGGGCGAAGGCCTGCCACGGATCTTCCTGGGTGGCTTTGAGCGACAGGGAGACGCGCTCGCGATCCATGTCGACGTCCAGCACCTCAACGGTGACCGGCTGACCGACCTCGACGACCTCACCCGGGTGGTCGATGTGCTTCCAGGACAGCTCGGAGACGTGGACCAGGCCGTCAACCCCACCGAGGTCGACGAAGGCACCGAAGTTGACGATGGAGGAGACGACGCCCTTGCGGATCTGCCCCTTCTGCAGCTGCTGCAGGAAGTTGTGGCGAACCTCGGACTGGGTCTGCTCGAGCCAGGCACGACGCGACAGAACCACGTTGTTGCGGTTCTTGTCGAGCTCGATGATCTTGGCCTCGATCTCCTCGCCGACGTAGGGCTGGAGGTCACGAACACGACGCATCTCGACCAAGGAGGCCGGCAGGAAGCCACGCAGACCGATGTCGACGATCAGGCCGCCCTTGACGACCTCGATGACGGTACCGGAGACGACACCCTCCTCGTCCTTGATCTTCTCAATGCTGCCCCAGGCACGCTCGTACTGAGCACGCTTCTTGGAGAGGATGAGGCGGCCTTCCTTGTCCTCTTTCTGCTGGACCAAGGCCTCGATCTCGTCACCGACCTTGACGACGTCGAATGGATCGACGTCATGCTTGATCGACAGCTCCTTGGAGGGGATGACGCCCTCGGTCTTGTAACCGATGTCGAGGAGGACCTCGTCACGGTCGACCTTGACGACGGTTCCGGTGACGATGTCACCGTCGTTGAAGTACTTGATGGTGGCGTCAACCGCAGCCATGAAGGCTTCGGTGCTGCCCAGGTCGTCAACGGTGACCGAGTTGTTCTCGGTGGCGGTGGCGGCAGTCTGCTGGTCGTTGTCGACCGAATTCGAGGTGGAGGCCTCAGTGGAGGAGGTCATGTAGTAGGACTCCGGTTGGTTGCGTGGATGTGTGGTGCCACCCCTTGGGTCATGCTCGAAAACATGAGGCCCGCGGCGCCCCCCTCTGTCCGAGAGCGCACAGCGATGACATTTGGGCATTTTACAGCCCTCCGCGGGAGAGGGTCAACCTGGTCCGTAGTGGCTCGCGCCCCGCCCGTACCGGCGATTTTCACCCCTGCCCAAGGACCCCCCATCTGCCAAGGACCCTCCCATTCGGAGCATCCAGCCAGGAACCGCAACCCATTCCACGCCATGGGTGGATCCCCATCCGACGGGTGCAGATGCTCGCTGAAACAACAGTCGAGTGATCGAGCGGCACCAAGAGGGGTGGGTCTGCAACCCGCTCATGACAGGGCCGACGACACGGTGGCCGGATGACCTCAACGGTGACCCCACGACGAATGTGATGTGGCCGGCAGGACCGTAAGTCCTCAACCCGGGCGGGCCCAGCACAACTCACGCCACACGAGGATGCATCGTGGCGTCCTCGCACGCAACGAATCCAGTCCCGTTCTCACCCCGCCAATGCCTCTCATGAGCCGGAGGCCTCCCGCGCATCGCCGGTGCTCCAGATCGCGTCCATGTCCTGTCTGCAACCAGCCACCGGGACAAGCTTCCCCTACTAAGGTGCTGGTATGAAACGTACTCAGCAGTCCATTCTGCCCGATGGGCTCATCCGCCAGCTGCAGGACTCAATCGGATCCAAGCAGGTCAGTGCAGACCTGCTCGACCTCTCCGCCGTCGCGGCTGACGCCTCCCACTACCTGCTCACGCCCGGAGCGCTGGTGCGTGCCACCACCGCCGACGACGTTGCCTGCGCCATGACTGCCGCACGTCGTCACAAGGTCAGCCTCACATTCCGCTCCGGTGGGACGAGCCTGTCTGGCCAAGGACTCACCGACGGAATCATGGTCGACACCCGTCGCGCCTTCCGCGGGATCGAGGTCCTTGACGAGGGCCGACGGGTGAGAGTCCAGCCCGGGGCAACGATACGTGCCGTCAACACCGCCTTGGCACGGTATCAACGCAAGCTTGGCCCCGACCCGGCCTCGTCCGTGGCCTGCACCGTGGGCGGAGTCCTCGCCGACAATTCCTCGGGCATGAGCTGCGGCACGATCGCCAACTCGTACCAGACGTTGGAATCCATGGTGATCGTCCTGGCCAGTGGCACGGTCCTCGACACCGCCGATCCCGACGCCGACGACAAACTCTGCAGTACCGAACCCGAGCTCGTCGAAACCCTGCTACGACTGCGCGAGACGTGTCGCCGCCCAGAACATGCAGAACGGATCCGCCACCTGTTCTCGATGAAGAACACCATGGGCTACGGTCTCAACTCCTTCCTCGACCATGACTCACCGTCCCAGATCCTCTCCCACCTCATGATCGGATCGGAAGGCACCTTGGGATTCATCGCATCGGCAGTCATGCGGACGCTGCCGGTCATGCCTCAGATCTCCACCGCCCTGTTGCACTTCCCCACTCTGGAAAGCGCCACCACGGCCCTACCCGCTCTGCTGGAGTCCGGGGTCACCGTCACCGAACTGATGGACTCCGCCTCCCTCGAACTGTGCAGGCGTGATCCACGTGACGGCCACATCGTGCCACCGTCACCGGGTGGTGACGACGCGGCTCTGCTCGTTGAGTACCACTGCGCCGACGAACAGTCGCGTCGTGAGGCGGAGGAGCGTGGCAACGCCGTCATCGACACCCTCGATCTCGTCAACGAGCCGGAATTCACCGGCGACCCTGCCACCCGCGGACCGATCTGGAACCTGCGCAACGGGCTCTACACCAAGATCGCGGGCACCCGAAAATCCGGTCAGACGCCGCTCCTGGAGGACATCGCCGTTCCGGTGGAAAGCCTCGCCGGGGTGTGTGGAGACCTCCAGCACCTGTTCGGCAAGCACGGCTACCCCGGCTCAATCATCTTCGGCCACGCCAAGGACGGCAACATCCACTTCCTCGTCGTCGAGGACTTCCGCGACAGGAAGGGCCTGGATCGTTACGAACGATTCACCGAGGACATGGTCGATCTGGTCCTGGCCGCCGAAGGGACGCTCAAGGCCGAGCATGGTACCGGACGCATCATGGCGCCCTTCGTCGAGCGGCAGTACGGACCCGAGCTCTACAACGTCATGGTCAAACTCAAGAACGCCGCCGACCCAGATCAGATGCTCAACCCGGGAACGATCATCACCGATGATCCGCAGCTGCACCTCAAGGACATCAAGCTCAGCCCGACCGTCCAGGAAGAGGTGGACCGGTGCGTCGAATGCGGGTACTGCGAACCCGTCTGCCCGTCACGTGACCTCACCCTCACACCTCGTCAACGTATCGTCGTGCAGCGGGCGATCGCCCAGGCACACGCCGATGGTGACGAGGAACTCGCCGCGCAGCTGAGCGCCGACGAACAATACCCGGTGATCCAGACGTGCGCCGTGGACGGGATGTGCCAGACAAACTGTCCGTTGCACATCAACACCGGCGACCTGGTACGCCGACTGCGCGCTGAAGGCAATTCGCCGGCCTGGCAGGGCGTCTGGGACATCGCAGCCAAGGGATGGGGGCCATTCGTCAGTGCTGCCAGCCTGGGAATGGATGCAGTACACCCCATTCCGACCCGAGCAACCAACACCGTACTCGGTGCGGCGCGATCGATCGTGGGGGCCGACCGGGTACCGCTCCTGTCGAAGGAGTTGCCCGCGGGCGGTCGGCGGCGATCGTCAGGCCACCGTCGCGGGCCTGTGGGACGCCCCGAGGTCGTCTACCTACCTGCATGCGTCAACACGATGTTCGGATCCGCCGTGCCCCAGGAGGAGACCCTCGAGTTCTCCGTGTTGTCGTTGCTCGCTACAGCAGGGGTCGGCGTCACCGTGCCCCAGGGCATCGAAGCGGTCTGTTGTGGCACACCGTGGAAGTCAAAGGGCATGACAATCGGCTACGCGACCATGCGTCGCAGAGTCGTCGACATCATGCAGGAGGCCACCCATGGCGGCGAACTCACCGTCATCTCGGATGCGGTGAGTTGCTCCGAGGGATTCGTCCACGAGCTCGAGTACGAGGGAGTCACCGGGATCCGGATCGTCGACGCCGTGCAGTACATCGCCGACGAGCTGCTTCCCGTGCTTCCCGACCTGCCGAAACTGCGCTCGGCTGCGCTGCACCCCACCTGCTCGTCCACGCGCATGTCTTGGAATGACGCGCTGTACCGCTGCGCACAGGCCATCGCCGATGACGTGGTCGTCGCCGATGACTGGGGATGCTGCGGATTCGCAGGTGATCGTGGAATGCTGCACCCCGAACTCACCGAGTCGGCCACCGCCCGAGAAACAGCGCAGCTGCGCGCCCGCGAGTTCGACGTGTATCTCTCGGCCAACCGCACCTGCGAGATCGGTATGCAGCGGGCAACCGGTAAATCGTGGCGTCACGTGCTCTCGGTGCTGGCGGAGCGGATGGTGGAATTCGCCCCAGCCTGACCGGCGTCCATGCGGTGGCTCCCGACCGGGTGGGTCGGGAGCCACCTTCTGGGTTCTCATTTCCTGCTCCGTTTTTCCTTGTCACCTCCTCGCATCCATCTCTTCTCATCCTTCGTGGCGTGACCGATATCTGCACGAGCACACCTGCACCATTTCCTTGGTCTGCCCGCGCGACTGATCGACTCCACTCGCCGCTGCATCTCTGCCTCTGGCCCCATCACTCTCCACGGCTCCGCTCCCCTCCAGGACCATCACGCCATCTCAGAGTCCCGCTCAGTACCCCGAGGACTACTCCAGATTCATCCTCATCGTCCTGCATTGGCTACAAGAGTCCCGGTACTGCCCGAACCATTCCGGTCAACATCCCCTTCCCAAACCTTTCCGGTCAGTGTCCCTTGTCCAAGCGGCTTCAGAGCCATCAATTCCGGCTCACACCTGTCACGGTCAGCTCCGACTCCACGGGCCTCCTCACCACCCACCACCGGCCCATCGCCGGTTCCCACGCCCTTGTGTCTCGCACTTCTCCGCCGGCCGCTGTGGTGATCGTGGTGGCAACCGCAGGACCTACCACGGCAAATGGCATTCCCGGTCGTGCCGAACAAAATATCCACAACAACTCAGTCTTCTCGCCCGATCACTGTCCACAAGGAATGGCAAACACGCCGGAAATCAGCCCCGGCCACAACAACCACAGACGTGACAACCTTGTACGACCACCTCAATCACACCGGCGTGGCCCGTGTCCGCCGCAATTCACCATACCGAGGCCAAGCCGACCGAACCGTCGCTCGCGGAGACGCAGTACGTGTGCTACCAGGTGTGATAGCCGCCGCAGCACTGGCCCACGACCCCACCACCCTCATCCGAGCTCTCTGGCTCTGGGACCCCAACACCATCCTCACCGGGAAAGCTGCCCTCATCATGCACGGCATGACAGCGCCCAACACCCACCACGTGCTCGACTTCACCGGCATCACCAGCATCGAGGCATGTTCACTCACCCGGCATCTGAGCCGACCAGGAATCACCGTGCACCGCTGGCACATCCCCGATCGATTCATCACCTATCGCGAACACATCCGCCTCACCACACCAGAAGTCTGCGTCCTCATCCTCGCCATCCATGGGAACTGGGACTGGGTCTGTGAAGCGCTCCGGCAGCGCCTCGTCTCACCTGGTTCCTGCCGTGCAGCCCGAAAAAGCCTCACCGGCCGATATCCCAAAACCCAGGTCGACCAAGCCTTGGCCGATATCGCCCTCAACGCCTGGTCCATCCCCGAACTTCACATGGCACGACTGCTCAGAGCCACCGGCATCACCGGCCACAAATCCAACCACGAAATCCACGCCGGGAACCGCATCTATTACCTTGACCAAGCCTTCAACGCTGAGAAACTCGCCACAGAGATTGATGGCCGCACCATCCACGGCACCATCGATGGCTACGAACACACCATGATGCGCACTGCTCACCTCGAGCAACACGGCTGGAAGATTCTCCACATCACACCCACCATGCTGCGCCACCACCCGCACTTCGTCCTCGACTGGATCACCACCCACCTCCACATTCGTCACAAGCCCACGCGCCACTACACCGAACCACAGCTCCGCCACATCATGACTGGTCTCGACTCAATCTAAGATCGCTTGTCAAAGAGCGATCTGCGAAATGATTCGGGATGGCCACCCCGAATCGAGAAACTGACCAAGACACACCGCGCCCCTGTTCCCACGACCACCCGTGGTAATCGTGTTGCCAACCGCCTCATCTGACACTCCACATGGCAACCACCCCATCAACGCACAGGAACACCACAGCAGCGGCAAAAGATGCACCGTGCAGGAGCGCACACCCCCACGGTGGTATCTGCTCATCGACGCGAAGGCCTTGCGTGGCAGCACGGAAAGAGCATGCGCGCCAGACCGCCAGGAGTCCCAGCCCCGGACACCACGTCCAGCACTCACATGCCCATGCAAAGCACCACGGGAGCCGAGTATCGAAAAAGATGCCATGGGCACCCACGCGGAGATTCCCCAGACAACTCAGGGGATCATCTGGATCAGGGGAACATCTGGAATGTCCGTGGCACGCTCAACGATGTCATCTCATTCAGTGCGCCGCGTCGAACCAGGACCGCCCAACGCCAATCGCGACAGTCAGTGGCACCGCCAGATCCATGGCGCCACCCATCGCGTCGGTGACGACCTCACGCACCCGTTGTTCCTCCCCCGGGGCAACCTCGAGGACGAGCTCGTCGTGGATCTGCAGCAGCACACGGGAACGAAGCCCGTGCTCAGCAAGTCCTTGATCGGTGGCGAGCATGGCCAACTTCATGAGGTCGGCAGCTGTGCCTTGGATCGGCGCGTTGAGGGCGGCACGTTCGGCCATCTCGCGACGCTGCCGATTCGACGAGTTGAGATCGGGTAGATAGCGCCGGCGGCCCAACAGAGTCGAGGTCCACCCATCCCTACGGGCCTGGTCGACGACCTGGTTGAGGTACTGCTGCACCTTGCCGAACCGGCTGAAGTAGTCGTCCATGAGTTCACGAGCCTCCGCCACCGGAACGTCGAGTCGCTGCGAGAGCCCATAGTCGCTCAGCCCATACGCCAAGCCGTAGTTCATGGCCTTGACCTTGGAACGTTGGGCCGCGGTGACGTTCTCGATCGGCACCCGGAAGACGTGCGAAGCCGTCACCGTGTGAAAGTCCAGACCAGAGGCGAATGCCTCGATGAGCGACTCGTCCCCGCAGGCATGGGCCATGATGCGCATCTCGATCTGGGAGTAGTCGGCACTCATGAGCGATGCGTATCCCTCACCCACGACGAATCCTTCCCGGATACGTCGCCCTTCCTCGGTGCGCATGGGGATGTTCTGAAGGTTGGGGTCGGTACTCGACAGTCGACCGGTGGCAGCAACCGTCTGCTGATAGGTGGTGTGGATTCGTCCGTCGTCGGCAATGGACTTGAGCAGCCCGTCAATGGTCTGCCGCATGCGGATCGCCTCGCGGTGGGCCAACAGATGTGCAAGGAAGGGGTGCTGGGTCTTCTTGAACAGCCCCTCCAGGGCAGCGGCGTCAGTGGTGTAACCGGATTTGGTCCTGCGCGTCTTGGGCATGTCGAGACGGTCGAAGAGAACAGCCTGCAGCTGCTTCGGCGAACCGAGATTCACCTGCTCCCCCGCTGCCTGCCAAGCCAGTTCCTCGGCTTTGCGAACCCGGGAGTCGAAGTCAGCGCGCAACCCGCCCAGCACATCGGTGTCGACGGCAACACCAGCCTGTTCCATGGCGATCAGGCTGCGTTGAACAGGCAACTCAAGATCGTGGAGCAGGCCGAGCTCGCTACGATTGTCGAGTTCCTGCTCGAGGACGTCGGCCAACCGAGCGATGAGTACTGCTTGACGCGCAGACAGTTCAACCGTGGCATCGTCGTCGAAGTCGAGTGTGCCCTGACTGGGTTGGTCGTGGGTCGGGACGAGTTCAAGATCGAGATACTCAAGAACCAGATCGTCAAGTTGATACTTGCGCCGATCCGGGTGCAGCAGGTAGGCAGCCAACTCGGTGTCACAGCTGAGACCGCCAACAACCATCCCACGTGCGGCGAAGGCTTCGATCTGGTTCTTGGCGGCATGCATGACCTTGGGGCAGTGGGGGTCAGCGAGCCAATCGGCGAAGGCCTTCTCATCTGCCGGGCGGAGATCAGTGAGGTCCAGTCTGACGGCTTCCTGTTGCGGTGACCCTATGACGACACCAGTGACGTCGTCGGCTCCACAGATCCACGTCCCGGTGGCGTCCACGCCGAGTCGAACATCTCGATGGGCTTGCAACCACGAGTCGAGCTCGCCCTCCCCTGGCACCTGGACGGTGACATCCACAGTTTGCGCACTGTCCTGCGCCCCGTCGGTGCCTTCCATGGCCTTGACGCGATCCCACAGTGAGCGGAACTCCAAGGAGTCGAAGAGCTGGCGTGTGGCCTGCTGATCCCAACTACGTCGGGCCAGATCGTCAAGGCCAACCTCCAGCTCCAGATCCCGCACCAGAGCATTGAGACGACGGTTGCGCCTGACGTCGTCGAGATGGTCACGGAACGAGGCACCAGCCTTGCCCTTGACCGAATCTGCGTCCGCCAGGAGGTTGTCGAGACCGTCGTACGCCGCGAGCCACTTCGCAGCAGTTTTGGGACCGACCCCGGGAACGCCGGGCAGATTGTCGGCATGCTCACCCACCAGAGCAGCCAGTTCCGGATACCGTTCCGGGGAGACGAGGTACTTCTCCTCAACGGCCTGCGGGGTCATACGCTCCAACCTGGAGACGCCCTGCTTGGGATAGAGAACAGTGACCTGGTCAGTGACAAGCTGCATGGCATCCCGATCCCCAGAGACGACGAGGGTGTCCATGTCTGCCGCGCTGGCCGAGGTGGCCAGGGTCGCAAGAATGTCGTCGGCCTCATAACCGGGCACCGAGAGATGAGTGATGTTGAGCGCGTCGAGAACCTCCTTGATGAGCTCAACCTGCCCGGGAAATTCCGGCGGAGTGGCCGCCCGACCACCCTTGTAGTCCTGGTACTGCTCAGTGCGGAAGGTACCGCCGGGGAGATCGAAGGCCACCGCTATGTGACTCGGCTCCTCATCCTTGATGAGCCGAGTGAGCATGGAGACGAAGCCATGCACCGCGTTGGTGTGCTGGCCGGTACGCGTGGTGAAGTTCTCCACCGGCAAGGCGAAGAACGCGCGAAATGCCATCGAGTGGCCGTCGACAATCAACAGGGTGGGGCGTTGGCTCATGTGTACGACTCTAGGCGATGAAAGACGCGGTTTTCTCCCAGCACTGATGTGTGCGCCCGTCGTCATCGCTGCTGGCGCTGGAGAACGGACCGGTTTGTCCTGAGGAACCACCTGCCCCATTGACCAACCCCGACCGAAAATCACCGGTACCACGAGCCCGCGTGGCAAATTGGTTGTGAGAACCTTGAGCTGCCACGACTGGTGGTAAACCTCGGCTGTGGCAACCAATTTGCCACACAGGCCTGACACGGCGGACGCAATGGTGTCATGACGGGGCTCGGTTTCACTTCCTCACACAACCTGACCGAGGAGGCCTGACCTGGTCAAGGAGGCTTCGGTCAGGTTTAGGCTGCACCACCGAACGTGAGCGTGACGAACCAGACTGCTGACCAGTTGCACACTGTGAGCTCTCCGGACGGAGAAGCAGGGGTGCTGTCGTTATTGAATGGAGCCGGCCCCGCAGATGCGGAAGCCTGGTGTTCCTCGTGCGTGCCGGGCAGACGTGCCCGAGCTGGCCTCCACGGGCATGAAGCGTGACCAACTGCTGGAGAGCGGGCTTACGTCCCCATTACTTTCACACGTTCAGAGGCGGTTCCCCACCCTACACGAGTTCCGTGGAAAACCATGGCAAGGGGGATGCCCACAGCCCCTCACAGCTCACGACAATGGCGAACCACACGATCTCCCGGCAACGACGGCCCACGCGGCCCCACGGCGCTCTGGTGGAGCCTTCACAGACACGTAGGTCCTTTAAACATCAGGCATGAAACATGCATCTGTGAGCTGGATCGGCGACGACGGCGTGGTATTTCTGTTCATGAGTCGCCCCACTGCAAAGCAGGGTGACATCCACGGCCTTTCGCAACCATTTCTCCACAGATCGCCCAGAGGATGTCACTCACTCGATGCTGGCAACGACTACCGCTCCCCCGGCCACGGAAAAGAGAGGTGAACGTGTGACCACAAGGAAAGGTGGCGAGTGGTGGCTATCAGGGGGGAGCACACGCATGTCACCAGAAAAAGACGGGGTAGCTGCGAAGGTGACCACTTGGCCACGGACAGGAGGCGAGAAAGAACTACTCCGAGAGAGGTAAGCGCGTACCACTAGAAAAAGTGGAGATGACTGCCTGAAACAGGCATGGCCGTTAAGACAGAGGGACGACGCGTCAAGGAGAGGCAAGCACCATGTCCGCAGGCGAGGGGAGGCTACTGGGGCGGGAGGGTGAGAGGAGCCTGCCGGGAGCGGGACCTAGCCGCTGGGAAAAGACGAAGAAGACTGCCCGAGGAACGAGCACGTGACCACCAAGAAAGACGAAAGTGAATACCGCGGGGGACAAGACTTGACGATCCTGCTCCAACCACCCCCACCACCGAAAGCAGATACCGGGGAAGAACGGAGGGTGACTACCAAGGGAAAGCAGCAGAGGAGCGACCCGCTGACGGGTGCGTAGCCAAGGGAAGAGCCACCACAGCTTCGACATCGACGCGCCAAGCAATGTGACTGCGTGTCCTTGGCGTGCACAACGACATGCTGGAGGAGAGGACTACAGCTTCGATCAGCGCCACCGAGCAATGTGACCCACGTCACCTGACCGCAGCAGGAGAAAGCAGACAGTCGGGAGCACGACTGCGAACAGGAAGTTGAAAGGTGGGGCAGCCGAGCCAAACCCTGACCGCCGCGTCGAGTCGAGAGCGAATGACACAGCGGGGCAGGAGGGGGTGCTACTTCGCTCGCCAACGTGGCAAGCTACGTCACATGAGTTACGCATCCAAGGAATCCGGACTCCCCACATGGCTCACCGACCTGGTGAGCCCGCTCGACGACAAGCTCGGCGTCGAGGTGATTGAGCTCTCACCAGAGCGTTGCGTCATCAAGGCACCCTTGGCCGGCAACACCCAGCCACTCGGACTGTGGCACGGCGGTGGGTCAGGAGTGCTGGTGGAAACGGCCGGCTCCTTGGCCGCCATGTTCTTTGCACATCAAAGCGGCAAAGGCGCAGTGGGAACCGAGCTCAATGTCTCCCACATGCGCGCCCCCAAGGGAGAGCACATGACGGCGACCGCCACGGCCATGCACCTGGGACGGCGTACCACGACTCACGCGGTGGAGATTGTCGATGATCTGGGACGGATCTGCGCGGTGGGACGGGTGAGCTGCCAAATCATCGACCTCGACTGAACACGAACACCGCCGTCACTTGCGCCCGTGGTCGATGACCCCTTGGGCAACCTCACGCATGGACTTACGCAGGTCCATGGCAGTCTTCTGGATCCAACGGAAGGCTTCTGGCTCAGTGAGGCCCAAGCTGGACTGGAGCATCCCCTTGGCCTGGTCGACGAGCTTGCGGGACTCAAGACGCTCCTCAAGGTCGGCGATCTCGTCTTCAACAGCACGGATCTCCTGGAATCGAGCAAGAGCGATCTCGATCGCGGGTACGACGTCTGACACATCGAAGGGCTTGACGACGTAGGCCATTGCCCCGGCTTCCTTGGCACGCTCGATGAGATCGCGCTGGGAGAAGGCGGTGAGCATGACGACGGCGCAGATACGTTCCTCGGCGATCTTGTCTGCTGCGGTGATTCCGTCCATCTTGGGCATTTTGACGTCCATGACGACGAGATCGGGCTCCAGCTCACGCGCCAGTGAGACGGCCTCCTCACCATCACTGGCCTGGGCCACCACCTCGTAACCCTGATCCTCGAGCAGCTCCACCAGATCCAGGCGAATGAGGGCCTCATCTTCCGCCACGATGACTCGGGGACGAGCACTCTCCGCATTGATGTCAGATACCCGCTTGTCGGAGCTTGTTGAGTTACCCACGTTGATTTCCTTGCATGTCTGACGTTGACAACGCCTGCTATCCTAGCGCGACGCCATGGCCAGGATGCCGGCCAGACCCACCAGGCCGAGCAGGTATCCTGCCACTGACATGATGGCACAGATGGTCGTGGCATTGCCCTGACTTCGTCACACAATGCCCCTCAACCGACGTTTTCCCGCCGCCGAGGCCCACATCTGAGTCCGGAGTGGCCCACAAGGAGCCAACCACCCTCTCATGAGACCGCGTGGGAGCACTACATGAGCATGATGTGCTCCGAGGCGAGTTTTGTGCCACAATGAGCGAGCTGGCCCGGGTGGCGGAATGGTAGACGCGGCGCACTCAAAATGCGCTGTCCGTGAGGGCGTAGGGGTTCGACTCCCCTCCCGGGCACCAGATGACGAAGCTTGTCGGGGCCGCTCGATCCCTCAGGATGCACCACCTTTCTCAGGCTGTATTGACCACCGGTGTACCCACCGAGCTCAGTGCCACCAGTACTTCTGGCTGCGCTCCAGTGACGCCCACGAAAACCCTGACTCACCCCAGCGACAGCCACCACTACGAAACGGTGAATTCCCCCTCTCCGACAACGGCCACGCGGAACAGTACGCCAGATGGGCAGGAGCACAGAACGTTAACCTGCGTTGCTGAAGGATGGCGGCAGCAAACGCGGGAACGACAGCAGGGCGGGATGAGCAGGAACACAGGACGCTGGCCCCGTCGCTGAACGAGGAAACGGGCGGCAGGGAGAAATGAGCCGGAGCGCAGGTAGGGCTCCCATCCACCGAGTACCTGAGCTGCAAATCCTGATCCCACACACGGCCGATACCCTGGGAGCATGGGACGCCCCCGATACAACCGCGCGGGGCGGTGGGCCAAGGCGAGATAGGCAGAAGCGCAGGGCATTGACCCGCGTTACTAAACGAAGGGACGACCGCAGGGCGAGATGAGCAGGAGCCCCGCCATGGCTTCCCTCCACCGGTGCAGGGTCTGTGATCAGGAAACCCTGATCCCACACGGCCGGGCCCTCGGTGGCCATGGGACACTCCCCACCGCGAGCGCCTCACCACGAAACACCTGAAACATATGAAGCCCCGAACCCAAAAACATGCGAGGGTGCCGAATCAAAAATCAGGTGGGTCCCGAACCAGAAACACGTGCAAAAACATGCAGGGGTCCCGAATCGTATGATTCGGGACCCCACACAGTCATTGACGTTCATGTCCTTGCCGGACGCTGGGCTACACGAGCCCACCGTCACGCAGAACTCAGTGGTTCGAGACAGCGGAGACGTTGTCGAGGACCGGATCATCAGGCATCAAGGCATGCCCCCCGATACCTGATGACCAGAGCAAAGAACTCAGGCGTCCTCACGGATACGCAGCACGCGGATGGTGTTGGTCTTGCCGGGAACGCGCATCGGCGAACCGGCGACGACGACCACACGCTCGCCCACCGGGACGAGACCGTGCTCACGCAGGTAGGTGTTGACCCAGCCGAACAGCTCCTCGGGGTTGTCGAAGCTCGGAGCCATGACCGCGTTGGAACCCCAGCTCCAGGCCAGGTGCTTGGGGGTCTTCTCGTCGTTGGTGAAGACGATCATCGGGGTGCGCGAACGCAGCCGCGAAATACGGCGAGCGGTGTCACCGGACTTGGTGAAGGCCACGATGTAGCGAGCCTGCATACGCTCGGCAATCTCCACGGCAGCCTTGGAAATGATGCCGCCAGTGGTGTGCGGGTCCCAGTCGATGTCGGCGATCTTCTCGATGCCGTTGGACTCGGTGGACTCCACGATCTTGGCCATGGTGCGCACGGTCTCGCCGGGGAAGTCACCAACGGAGGTCTCAGCAGAGGTCATGACTCCGTCGGCACCGTCCAGGATGGCGTTGGCGACGTCGGCAGCCTCGGCGCGGGTCGGGCGCGGGGCGTGGATCATCGACTCGAGCATCTGGGTGGCAACGATGACCGGCTTGGCCTGCAGACGGGCCTTCTCGATGATGCGCTTCTGAACCAGCGGCACCTCCTCGAGCGGGCACTCGACGGCGAGGTCGCCACGGGCAACCATGACGGCGTCGAAGGCGTCGATGATCGCGTCGAGGTTCTCGATGGCCTGCGGCTTCTCGAGCTTGGCGACGACCGGGGTGTGACGTCCCTCCTCGTCCATGATCTCGTGGACACGGTCGATGTCGGAGCCGTGACGCACGAAGGACAGGGCGACCAAGTCGATGCCGGCCTTGAGGGCCCAACGCAGATCGGCCTCGTCCTTCTCGGTGAGGGCGGGAATGGAGACGGCAACGCCAGGCAGGTTGATGCCCTTGTGGTCGCCGACCGGGCCGGCGACGGTGCAGTGGCAGTTGACGTCGTTGCCCTCGACGGAGTCGACCTGCAGGACGGTCTTGCCGTCGTCGATGAGGATGACATCGCCGGGGTGGCAGTCACCGGGCAGTCCCTTGAAGGTGGTGGAGACGCGCTCCTGGTTGCCCACGATGTCATCGGTGGTGATGGTGAACTTGTCACCAACCTCCAGGTCGATCTTTCCGTTCGAGGCGCCTTCAGCCTTCTCGAAAACACCGGTACGAATCTTGGGGCCCTGGAGGTCGGCAAGGGCAGCAACGTTGAGATCCAGCTCGTCGGCGACGGAGCGGACGAGATCCAGGCGATCCTGGTGCTCCTCGTGGGTGCCATGGCTCATGTTGAGACGGGCGACGTTCATGCCCGCTTCCATGAGCTCCTTCATGCCGTCGTGAGAGTGAACAGCTGGTCCGAGGGTATTTACAATCTTGGCTCTACGCACGCCTCAACTTTATAGGTCCTGTCCAATAGGTCACATCTCGGGGCACTGCGAGCATCAACCGTGCATCCAATCATCAATTTCGTTGAACGGATGGGCAGCTCCTCTGGGCACCAGAAGCCCACTCAAGGAGCACCGGCGCGCGGATCAAAGGACTCGGCAAGCCCAATGAGCACCAGATACCCACGTGACCTGACGTACGGCACCGCGGGGATCACGGACGCCAGGGTTCAGGATTCCGCACGGACGACGTCCAGGGCGTGCTGTAGGTCATCGGGAAGCTCGGAGCGGAACGTCACCCAGTCCCCCGTGCCCGGATGGGTGAACGACAGCTGTGCGGCATGCAGCCACTGACGATCCAACCCGAGTCGGCGTGCGAGCACCGGATCGGCACCGTAGAGCGGATCACCGCAGCACGGGTGGTGCACCGCTGCCATGTGCACCCGGATCTGGTGGGTACGTCCCGTCTCGAGATGAATTCGTTGCAGGCTGGCGTGCCGGAAGGCCTCAACGGTCTCGTAATGGGTGACGCTGTGCCGACCGCCCTCGACGACGGCCATCTTCCAGTCGTGGCCGCGATGTCGTCCAATGGGAGCGTCAATGGTGCCGACAACGGGGTCGGGCAGCCCCTGGACGAGAGCGAGGTAGATCTTTTCCGGGGTACGGTCCCGGAAGGCCTGTTTGAGCACGGTGTAGGCGTGCTCACTCTTGGCCAGCACCATGAGACCGGAGGTTCCCACGTCGAGACGCTGCACGATCCCCTGACGTTCCGGGGCGCCGCTGGTGGATATCCCGAATCCGGCTGCGGCAAGGTGCTCGACGACGCTCGGCCCGTCCCAACCCAACGAGGGGTGCGCCGCCACGCCAGCAGGTTTGTCCACCACGACGACGTCGGCGTCGTCGTGAACGATCCTCATGTCCGCAACGAACGTGGGGACGACGGTGGCTCTCGGAGCTGGATCGGAGAGATCGATGTCGAGCATCTGGCCGGATCGAACTCGGGTCGACGCCTTGGTGACGGCGACCCCGTCGAGCAGCACCTTGGACTCGGCGATGAGATCGACCACCCGACTGCGCGAGGCTCCGGTCATCCGGGCAGCAGCGGCGTCGATTCGATCCCCGTCAACGCCTTCGGGAACGAGCAGGATGCTCATGGGTTGCCTCCTCACCGGCTCGATCGGAGGTTCTGGCGTCGGCAACCCCAGAACCAGAAGTGTCATCGTGCCCAAAGATGCTCATGACGACGGCGAGCACCGCGGTCACGGTGATGAAGACGTCCGCCACATTGAAGATTGCGAAGTGCGGCAGCGAGATGAAATCGACGACATGACCACGCAGCGGCCCGGGAGCTCGCCAGATCCGGTCGACGAGGTTGCCGCTGATACCGGCCAGCACCATTCCGCATGAGATGAGTGACCATCGGTGCCGTGCCCCCGGCATCACCCACACCAGGACGGCTGTCAGGGCGATGACTGCGAAGATCGAGATGGCCATCGTCGCCCCAGACCCCATGGAGAACGCGGCACCGGAGTTGTGGATGAGTTGCAGCTTGAGGAATCCGCCGAGACAGCTCGGCGGATTGAGAGGATCCAGGTGGCGCTCCGCAAGCGCCTTGGTGACCTGGTCAAGGGCCAGACCACCCACGGCGATTGCGGCCGCCGTGGCCCGCCACACCGACAGGCAATGACCACTGAGCTCGTGACTCAATGTCGCTCTTCGCGTTGCTTGCACCGCACACACATCGTGGCGCGTGGGAAGGCGGACAACCTGGCCTTTCCTATCGGGTTGCCGCAGCTCTCGCAGGTGCCGTAGGTGCCCTCCTCCAGAGCATTGATGGCCGTTCGGGACTGCTCGAAGACGGTACGTGCATTCTGGTTCAGCGACATTTCCTGGTCCCGCTCGAACTGCGAGGAGCCAACATCGATGGTGTCCTTGCCAGCCCCATCACTACCTTCCTGTATGAGACTGGCCAGGTCCTCATCGGACTTGGCCAGCGAACGAGCCATTCTCTCAACATCGTGTTCGAGAGTGTCGATGATCTCGCTGACCTCTTCCACGGTCCACGGCTCATCCCCGTCTCGCACGGGCAAGGACTTGGCAATCGCCGCCACATCATGCTCAGACATGGTGACCTCCATTGATCGACATCAGGGGTCCTGGGGAACCCAGGACTTCGCGAAGCGGTCAACACTGCTCCACGACTGATGGCAAATAGTACTCGGCCATGATGGCAATCCCGAACATGGACCCTCATGTCACAGGATGTTCATGTGGGCTTCGCCCACACGACACCAAGGGGTTCCCCAACCATCTGGGGAACCCCGAAGCAGATCAGCGCATCGCCGCTGATCATCAATTACGCATGAGCCTCAGTTGTTGGACCCGTCACGCTGGCCGCGCCCGATGAGCGCATCCAGACGCGGGGTCGCCGAGGCGCCGCGCTCGACACGGTGGTCGGGCTCGAGCAGGTGTGGGGTCTCGGACGGCTCGAAAGCGGCCTGGTCCATACGATCAGCCTGGGTGCGCAGCTGGGAGACGAAAGCTTGACGGTAGTTGGACTCGAACTCACGCAGCCGGTCGACCCGGGCCAGCAGGACGTCACGCTCGGACTCGAGCTGACGGAACAGGTCGTCGCGACGGTTCGCGGCATCGATGTTCACCTGATCGGCATTGGCCTTGGCATCGGACTCAAGCTTCTCGGAGTTGACACGAGCAGCCGACTCGATGCGCTCGGCGCGAGTCTGGGCATCGACGGTGAGCTCGTGAACCTTGCGCTCGGCGACGGCAATCTTGCGATTCGCCTCGTCCTGGGCCTCGGAAACCACTCGCTCGGCGGAAGCAGTGGACAGCTCGATCATTCGCGCAACGGCAGGTGAGGCCTGGGCAGAGGTGGTGACCTCGATCCGCTCAACCTTGCCATCACCCACGAGCTGCGACGTAGCAGGAGCCTCGGTGGCCGAACGTGCCGTGGCAAGCTCACGGCGAGCATCGGACAGCTGCGAGTTCAGGCGTGCATTCTCGTTGCGCAGCTGGGTGAGCTCGGACTCGTACCGTTTGACGGTGCGAGCCTCGTCTCCCCGGCTTCGTTGCGCGGCACGAGCCTCCTCGAGCTGAGCCTTGAGACGCTCAATCTCCTCAGCAAGCTCGGAATCGGGCTCGTCGTATTGGCTGCGGTCATCACTGGACTTGAGGGCCTCGAGCTGAGCCTTGAGACGCTCGCTCTCGTCCGTCATCGCAGCGAAGGTTGCGTCAACGCGATCGACAAAGTCATCAACTTCGGCGGCTCGGTAGCCATCGCCTGGACGACGGGCCATCGGGAATCGGATCCTGCGCACCTCGTCGAGGGTCAGCGTCATTGTGCACTCCAAGAACTCGGGAACGGACGTGGCCGTGACGGATTTGCTCCACCACGAAGCTGTGTCAAGGCTACCCCCCTGAAGTTCACAGCGTCACATGAACCTGATGACGAGAGACTGCGCAATCGACACCAGAATGAAGACGATGATGAAGCCCAGACTGATACCAACTGCACCAATACGCAGTACTGGGATTCGTTTGTCAAAGAATCTGATGGGTGGATCGGTGACGGTGTAGACCGCTTCGAAAAGCACTGCGATCCAGCCACGGGGCTGAAAATCCCGGGAGGCCAGAGGTACCCACGACATGATCATTCGTGCGATGAGAAGTACCAGGTAAATCTGGAGAATGATGTAGAGAATTTTTCCAACGACCGTCATCGACGTCTCACAAAACTGCTCAATGCCTCGACTCAAACCCTGAACGTCGAGTTCAGCCTTTAGGACTGGTTGAAGAACCCTTCGCCCGCAATCCGAGCCTTGTCCTCCGGTGCGACATTGACATTGTGCGGGCACAGCAGGAAGACCTTGCTGGTGACTCGCTCGATCGTTCCACGCAGACCGAAGATGAGACCAGCCGCGAAGTCGACCAACCGTTTGGCGTCGGAATCATCCATCTCGGTGAGGTTCATGATGACCGGAACACCGTCCCGGTACTGCTCACCGATGAGGCGGGCCTCGTTGTAGTTTCGCGGATGAACCGTGAGGATCCGATTGATGTCTGCGATGGAAGGTTCATCGACGACCATGGGACGCTCCTGTTCACGATGCGGAGAGGCAGACATGGGTTCTTGAGGATCGCCGGACGGCATCGAGGTCAGCTGGGAAGGCTCGTACCCATCATCGGAGTAGACCTCTTCGGTCAACTCCTCGTCGCGAAGATCATCATCGTATCGCGCGTCGTCCACCAGACCGACGTATGAGGCAAGCTTCCTGCCGAACCCAGCCATGAGCTCTCCTTCACAACACCACGAATCGAGAATACGTCACTCATCAGGGTGCCACGGTCGAGGCGAACCCGATGACAGTGACACGCAAACACTATCCCACGGGAAACAGCGGGGGCAGTTTTCACCATCATAGTGCCGTCCTTGACACACCGATCGCCCCACCGGGTCACATCACTCCACGGAGCCACACTGGCCGCTCCATCTGCCCATTCCCAGCAGTTGTCCCACGACACCGGCAGGACGGAACGCCAGGTATGCGGATCATGTCCACAATGCCTGACGTTCTGGGATGACCACATGGGGCTGGTCCACGAGCGACAGTCACGCCACGAAAACCCCGAGGGTCGAGTCACTTCATGAAGTCTGGAATGTCCAGATCGTCCTCGGCGACGGGAGGAGTGGACCGCTGTGTGTTCGAGCCCTCCTGGGCACTGTGGGAATCCTGCTCCTCGGCGTGCTGCGGGACCGGACGGGCGATTGCCGTGGTGCCGGATCCAGTCGATGGCCGCGACTGCTGACCGGTGGACCTGTTCTTGAGCCCCGGACGGGCACTGATACCGGGTTGCTTGCGCGGCGGCTGACCGGAATCGAAACCAGCTGCGATGACGGTGATGCGGATCTCGTCGCCCAAGGTGTCGTCGATGATGGTACCGAAGATGATGTTGGCCTCGTCGTCGACCGCCTCCTCGATGAGGCTGGCTGCCGAAGCCACCTCGAACAGCCCCAGATCGGAGCCACCGGCGATCGACATGAGCACCCCATGTGCTCCATCGACCGAGACCTCGAGCAACGGGGAGGAGATGGCCATCTCGGCTGCCATCCGAGCACGGTCCTCACCCGAGGCATGCCCGATACCCATGAGGGCCGAGCCGGCATTCGACATGACGGCCTTGACGTCGGCGAAGTCGAGGTTGATCTGGCCCGGCGTCGTGATGAGGTCGGTGATGCCCGAGACGCCCTGCATGAGCACCTGGTCGGCGACCCGGAAGGCGTCGGTGATGGTGACCTTCTGATCGGCCATCGACAACAGACGGTCGTTGGGGATGACGATGAGGGTGTCGACCTCCTCCGACAGACGGTTGACGCCCTCATCGGCCTGGGTCGAACGTCGATGACCCTCGAAGCTGAACGGGCGGGTGACCACACCGATGGTGAGAGCTCCCAGCGAACGGGCGATCTTGGCGACGACCGGGGCAGCTCCAGTACCCGTGCCACCGCCTTCACCTGCCGTCACGAAGACCATGTCGGCGCCCTTGAGACACTCCTCGATCTCCTCGGAGTGGTCCTCGGCGGCCTGTCGGCCCTTGTCAGGATCGGCTCCGGCACCCAGACCCCGAGTGAGTTCTCGCCCGATGTCAAGTTTGACGTCAGCATCGCTGCTGTTGAGAAGAGCCTGCGCATCCGTGTTGACGGCGATGAACTCGACGCCCTTGAGACCAGCTTCAATCATGCGATTGACGGCATTGCAGCCGCCGCCGCCCACGCCAACGACTCTGATGACCGCGGTGGTTTGACTTGCCACTGGAACCTCAATTCGTAGAGAGCCGATCTTCTTGAAAGGTTATTGACCACCACCGGCTGGTGTCCAACAAAAATAGGGAGTCTCAACCACGGGTTGAGACCTGGCCGGGAGCGCCCATACCCTCCTGCCGCACCCATTGAACCATCGGGGGCAATCACTCAGATCCGATGTCACGGACGCATGACGTGCCCGCCGCGAGAGGAGCTTGAGCGCCACTGATGCCGAGCAATCCTTCTCCGGAGAGCAGAACACGTGCACACCCGAGCCACCCGCCACTGGGGCGGCCTGGAAGGCAGGATCTACCTCGACGTGGGCCGTTGCGGGCTCGAGACGTCGTAAACCTTGGCCTTGACGTTGAGCATTGCCGTCGCCACCTTGGACTTCAGCGCAGACTCATCCGCCGATCCCCAGACGATGGTACCTCCCTTGGCAAGGTGAATCTGGATGGAATCGGTACCTCGGACCTCGATGTGATCGGTCTGGGCACGAATCTCCTTGCTCAATGACGAGGCAACGGTGGCGGCATCGGTACGCATTCGCGGCTTGGACGCATCCAACCTCACGACGAGCAGCTGGGAACTCCTGGTGGCGGACTGATGAAACATCTGCCCATGCTCGTCCACCCAGGTGAAACCGCCATGACCGCTCACCTGGTACACGGGACGTCGCTCGGTGACGGCGATCTGCACCGTGCGCGGCCAGTGCCTGCTCACCGTCACGTCAGCAACGTCCGGCATCGCCGCCACGGACGAAGCCACATGATCCACATCAACCCTGGCCAGCGGAGTTCCGGGGGAAATGCTGGCAGCGTCGCGTACCTGGTCGGCCTTGAGCATCCTGACGCCGGTGACGTCGACGTGCTCGACCGCGAACACCGTGCTGTGACGTACCACGACCACTGCCACGGCCACGAGAACGGCAATCCCCACGGTAACCACGACGGCAGTTCTCCGACGCCGCTGTCGCCGGTGTCGTTTGACGTCGATCGCCCCGGTGATGTCGGTGATCGAGCGGCTCATGCGTCGGTGTCCTGCAACAACGGGAGCAGCAGCGGCCCGATGAGGCTGATGTCACCAGCTCCCAGCGTGATGACGAGGTCGCCGGGGCGCACCCGGCCGGTCAGCACCTCGGGCAACATCGCCTTGTCTGCGACATAGCAGCTCGACCCACCGTGGGAGAGCACGGCATCGTGGACGAGTCGACCGCTCACCCCGGCGATGGACTCCTCCCTGGCCGGGTAGACGTCGGTGACGAAGACCTCGTCGGCCAGGGTGAGGGCGGCGCCGAACCCATCGGCGAAATCCCGGGTTCGGGTGAACAGGTGTGGCTGGAAGCACGCGACGACCCTGCCCTGCTCGGCGACCCGGCGAGCAGCCCCCAGGGTGGCGCGGATCTCGGTGGGATGGTGGGCGTAGTCGTCGAAGACCGACACCCCGCCCCTGCGTCCCAGCAGCTGGAACCGACGCAGCGTCCCGGTGAAATTCCTCGTTCCGGCCAGGACATCTGCCTCTGGGACACCCAACAGGCTGACCGCGCAGTACGCTGCAGCAGCATTGGACAGGTTGTACTGGCCGGGAACATTAAGTTCCAGACGACTCGTGGTGCGGCCATGTGAGATCGTCGCACAACTCGTGGTGCCGTCCAGTACGACGTCGGTGAGACGTACCTCGGCGTCCTCCGACTCCCCGTAGGTGACGACCTGCACCGTCCCGGTCTCCTCCAGTCGGCGAGCCAGTTCGGCGGCCCCCGGATCGTCGACACAGACGATGACGTACCTCACCTGCGGACGGGTGGCCATCGTGACGAATCCGTCGAAGTAACGCTGTGGGGTGCCCCAGTTGTCGAGGTGGTCGGCCTCCACATTGGTGACGATGACGATCTGGCTGGGGTACTGCAGGAAGGACCCGTCGGACTCGTCGGCCTCGACGACGAAGGCATCCCCTCGTCCCAGATGTGCCGAGCGTCCACTGGTGGCCAACGGGGAGCCGATGACGTAGGACGGATCCATGCCGGCGTCGGTGAGGATGCTGGCGATGATGGCGCTGGTCGTCGTCTTACCGTGGGTACCGGCCACCGACACGCCCTGATGGTCGAGCATGAGTGCTGCCAGGGCGGCGCTGCGATGCCAGATCCGCAGACCGAGTCGACGAGCCTCGAGCAGTTCCGGGTTGTCGTCGTGAATGGCCGAGGACACCACAACCGTGCGTGCCCCGTGGACGTGGGAGGGATCGTGCCCCACCCAGGTGTGCACACCCATGGCCTTGAGCGACTCCAGACGGGTCGAGTTCACCTGGTCGGACCCCGACACCTCCGCCCCCAGCTCGGCGTATACTCGCGCCACACCACTCATGCCGGCTCCACCAATGGCGATGAAGTGCACCGGACCGATGGTGCGCGGATCCTCCAGGTGGACGGGCTCGCGAAGGGTCACTTCTTCCTCCTCGTCGCTGCCGAGACAACCGCCTGGGCAAGGTTCTGTGCTGCCTGGGTGGACATGAGGTCGCGTCCGGCCATGGACATCCGGGCCAGTTCGTCAGGGTGGTGGATCCGTGCCACCTCACGCATGAGACGAGTGACATTCAGCTCATCGTCCCTGATGAGCACTCCCCCACCGGCGGCCACGACCGAGGAGGCATTGCGGGCCTGCTCACCATTGCCGTGTGGCAGGGGGACGTAGATCGTGGGAAGACCACACACCGCCGTCTCGACGACCGTGCCAGCACCCGAGCGAGCGACCATGAGATCGGCTGCTGCGTAGGCTCGGGCCATGTCGTCGACGTAGACCACCGGCACCCATCGGGCACCGGTACTGTCATCGGTGTGGGTGCGGGCGTCCGCCACGTTCCTGGGACCCAGCACGTGCAGCACCTGTACTCCGTCGGCGAGCAGCTGGCCACGGGCTTGGACGACCGCGGTGTTCACCGAGACCGCACCCTGGGAGCCTCCGGAGACCAGCAAGGTCGGGCGGTCCTCGTCCAGCCCGAACTCCTTGCGGGTGCGGCGTCGACGGTCAGCTCGATCCCGTTCGTCCAGACTCGCGAGCTCAGCGACATTGTCCCGCAACGGCATACCGATGAACTCAGCACCCGGCAGTGGGGTGTCGGGGAACGCCGTGTACACCCCGGCTGCGAAGCGAGCGGCGACCTTGTTGGCGAGCCCCGGTACCGCATTCTGCTCATGGACGACGACCGGAATGTGTCGCGACCGGGCAGCCAGGTAGGCGGGCATGGAGACGTACCCGCCGAAGCCGACGACGACGTCGGCCTCGCGTGCGTCCAGCACCTCACCAGCACGTCGCACGGCCCCAACCAGGCGCGCGGGCACCTTGACCAGATCGACGGAAAACTTGCGCGGCAGCGGCACGGGGGGAATCATGTCGATCTGCAATCCGGCATCGGGAATGACTCGCCCCTCCAAGCCCTTGGGAGTCCCGATGCACGACACCTGATCGACCTGCGCGATCGTTGCCAGCTGCTGTGCGGTCGCGATGAGTGGTGAGGTGTGTCCAGCAGTGCCACCACCTGCCAGTACCACGTTGACCATGTGTCAGTCCTTCCCCTTCCTGCCCATCGCAGGTTCAGTTGCTGCCGGAATCGTCGACCACCGATGTCACCCTCGGTGGTTTCCTGCGGCGGGTGGCATCCAGGTACCGCTGAGCCGCTGGTTCCCGGCGTGCGCACGAGAGCAGAACACCCATTGCCGCCAGGTTCGACACCAATGCTGACCCTCCGACCGAGATGAATGGTAGGGGCACGCCGATGACCGGCGCCAATGTCAGGGAAACAGCCATGTTGATGAGCGCCTGGACGCCGATCCACGCCGTGATCGTCGCGGCGGCAATGCGCAGGAACTGCGACTGGGAACGCACCGCAACCCGAATCCCCGCCCAGCAGAGCAGGGCGAAGAGGACGATGACCGTCACGGTGCCCACCAGCCCGAGCTCCTCACCGAGCACGGCGAAGACGAAGTCGTTCTGGGCACCGTCGTAGAGCCCGCCCCACTTCTGTTTGGACGCCCCGATGCCAACCCCGCCCAGACCACCGGTGGCCAGGGCATAGGTTGCCGCCAATGGCTGGTCCGAGGTGGTGCTGTCGCTGGAGGGGTCCAGGAAGGTCACGATGCGCTGCATCCGGTAGGGAGCCTGAACGATCATCGCCACGACCCCCACGGCGCCTACGGCCAGCAGGGTGAGGATGTGACGCACCGGCATCCCGCAGACCCACATCTGCACGAGGACGATCGCCGCAAGGATGAGCGCCGTACCAAGGTCCCCTTGGACGAGCACCATGAGGATGACGCTTCCCTGGATGACGAGGAACCAGAAGAAATCCTTGACCTCGCCAATCGTCTCCCGGTGTCGGGCAAGATAGGCCGCGCCGATGAGCACCAGGGAGAACTTGGCGAACTCCGAGGGCTGCACCCCCACCGGCCCCACCGACAACCAGGAGCGGTTTCCCTTCCCGGCATCGTCTCCCACGAACAAGGTCGCGACCAGCATGAGACCGACCACCACCCAGACGATCCCGGCCGTCCGGCGTAGGAACTCCTCGCTGAACCTGCCAAAGACCAATCCGGCAATGATGCCGATGGCCAGGAAACCGAGTTGTCGTTTGGCGAAGTAGTAAGGACTGTTGCCAAGCATCTGTGCGTACACCGATGACGAGGACAGACTCATGAGGGTGCCAATGCCCAACAGCAGCAGGGTGACGACGAGCAGCACGAGGTAGTCGAGCATGGGCTGGGCGAGCAAGGGTTTCCTGCCATCTGAGCGCGCAGATCCGTTGTCCAGCCTCATCCATCGGTACCATCGCGCGATGGCGTTGGAATGGCGTCGGTTGCCAGTCATGTTCCCCATCACCGCACCGTCCGTCGTGTGACTCATCGTCACCGACTCTCCGGCTCGTCGTCCGCACGCGCCGGGCCGAGGGCACAGGCAGCACGGGCGAAGTCGTCCCCACGTACGTCGTAGCCGGTCCAGATGTCCCGACTGGCGCACCCGGGAGCCAGCAGCACGGTGTCGCCGGGGCGGGCCATGCGCGCCGCCTGGGTGACGGCCTCGTCCATGACGGTGCGATCCATGGTGTCCAGGACGACGACCGGCACATCGGGAGCATGTTCGGCAAGGCTCTCGGCAATGCGCTGCCGGTCCACACCCAGCACGACGACTCCACGCAGTCGGTTGGCGTGGGTCTGGACGAGGGTGTCGAAGGAGGTGTCCTTGGCCTGGCCGCCAGCGATCCACACGATCGACTCGAATGCTCGCATGGAGGAGTTCGCGGCGTGCGGATTGGTGGCCTTGGAGTCGTCGACCCAGGTGATGTCACCGCCCTGGTGGACGGTCTCGATGCGGTGCCCGCCCAGGTGCAGGTTCTGCAGCCCCTGGGCCACTGCCTGCGGGCTCACCCCGAAGGACCGGGTGAGTGCAGCAGCGGCCAAGGCATTCTCCACATTGTGCGGGGCAGCTGGCTGGACGTCGGCAACCCTGGCCAGTGGCAGGGCCGAGCTGTGCCGCTCGGCGATGAAGGCTCGGTCGACGATCATGTCGTCCACCACACCGATCATCGAGAGACCGGGGATCCCGTTGCGAAAGCCGATGGCTCGGGCACCCTCGACGACGTCGGCCTCCTCCACCATCTTCTCGGTGGCCGGGTCGTCGTGATTGTAGACGCAGGAGTGCGTCACCTGGTGGAAGATGCGCGCCTTGTCGGCACCGTAGGCCGCGTAGGGGTCGTCGGCATGGGCGTACCACTCCAGATGGTCCTCGTGCAGGTTGAGCACGGCTGCCGAGTGCAGCGCCAGCGACGGCGACCAGTGCAGCTGGAAGCTCGAGAGTTCCACGGCGAAGACGTCGTAGTCCACCTCGTCGGCCATGGCCTCGAGGATCGGCCGCCCGATGTTGCCCACCGCAGCAGCCTTGTATCCACCAGCGATGAGCATCGACTCGGTCATCTGGGTGGTCGTCGTCTTGCCATTGGTACCGGTGATGCCCAGCCAGGGCACGACGCGGTCGGGATGCATGAGACGCCAGGCAAGCTCCGGTTCACCCCACACCGGCACATCGGCAGCCAGGGCCTGGGCGATGAGCGGTTGGGTTGGACGCCATCCCGGCGAGACGATGACGAGATCGGTCCCGGGCGGCAGCTGCGCCGTCGATCCGGCCCCCAGCCGCACCGAGGCGCCCAGGACCTCCAGCAGATTGGCCTTGTCCCGATGGTCGTCGTCATCGCGATCGTCCAGGACGAGCACCGAGGCGTCTAGGTCGAGCAGCGCATCGGCAGCTGCGAAACCAGACACCCCCAGACCAGCAATGACCACCTGCACACTCGACCAGTCGAAGAGCCGGTCGGCCCGGTCAAGATTCACTCCACTCACTGTCCTGCCACCCATTCGCCGTAGAAGATTCCCATGCCTGCTGCCACGAAGAGACCACAGATGATCCAGAACCGGATCACGACGGTGACCTCCTCCCATCCCTTCATCTCGAAGTGGTGGTGTAGTGGCGCCATCTTGAAGATTCGTCTGCCCTGCCCGGTACGTTTCGCGGTGATCTTGAAGACCCCCACCTGCAGCATCACCGAGAGGGTCTCCACGACGAACAGCCCTCCGATGATGACGAGCAGCAGCTCGGTGCGCGACACGACGGCCAGTCCAGCCACCGCACCGCCCAGGGCCAACGATCCGGTGTCACCGAGGAAGATCTTCGCCGGTTTGGCGTTCCACCACAGAAACCCGAAACACGCCCCCGCCAGGGCCAGGGCCACCACTGCAATGTCATAGGGATCGCGCACCTCGTAGCACCGCGACAGACCTGCGGGGGAATGCGAGCACCACTGGTTGAACTGCCAGACACTCAACAAGGTGTAGGCACCGAAGACCATGGCTGCCGATCCGGTCGCCAGTCCGTCCAGGCCATCGGTGAGATTGACGCCGTTGGACGTACCCGCGATGAGGATGATGATCCAGATGACGGCGAGCCAGACCGGCAGCTGGGCCCACGGCAGGTCACGCAGGAACGAGATCGCCGGAGACCCCGGGGTGACGCCGTTCCTGTCGGGGAAGAACAGCACACCGACACCGAAGACGATCGCCACGATCGCCTGCCCGATGAGCTTTCCCCGAGGTTTGAGACCCAGGGATCTCTGTTTGGAGATCTTGGTCCAGTCGTCGAGGAAACCGATGAACCCCATCCCGGCGAACAGCCACAGCACCAACAGGGCCGAGATGCTCGGGGCGGTCATCGTCACCAGATGCGCAATGGTGTACGACAGCAGCACCGAGACGATGATGACGGCACCGCCCATGGTGGGGGTGCCCTTCTTGGTGCGGTGGGTGGTGGGGCCATCGTCACGGATGTACTGCCCGTAGCCGTGGGCGGCCAGGAACTTCACGAACCACCGAGTGCCAACCAAGGGGCCGAGCATGGCCACGGCACCGGCCAGGAGGATCGTCTTCACTGCTGGGCCCCCTGCTCGTGCACGTCGTCGGCAAGAATTCCCTCAGACACCCGCTCCAGCTCCAAGCCACGTGACGCCTTGACCAGGACGACGTCATGCCCGCTCCACCCCACGGCGTCGGCAGCCTCGTCTGCGGTGACGACGCGGGCCCGACCGCCAGCAGAGATGGCTCCGGCAGCAAGGTCCTCGGCGTACTGTCCGATGCACAGGATCTCGTCGAATCCTCGACCCACCGCGAGTTCACCGACGTCGCGGTGACGCTGTGCCGACTGCTCGCCAAGTTCGAGCATGTCGCCCAGCACCGCCACTCCACGGGTGTGCGGATCACTGTCGGCACGTCTGGTGAGGATGTCTCCGACGGTACGCAGTGCGGCCGTCATCGAGTCGGGATTGGCGTTGTAGCAGTCGTTGACGAGCACCAGACCGTCGGAGCGCTCCTCGATCTGCATGCGCAGTGGCGAGCGAGTCGTCGCCTGGCTCAGCGAGCGCGCAATACGCTCTGGATCGGCCTTGCGGTTGGAGGCCCGGGTGAGCGCGCAGGAGGCCGCCGCGGCTGCCGCCACGGCATTGGACACCTGGTGCTCCCCCATGGTGCGCAGACTCACCCGATGAGCACTGTGCCGTCCCTCGATGCGCAGGTGGATCTTGAAGGTGTAGCGGTCGAGGTCATCGGCAGCCAGGTCGGTGGCCCACACCTCGATCTCGGCCTCGGCGTGACGATGCTCCTCGCCCACGCCGAACCAGGCCACGTTGGCTCCGGTGCGCTCGGTCATCGCCGCCACCCGGGGATCGGCTGCGTTGAGCACGGCCCAACAGTCCGGCCGCAGTGCCTCGAGGATCTCGCCCTTGGCCCGGGCGATGGCGTCC
The DNA here is from genome assembly GCF_900186975.1 of Cutibacterium granulosum. Lineage (NCBI taxonomy): Bacteria > Bacillati > Actinomycetota > Actinomycetes > Propionibacteriales > Propionibacteriaceae > Cutibacterium > Cutibacterium granulosum. The sequence goes on from NZ_LT906441.1 coordinate 2,065,358, forward strand.
TGACTGCCGAACTCACCCAGATGGGCGGTGCCCACGTTGAGCACCATGGCGACGTCCGGGGGAACGACGTTGGTGAGCCGACTGATGTGGCCACTACCACGTGCCCCCATCTCGGAGACGAGGAATGCGGTGTCCCTCTCCACGGCACAGGCCGTGAGGGGTACCCCGATCTCGTTGTTGAACGAGCCGATCGGTGACACCGTGGGGCCCTCGTCCTCCAGCACCTGGGCCAGGAGGTCCTTGGTGCTCGTCTTGCCCGAGGACCCGGTGAGGTCGATGGCTATCATGCCTCGGGACCGCTCTTGGGAGACGACGGAGGCTGCGAGTCTGGCCAACCCCTGCTGGGGATCGGGGACGACGACGTGCGGCAGGTCGGCATCGGTGACATGTTCGGCTAGGACGGCCGCTGCACCTGAGCGCGCAGCGGCATCGGCGAAATCGTGCCCGTCGACCCGCTGGCCCCGGAAAGCGACGAAGAGGCTTCCCGGACATGCCTTCCGGCTGTCGATGACGACGTCGGGACCCACCTCCCGCCTGGGATCACCCACCAGCTGCCCGCCGATGTCCCGTGCGACCTGTTCGACTGTGGTTGTCCTCATGCGACATCTCCAGAATGTTTGTCGGACCTCAGTTGCGCCCACTGTTCTGCGGCAACGGTTCGATCGTCGAAGGGTAGGGTTTCCTCACCGACCTGCTGGCCAGTCTCATGGCCCTTGCCGAGCAGGCAGACGAGATCACGCGGGGTGGCGAGCTCCAGGGCACGTCGGATGGCCTCACGACGCGATCCGCCGTTGATGACCTCGGCGGAACCCACCTGCTGGGCACCGGCCACCACCGCCGCACGAATGCTGGCTGGGTCCTCGGTGCGTGGATTGTCGTCGGTGACGACGACGACGTCGGCCTCCTCGGCGGCTGCCTGCCCCATCGGGGCTCGTTTGGCTGCGTCTCGGTCGCCACCGGCACCCACGACACAGATGACGCGTCCCGCACTGCCGTTGTGCTGGATCCCCTCGCGCGCACCGGCCAGGGCCGAGGAGATCGCCTGGGGGGTGTGGGCGAAGTCGACGAGCACCCCCGGGGCACCCTCGCCCAGGGGGACTCGTTCCATCCGTCCGGGAACCTGGGCATCCTGCAGACCATCGACGACCTCGTCGAAACTCAGTCCGCTGGCCTCAAGCATGGCCAGGGCCATGACGGCGTTGCGTACGTTGTACTCACCCGGGATGCCAAGCCGCATGGTCCGCATTCCCGAGGGGGTGCGGACCTCCACCCGGGAGCCGAGCTGCGTGTCCGGGGTCCACGAGATCACCCGGTAGTCGGATTGCATCGCCACCGATGTGCTGACGACCCGCACCCCGTTCTCCGCGCACCGACGAGCCAGCTCCTGGCCACGGGGGTCGTCGACGTTGATGACGGCGGTACGGGCCAGCTGCGGGGTGAAGAGTCGGGCCTTGGCCTCGAAGTAGTTGTCGAGGGTCTTGTGGAAGTCGAGGTGGTCGCGCCCCAGATTCGTGAAGGCGGCGACGTCGAAGACCGTCGCGTCCACCCGGTGCAGGGCCAGGGCGTGCGAGGAGACCTCCATGACGACGTCGGTGGCACCCCGGTCGGCCATGACACGCAGCAGGGCCTGCAGGTCGGGCGACTCGGGCGTGGTGACGGTGGTGCGACCGCTGGGCAGCTCGGCCCCGTCGATCCGGTAACCGATGGTGCCGATCGTGCCGGGATGACGCCGTGCCGCGCGCAACCCGGCCTCCACGAGGAAGGCCGTCGTCGTCTTGCCATTGGTGCCGGTGATCCCGAACATCGTCATGGATCGGGAGGGATCACCGAAGATGCGAGCGGCTGCTGCTGCCATCGCCGAACGAGGATCGTCGACGACGATCACGGCGAGATCACCACCGCTGGCACCGGGAGTGCCTGCACGGTTGGTGCCCTGGTCATCGCTGTCTGCCCCCTGACCCGCCATGAGGCTGACTCCCTGGGCATCGGTGAGGATGGCAACCGCCCCGGCCCGTCGTGCCTGGTCGGCGAATCGAGCTCCGTGTGACCTGGTTCCGGGCAGTGCGACGTAGAGGTCGCCGGGATGCACCTGGCGAGAATCCAAGGTGATCCCGCAGACCTCATCGGGGTGTGGTCCCATGACGCGGTGCGGGCCCACTGCCGCCAGCAGGTCTGACCATGCCAGCTGGATGGGCTCCTCGGGACGCAGAAGGACTGAATCGTTCACGGCGTGTACTCCAAAGGTTTCTTGGGTGCCTTGGTCCTGGACGGAGGCACCCCGAACTGAGGCAGGGCCACCGACATGATCTGACGGCCCACGGGCAGGGCGATGCCGGATCCCTGGTGGCTCCCCTTGCTGGGATTGTTGATGACGACGTAGGTGAGAATACGGGGGTCCTCGACCGGCCCCACGGTGACGTAGGAGGCAGTGTATCCCCGGTAGCAGTGACACGACGGGTCGATGCGTTCGGCGGTACCCGTCTTGCCTGCCGTCCGGTAGCCGGGCACCTGTCGGTCCGGTGCCAGGGTGACAACCGACTCCATCATGTCCATGACGGTGGACGAGGCCTGCCGGGAGATCACTCGATGAGCCTTCCCGGTGGGAATCTCGACGGTCTCGCCGTTGCCGTCCACCCCAGACTTGAGAATTCGCGGCTGATGGTAGACCCCGCCATTGACGACGGCGGCCACGGCGGCAGCCTCCTGTATCGAGGTGACCGACATGCCCTGACCGAAGGACACCTGGTCACGGGTGTAATCGGCCATCGAGGCGGGAGGAATCGAGCCGGTGGCTTCCCCCGGCAACTCGATTCCGGTGGGCTTGCCCAGGTTGAAGGCCTGGAGGTACTTCGTGAGGGTGGACTTGTCGGTCTGCCGGGTGAGGAGGGTGGTGCCGATGTTGGACGACTTCGCGATGACCCCGCGGGCAGTGAGGTGCAGCGTGTCGTGGTCGAAGGCGTCTTTGATGTGCGAACCACCTGAGGGGAGCGTCCTGGGCACGACGACATGGGTGTCGGCATTGACGATTCCCTGGTCGGCCAGGGCTGCCATGGTGATGACCTTCTGCACCGATCCGGGCTCGTAGTTGTCGGCAATGGCATGGTTGCGCAACTGGTTGGCCTTGGCCCTGCCGTAATCCTTGGGGTCGAATCCGGGGGCCGATGCCATGGCCAGCACCTCACCGGTCTTGACGTCCATGACGATGGCCTGCCCCGATTCTGCCTTGCTGGCATGCATCTGCGCCTCCAGGGCGTTCTGCACCGACAGCTGCAGCTGGGCGTCGAGGGTGAGGGTGTAGGAATTGCCATTTGTGGCCGGGATGAGCGTCTCGTGGCCCAGCGGGATGCGTCCGTAGGTGGAGGCCTCGTAGGACTCCTTGCCCTTGGTTCCGGTGAGCTTCTTGTCGAGGGAGTACTCCAGGCCTGCAGACCCACGCCCTTCCGTGTTGACGAATCCGATGAGGCTGGCGGCCAAGGTTCCCGAGGGGTAGCTGCGTACCGGGTCGTTGGAGGAGAAGACGCCGTACCAGCCGCCGTCCTTCATCTCGGCCTTGATCTGGTCGAAGGTGTAGCTGGGCACCTGGTGCTTGACGATGGAGTATCGGCTGAGTCTGCCTGACTTGTCTTTCTTGGTGAGTGCCTCCCGATAGTCCTCCGGGTACCCACCCAGGTGCTTGGCGAGGATCTTGGCGACGGCCTTGGGGGCGGCAGCTGCCTTGGCCTGTTGGGAGCGACTCATCTCGGCCCGCTCGTCCACACCGTTCCTGCTGATCATCTGCGGATCGACGAAGACGAGCACGGCCGACTCCGACCTGGCCAGGGCAGAACCATTGCGGTCGGTGATGGCACCCCGGTCGGGCAGCAGGTCGTGGGTGTAGCGCATGCGGTCGGCAGCACGCTGAGCCATCTTGGGCGCCTGGATCGCCTGCAGATACACCGCACGTCCGATGAAGATCGCAAAGCTCAGCAGGAGGATGGCCAGGGTGATGACCAGACGACCTCGTTGGCCGCCTGGTCTGCCCTCGTGGAAGAACCGATGGATGACTCCCGGCTCAGAGGTGGAGTCACGAGACGTGGAACGCGGATTCCCTCGACGTGACGTGGGTCTCGCCGGTTCGCGACGAGGGCCACGCCTGTGATGTCCGGCAGTGCCTGGTCGCTGGTTCACCGCTGAGCAGCTCCCGAACCCGACTTGGCATCGGGGACGACGAGTTTGGCCTGCCTGGACGAACCAGTGACGCCTGGCACCTCGTCACCCACGACTGGGGTGGCCTTCCCCACGATCTTCCCGCTACGCAGATCCACGAAGACAGGATACGGGTTCGGGACCATGCCCAGCTCTTGTGCTGCAACCTGCAAGTGGGCCGGGGAGCGCAGTCGATCCACCTGTGCCGACAGTGCCGACTCCTGGTGGGACAGTTCGGCGATCCGGGTGTTCTGCTGGCTGATACGCACCGACTGGTCCTGGATCTGGGTGTTGAGCACCAGGGCGGCAACGATTCCCACGGCCAGGATGACGGCCATGGCAACGATGAACGGCAGGGTGGAGGTGCGAGCAGCTGTCTGCGGCAGTCCACGCAGGATTCGAACCGGTCCGGAGCGCTGCCGGGACGGCGTGGGGGCGTACTCGGCGCTCATGCTGGCTTGGTCCTTTCGATGACGCGCAGGCGTGCGGAGGCAGATCGGGGGTTGCAGGCAAGCTCGTCCTCGTCGGGGCGTTCGGCGCCGCGGGTGACGAGGGTGAATCTGGGTTGCATGGATTCCGGGACGATGGGCAGACCTGGCGGGGCGGAGTCGCTGGCTGCCGAGCGGAAGGCGTCCTTGACCGGGCGATCCTCCAGGGAGTGGTACGCGAGCACGGCGAAACGTCCCCCCACCGCAAGTCGTTCCAGGGCCTCGGGAATGACTCGGTCCAAGGTGGCCATCTCGTGATTGACGGCGATGCGCAGGGCCTGGAAGGTCCGTTTGGCTGGGTGCCCACCCTGATGACGAGCAGCCACGGGAATGGCCTCGGTGATGATCCTCACGAGCTGACCGGATGTGGTGATGGGCTCTGCGGCACGGGCAGCGACGATGGCCCGGACGATCCGATCGGTGAACTTCTCCTGACCCCACCCACGCAGGATCCGGGTGAGCTCGTCCGCATCCGCGGTGTTGAGGAGCTCGGCTGCAGTCGGCCCGTCGCTCTGGTCCATGCGCATGTCGAGTGGCGCGTCGACCGAGTAGGCGAATCCGCGCTCGGTCCGGTCGATCTGCAGGCTGGACAGCCCGAGATCGAGCAGGATCGAGTCGGCGTTGGGGTGGCCGAGGTCGTCGAGCACCTCGGCAAGCTCGTCGTGGACGGCATGGACGAGTGTGACACGCTCACCGAAACGTTCCAATCGGCGTCGGGCCAGGTCCAGGGCCTGGGTGTCGCGGTCGATGCCGACCAGGACGGTGTGCGGACAGCTGGCCAGGATGGCCTCGGCATGACCGCCCATGCCCAGGGTCCCGTCGACATGCACCGGGCGGCTCCGGTCTCCGGCCAGATAGCCCTGCTCGGCACGGTGGAGGGAGGTGGAGAGCAGCTCGACGATGCGATCCCTCATGACGGAGACGTGCAGTTGCGCTGGATCGATGTCGTTGCCGACGCTCCCGGTGACTGCGTGGTCCACGCCGGTACTTGGATCTGGGCTGGAGGGCGTGGCGCATGCCTCGGGGGTGTGCGGACGTACGGCAGCGCGTGGGTCGGAGCCGGCGACGACGTCAGGACTGGTACTGCTGTCGAGACTGGGGTCTGCCTGACCACTCATCGTCGTCCTCCCTGTCACTCGCTCCGGCCCGTCAACACGATCCTTCAGCCCGTCACACTCGATCCACCCCTGTCACCGAGCCCCCACCCCTGTCGTCGAGCCACGGTGGACGACGCCAGCACGGCCATGCGAGTCGTGAACGGAGGTTCCGGCCTGCAGTGACTCTGACGCAGGGGAAGATGCGTCAGAACCAGTCCGTCAGCCCGGAGCCACTGCCCGCGACTCGAACACCGCACCGTCGGTTCGACCCCACCGCGATGGTGAGGGCTCACTCGTCGGCAAAGACCTCCTCGTTCATCTGAGCGAAATCAGCCTCCTGAGCAGTGGAGTACTCCTCCCACCTGGCGGCGTCCCAGATCTCGATTCGGGTGATCGCACCGACGATGACGATCTCCTTTCCCAGCCCGGCGTAGCGCCGAAGCATGGGTGGAACCATCACTCGTCCCTGCTTGTCGGCAGCAGTGTCGCTGGCCCCGGCCGCCAGCATGCGCTGGTAGTCACGAACCTTCTTCACGCTGACCGACCCCTTGGCGATCTCTCGGGTCATCTCCACGAAGGTAGACATGGGGTACACCGCGAGGCAGTGCTCCTGGCCACGGGTGATGACCAGGCCCTCATCCAGCTCTTCCCGGAACTTCGCCGGCAGGAAGAACCGACCCTTCTCGTCGAGCTTGGGAGTGTACGTACCCAGGAACACCGGGCACCTCCTTGCTCACGATCGCGCCAGTTCGCTCCACTTGCCTCCACCATACTCCACTACGCACCACTTTCACCTATCCCCCGTCCAGATGGGAGAAGAAATCAGACACAGGTGGACGCATCCCGGAGCGCGGGTAGGATCTGGTGGTCGGACGTGCCGGAAGAGGAGAAGGACAGTGACCGAGTCGGTGCAGGACCTCGTGACCGTGATGGATGACGTCACGGCCGCAATTTCCAGCGTCATTGATGGAAAGACCGAACAGATCGAGACCGCTCTGGTGACCCTGCTGGCCGGCGGCCACCTGCTGCTGGAGGATGTCCCCGGAGTGGGCAAGACGATGCTGGCACGCGCCCTGGGACGCTCGATCGACTGCACCGTGCACCGGATGCAGTTCACTCCCGACCTGCTGCCCGCCGACATCACCGGCGTGTCCGTGTTCAACCAGCAGACCCGCGAGTTCGAGTTCAAGCCCGGGGGGATCTTCGCCAACGTCGTCGTGGCCGACGAGATCAACCGTGCCTCACCCAAGACCCAGTCCGCCCTGCTGGAGGCCATGGCCGAGCGCCAGGTGTCCGCCGATGGCGTCACCCACGAGCTGAGGCGCCCCTTCATGGTTGTCGCCACCCAGAACCCCATCGAGATGGAGGGCACCTATCCGCTCCCCGAGGCGCAGCGCGACCGCTTCATGACGCGCATCACCATGGGCTACCCGTCGCGTGACTCCGAGTTGGAGATGTTGGAGCGCCACGGTGCACACAATCCGCTGGACGAGCTGTACCCGGTGACCCACGGTGAGAGGATCACCGAGCTCATCGATGTCGTGGGCTCCGTCTACGTGGCCGATGTCGTCAAGGACTACCTCGTCAACATCGTGGCGGCGACCCGCTCCCACGATGCCGTACGACTGGGCGCCTCCCCCCGTGCCAGCCTGCACCTCATCCGCACGGCGCGGGCCAAGGCAGCCCTGGCCGGGCGCGACTACGTCATCCCCGACGACGTGCAGGCCATGGCCATCCCGGTGCTGGCACACCGTCTGCTGCCGTCCACCCGAGCCCAGCTGGACGGGATCAGCCCGGTGGACATCGTCTCGCAGATCCTCACCTCCACCCCCGTCCCAGAACAGGCCTGACGTCGTGGGACGGATCCCATCACGCACACCCTCCGACCCATCGGGCATCCCCTTCAGCGTCACGACGCGAGGCTGGGTCTTCCTCGTCAGCGGCGTCGTCATCACCATCGCATCGTTGGGGATGGGGCAGCCGGACCTGGCATGGGTCGGGATGTTGTTGGTGCTCCTTCCCGTGCTCGGAATGGTGCTGGTCGCCGCCACCCAGCTGCACATGAGCTGTCAGCGTCGTATCGAACCGGCAACGATCGCCATCGACGAACGTGCCGAGGTGACGACGACCTTGGTGCGCAGGGCTGGGCTGCCAGTGGGGATCCTGCGATTCGAGGAAACCACTCCGCGCGCCCTGGGCGACGCGCCCCGATTCGCCATCCACACCCTGTCGGCAAGCTGGCGGCGTACCGTCCAGTACTGGCTGGAGGGGCAGGCTCGCGGCTACTACGGCGTGGGGCCTCTGCTGGTGCGCACCTGCGACCCGTTCCGGACGGCCTACGCCGACCATTCCTTCCGCACCGTCAACCACCTCATGGTCACCCCCAAGGTGCATCCCCTCGCCCCGCTCAACTCACTGGCCGGAGCCGGCAGGTCGGGGTCCTCCACCCCCCGCAAGGTCGGTGCCCAGGGCCAGGATGACATCCTGGTGCGTGAGTACCGCCAGGGGGACGACCTACGCCGTGTGCACTGGCGCTCCAGTGCCCGCCATGACAATCTCATGGTGCGTCGCGAGGAACAGGCCTGGGACCCCTCCATCGCTCTGCTGCTGGACTCACGTGCCGCACGCCATACCGGCAGCGGTCCGAAGGCCTCCTTCGAGTGGATGGTGTCGGCTGGGGCCTCCATCGCCGATCACATGATCTCTGCGGGATACCGAGTACGGCTGTGTGATGCCGACCAGCCACTGCTGACCACCACGGGAGGATCGGTCGTCACGGCACGCCAGAACTCACTGACTGCCCTCACCATGGTGCAGGTCTCGGGCTCGAGCACCCTGGACGGTGGCATCACCAGCATCAGTGGCGGAGACTCCAGCGAGACGATCATCGCGATCCTGGCGCGTCTCACCTTGGACGACGTGGAGCGTCTCACCCGGGTACGAGTGGGCCGTCCGCTGGCCCTGGCCATCGTCATGGACACCGACTCCTTCACCGCCCGCCGATTCCGGTGCACGGCCGAGGAGGCCGATGAGCACGAGAAGGCCGTGACCCAGTTGGAGGCTCACGGGTGGCGAGTGGTTCGTGCCACCAACCGCAGCAGCATTTCCCAGACCTGGTCGACCTTCGATCCCCAGGAGGACGCCCGATGACGGATCGCTCCACCACATCCAATTCCGCGACGCGGACACGCGTCGTCGTCATGCCCATCGTCATCTGTGTGGCGATCATGCTCGGCTCCCTGTGCTTCCTCCCCATCATCGACGACGCACTCCTGTGGGTCGTCATGGCAGCAGTCACGATCATCGTGGAAGCCATCTCCGCCGTGTCCCGCCGATTCAACACACCTGCCGGTGTCATCCACCTGTGGCAACTGTTGGGTGTGCTGGCGATGAGCTACGGGGCCGGGTTGTCGGCGACACGATCCCTGGGCATCGCAGGAGCCTGGCTGCCAGCGCTCAAGGAACTGTTCATCCACACCAGTACGGTACTGCGCGTCTCACCTGCTCCCCTGCCTCCCGATCCGGGGGTGCGCTGGATCCTCACCGTCGTCATCGGGTTGGTGAGCGTGCTGGCCGATCTGCTCGTCATCAGCCTCGCGAACGCCGCATGGTCGCTCGCCGCCTTGCTGTCGATGTACCTCATTCCGGCGATCACGGACACCCGGGACGCGCCGTGGTGGACCTTCGTGGCCATGGCCAGCGCCTACCTGCTCATCCTTCTTGCCGATCAACTGATCGACAGCAGGCAGTGGACCCGCAATGTCACCCACGACTCCGCTCCCACGGCTCGACTGCGCGGAGCCTCGGGAGCACTTGCCGGCATGGGAACGGTCTTTGCCATTCCGGCACTGGCCCTGTCCCTGGTCATCGGTTCGGCGTTACCCACCTTCGGTCATGTCGAGATCGTCACGCCCCGCCCGCACGGCGAGGGACCGATCCAGTTGACGGATCCCACCCTGGACCTGCAGAAGAACCTCAACGACCCCTCGTCCGCACCCGTACTGAGCTACACCTCCCAGGCCAAGGACGGGGAATATCTGCGCATCGCCTCACTGACGAAGCTTGATGCCAGCGGATGGCATCTCAACCCCACCGACCTCACCAAGGAACAGCCCCAGTCGGTTCCGGGACTCACTGGCCCGAGCAGCACCCACAAGATCGACGTCACCATCCGTCACCTCGACTCGGAGTACCTCCCAGCGCCATACGCCCCCCTGTCCAGCAGCGTCGGCACCAACACATGGTCGTGGGATCCACAGACCTTGGCGATCGTCTCCACGGCAACCAACCGGGCAGAGGCCACCCGAGGACTCAACTACTCGGTGCAGGCCACCGAACCCGAGCCGGACGCGTTCACCTTCGAGAAGACGGCAGCCGGCACACCCGATGATCCCGATCTGTACGCACTGCCCGACGACGTACCCGAACAGATCATCTCGCTCACCCACTCGATCACTGGATCCAGGAAGAACGCAGTCGCCCAGGCCACGGCGATCCAGGCCTGGCTGCGGGACACCCGGCGATTCCACTACTCCACGACGGCACCACCGGGCACCGGCTACAATGTGCTCACGAATTTCCTCACCGACACTCACTCGGGATACTGCATCCACTTCGCCTCCGCCATGGCTCTCATGGCACGCATCGAAGGGATTCCCTCTCGAGTGTCGGTGGGATTCCTGCCCGGTTCACAGAACGGATCACAGCGGCTCGTCAAGGCATCGCAGATGCATGCCTGGCCAGAGCTGTACTTCCAGAACTATGGGTGGGTGCGCTTCGAGCCCACTGCTGCAGTGGCCCAACCTCCCGCCTGGACGGTGGAGAATCCCAGACGTGCCGCCCCCTCGGCCGCTCCGCAGAGCCCCGAGGCGAACAGGTCACCCTCGACCTCGACCTCGGCCCCGTCCCAGGCCTCCCCTGCTCCCTCCCCGGACGCCACGAGCCACGACAGCGATCACGGCAGTGGCGTGCCATGGACCGTGATCGTCTGGATCCTGGTCGTCATGGTGCTGCTGTGCGTGCCGATGCTCACGCGCATGGTGGTGCGTCGATGGCGTCTGCATCGCGACACCCCCGACGCGTTCGCCCGCGGTGCCTGGCAGGAGGTGCAGGCATGCTGGATCGACCACGGCCTGCCGTTGGCCCACGCCACGAGTCGTCAGCAGTGCCTAGAGATGACCGGTGAACTGCCCGAGCAGGCTCGTGGCGCACTGGAACGGCTGTGTCTGCTGGACGAGCGGGCCCGGTACGCCCCGTCGATCGACCTCGATGAACGGGACCGGGACAAGGTCGTCGACGACGTCGAGACCGTACGCGACGCTCTGGCCCAGCAGCCGAGTCGCCGGCCACACTGGCTGGCGGTGTGGATGCCAGCCTCCCTCGTCCGAGGCCGCCACAGGTGAGTCAGGTGGTGTGACCCGCACCGGCCACCTGCCACGGTACTCGACCCACCCAAGTTTTCCGGATGCGAGGCCTCGGTCCCTGCGCGCCGTCGGCCACGCCACGAGCATCCCACCCGAGGCCCCGGTGTGAGCTGTCCGGGAATTCGTCCTTGTCCGTGCCCGGACCACGGGACACGTCAGCCGGGAGCTCACCCCTGCCGAGTGAGCCTCATGGTTTGCTGGGTGAGCTCCTCCGGAGCCAGGACCCAGACCTGTGCGGCACCGGGTCGGTACGCACCTGCGGCGGGTGACCCTGGGGCCAGGGGTCAGACTCCAGGACTCACGCCACGGGACTTGCCACAGTCACGGGGGTTCGTTCACAGTTCGCCGTGAGACCGGCGTGGAGGTTCACAGCTCGCCGTGGGAACGGCGCTGCCAGCGATCCTCCATACGCCGTGTGAAGGATCCCTTGACCGGCTTGCCAGGTTTTCCTTGCCCGCTTCGGCCGTCCGATCCATTCCCCCTGCGAGATCGGGAGGTCGTGGTGCCGGCATGTCCAGAGTCTCTGTCCACGTCCAGACCAGAGCCCCACAGGACGCACACGAACATGACGACGAACCCGGCAACGCTCACCACTGGACCAGTGATCTTCGAGGCGAACGGCACGGCGACCCCGATGACGAGCAGGGTCAGACCGACGAGCACACCGCCCACTCGAACTGCCGGGTGTGCGCTGCGCCGTCGCGACCTGCTGCGCGATGACCTGCGCTGGATGCGCGATTCACTCTGAAAGTGCTGTGTGAACGTCGGATCGTCCTGGGCCAGTGACTTCTCGAGCTCGGCGAGACGCCTGCGTTCCTCTGCTGACAGTGCCACGTCGAACCTCCTGGGGGGACGGCCTTGACCCATTGATGCCAATTCCTGCGCTCACCCGGTGAGGGGCGAGCCTTGGCTCAGTGCTCCAAGTGTAGTTCCGTCTTTCACGTGATGGAACCACCGGTGCCTCGTCGGGGCTCTCTCGCCACATGTGCCCATGCACAAGGACTGTCATGGCATACTCATGCCCGGACGAACTCCATGGCGGAGAGACCCGACACAGCATCCCATCGTCCCTTGCCAAGGACGAGCGACACCATGAGGAGGATCCATGGCTGCAGAACAGTTGCTGTGCACCCCGTTGGAGGGGCTGCACGAGAAGCTCGGTGCCAGCTTCACCAATTTCGCTGGCTGGCGAATGCCAGTGCGCTACACATCAGACCTCGCCGAGCACCGAGCAGTGCGCACCAGCGCGGGACTCTTCGACCTGTCGCACATGGGAGAGGTCCGGGTTGCCGGTCCGCAGGCTGGTGAGGCCTTGGACCACGCCTTGGCCGGCAAGCTCTCCAGCGTGAGCATGGGGCGCGCCAAGTACTCCCTGCTCCTCACCGAGCAGGGCACCATCGCAGACGACCTCGTCACCTATCACGTTGCCGACGACGAGTACGTCGTCATCCCCAATGCCGCCAATGTCACCACCGACCTGGCTGCCATCACCGAACGCTGCAGCGGATTCGACGTCACCGTCACCGACGAGTCGGCCAGCACTGCCCTCATCGCCCTGCAGGGGCCGGCATCGGCCGAGATCCTGCTCCGGACGCTGGGCCGGGCAGACACCAGCCTCGCCCCGGACGAGGTCCGTGACCTCAGGTACTACCGGGTGCTCACCGGCACGTGGCAGGGTGCCGCGATCATGGTGGCCCGTACCGGCTACACCGGGGAGGACGGATTCGAGCTCTACGTGCCAAATGCACAGGCCGAAGCCCTGTGGACCAGCCTGCAGAACGCTGGCGGCGAGGGCGTCGTGCCGTGTGGTCTGGCCTGCCGCGACACCCTGCGCCTGGAGGCCGGGATGCCACTGTACGGCCATGAGCTCACCACGCAGACCTTCCCCTCCCAGGCAGGGCTCGGCAGGGTCGTGAGCTTCAAGAAGGAGAGCGACTTCGTCGGACGTTCCGCCCTGGAGGCCCGAGACGAGTCCGGTGACCGCGTGCTTGTCGGTCTGGCAGGTGAGGGGCGCCGTGCTGCTCGTGCGGGGTACGCCGTCAAGGACGCCGCAGGCACCGAGGTGGGCATCGTGACCTCCGGGATCCTCTCCCCCACTCTTGGCCACCCCATCGCCCTGGCCTACGTCGAGGCGAGTCAGGCAGAGGTCGGCACCGAGCTCAATGCAGATGTGCGGGGCAAACCGCTGCCCATGACGGTCGTCGATCTTCCGTTCTACACACGATCCCGATGAGGTCCCAGCCCCGATGGGGCTCACACCTGACAGGATCTCAGGAGCTGATGAGACGTCAACCTGATCGGGTAGCAGGGATTGACCCAGCAGTGTCAGATCTGGTCCGGTACCTTCAGGGGTGGTGAGCATCCCACCGGACCACACCTTTCTCGAACCACACCTTTCCCATCCAGAGGAGAACATCATGGAACTGACCGATCTTCGCTACTCCAAGGACCACGAGTGGGTCGCCGTGGACGGTGACATCGCCACCGTCGGCATCACCACCTATGCCGCACAGGCCCTGGGCGACGTCGTCTACGTCGACCTGCCCGAGGTGGGCACCGAGGTCGAGGCGAACGGCGTCGTCGGCGAGGTGGAGTCCACCAAGTCGGTCTCCGACCTGTTCTGCCCAGTACCCGGTTCGGTCACCGAGACCAACGAGGAGATCGTCGACTCCCCCGAACTCGTCAACTCCGATCCGTTCGGCGCAGCCTGGCTGTTCAAGGTGAAGGTCACCGAGATTCCGGACGGCCTGCTCGACAAGACCGCCTACGACGAGCTCACCAGGGAAGCCTGAGTTCACGCACATCCTTGGGGCTGCACGCTGAAGTGAGGAAAAACATGTCTGACTCCGAATCGTCCCGTCCGACACACGACTTCGTCTCACGGCACCTCGGTGTCGTCGGCCGGGACCAGGCGGCCATGCTCAAGGCCGTCGGTGCCGACAACCTTGACGACCTGATCGCCCGGGCAGCACCGAGCACCATCCTGGTGCCGGTGGAGACCCCGTCGATCCCGCCGGCTGCCGACGAACAGTCTGTGGCTGCCGAACTACGTCGGATGGCCTCGCACAACCACCTCACCAAGGCTCTCATCGGGCGCGGCTATCACGGCACGATCACCCCTGCGGTGATCCGTCGCAACATCCTGGAGAATCCAACCTGGTACACCTCGTACACCCCCTACCAGGCCGAGATCTCCCAGGGACGGCTGGAGGCGCTCATCGTCTTCCAACAGATGATCGCGGACCTCACTGCCCTTCCGGTGGCGAACTCCTCCCTGCTCGACGAGGCCACGGCCGCCGCCGAGGCGATGCTACTGGCACGTCGAGCCAGCCGGAACAAGACGAATCGTTTCCTGGTCCACAGCGAGATCTTCGATCAGGTGCGTGAGGTCATGGCTGGCCGCGCCACCAGCCTGGGCATCGACATCGTCGCCGTCGACCTGCGTGACCGTTCCCAGTGGCAGCCAGCCGTCGAGGTCGGCTGCTTCGGGGCGCTCGCTGCCTACCCCGATGCCACCGGCGAGTTGTGGGATCCCTCGGAGGTCTTCGCCGCCGTCAGGCAGGCCAAGGGCATTGCCGTGGCCGAGTGTGACCTGTTGAGCCTGGCCGTGGTGAGTGCTCCGGGTGATCTGGGAGCTGATGTCGCCATCGGTTCCTCGCAACGGTTCGGGGTACCGATGGGGTTCGGTGGTCCGAGCGCCGGTTTCATGGCCGTGCGCAAGGGCCTGGAACGTCAGATTCCCGGTCGTCTGGTGGGCACCTCGGTCGATACGGACGGCAACCCGGCCTATCGGCTGGCCCTGCAGACCCGCGAGCAGCACATCCGACGCGACCGTGCCACCTCCAACATCTGCACCGCCCAGGTGCTGCTTGCCGTCATGGCCGGCATGTACGCCGTCTGGCATGGCCCAGCCGGGCTGCGTCGGATCGCCACCGAGGTGCACGGGCGCACGGTCCGACTGGCCGACGCCCTGCGAGCAGGCGGCCTCACCGTCACCACGGCAGCCTTTTTCGACACCATCCGGGTCAATGTGCCGACACGAGCCGGTGAGCTGTGGAGCCGTTGTCGCGAAGCGGGGTTCACCCTGGACCTCGTTGACGACGACACACTGGGCATCTCGCTGGACGAGACCGTGACCGACGACGACATCGCCGCCCTGGCCAGTCTGCTGAGTGGTACTGGCCTGCCCAGTGGATCTGACTGCGCTCCAGCCACCGGCAACGACTCCACCACCTCCTCTGGTGACAGCGCCAGCTCGGGGTGGCCGCAGTCCTTGGTGCGCACCACCGAGTACCTCACCCACCCGGTGTTCACGAGCTTCGGCTCCGAGACGGCCATGATGCGTTACCTCAAGCGGCTCGCCGACCGCGACTTCGCCCTGGACCGTGGCATGATCCCGCTGGGTTCGTGCACCCTCAAGCTCAACGCCGCCATAGAGATGGAAGCCATCTCCTGGCCACAGTTCGCCGGTCTGCACCCGCTCGTGCCTGCCGAGGACGCCGAGGGGACGCTGCAGATGATCGACCAGTTGGAGACCTGGCTGGCCCAGCTCACCGGGTACGACACGGTGAGTCTGCAGCCCAATGCCGGTTCCCAGGGAGAGTACGCCGGTCTGCAGGCCATTCGTGGCTACCACCGTTCCCGCGGCGACGGCCAGCGCAACGTCTGCTTGGTGCCCTCCTCGGCACACGGCACCAATGCCGCCTCGGCAGCGCTGGCCGGGATGAAGGTTGTCGTCGTGGCCTCCGACGACGGCGGGAACGTCGATCTGGACGATCTTGCCGCCAAGATCGACGAGCACCGTGACCAGCTCGCCGCGATCATGATCACCTATCCCTCCACGCACGGCGTCTACGAGCCGGGGGTGCGCCAGATCTGCGAGATGGTGCACGCGGCCGGCGGCCAGGTCTACATCGACGGGGCCAACCTCAACGCCCTGCTCGGGGTGGCGCGTCCCGGCGAGATCGGCGGTGACGTCTCGCACCTCAACCTGCACAAGACCTTTGCCATCCCCCATGGTGGCGGCGGGCCGGGCGTCGGCCCGGTGGCTGCCAAGGCCCACCTGGCAGCCTTCCTGCCCGGCCACCGGCAGATGACCCGCACCCAGCACCCCACTGCCGATGGTGGGACGATCACCCACGACGGACTGGCCGTCTCGGCATCCCCCTACGGTTCGGCATCGGTACTGCCCATCTCGTGGGCCTACATCCGTCTCATGGGGCTGGAGGGACTGCGCGAGGCCACCGGGCAGGCCGTGCTCAACGCCAACTACATCGCCCATCGGCTGCGCGACGCGGTGCCGATCCTCTACACCGGCAGCAACGACCTCGTCGCCCACGAGTGCATCCTGGACCTGCGCTCACTCACCCACGAGACGGGAATCACGGTGGACGACGTCGCCAAACGTCTCATCGACTACGGTTTCCACGCCCCGACCATGAGTTTCCCGGTGGCAGGCACCCTCATGGTCGAGCCGACCGAGTCGGAGGACCTGGCCGAGGTGGATCGCTTCTGTGACGCCATGCTCGCCATCGTCGACGAGGCCCGCAAGGTGCAGGCCGGGGTGTGGCCCGCCGACGACAACCCGCTGGTCAACGCACCGCACCCGGCATGTCGACTGGTCGATGCATGGGACCACCCGTACTCGCGTCGACTCGCGGTGTACCCCGGGGTGATCGCCACCCGGGAACATGGCACGACGACCGGGATGCACATGGGCCAGATCACCCGTATCCAGGCCAAGTACTGGCCGCCGGTGGGGCGGGTCGACAATGCCTACGGAGACCGCCACCTGGTGTGCACCTGTCCACCACCGGAGGCTTTCGAGTCGGCTGCCGCCGAGTAGCGATGAGGGTTGCCGCTCAGGTCGGGTTGTCGCTGAGCCGGTCGGAATCGGCTGACGAATCGACGACGAACAGGTGAGCTGGACCGGACACGGCTGGCCGAGTCCCGACTGGACCGAACCGCTCGAGCCGAGAGGACATGACACCGAGCAGGACATGATTCGGGGCCCCGACCCAACAGGTTGGGGGCCCCGAATCTCTCTGGGACAGAACTCTCCTGCCCTCGGACGATCTGTGCCCTCGATGGCTCAGTCACCACGAGGGCAGGATCGTCCTCCTACTTCATCATGCGATCTCGTTGGTACCACTGGTGCCGTGCTGCACCTGGATCTTGCGTGGCTTGGCAGCCTCGGCGACCGGGATCGTCAGGCTGAGGACGCCGTCGGAGTAGTCGGCGCTGATGCGGTCGGTGGCCAGTCCACTGCCCAGGTTGAGACGACGGGCAAAGGTGCCGACGGCGCGCTCACGGGACAGCCACTGGGCATCCTCGCCGGCATGGGAGCGACGCTCGGCACGAATGGTGAGGGTGCCCTCCTCAACGTCGATGTCGATGCTTGCCGGATCGACACCGGGCAGGTCGATGGCGGCAACGTACTTGTCCCCGTCCCGGTAGAGATCCATCGGCATGGCCACCGAAGCCGGCGTCCGAGCAGCCTCGGCGAAGAGACGGTCGATGTCGTGGAACGGGTCAAAGGTGCGGTTCATGATTTTTCCTCCATGTGGAACTGTTGGTTCGCGGCCCTCTTGAGCCTTACGCACTCAACTTTAGACACCGTTCCAGAAAACACAAGTGAAAGTTGAGTCAGATCGACTCAATCTCTTGGCGCTGGTGTGTCATCGGTCGGGATCTTCACAGACATGCCCCCTGAGAAGGACTCCCAGGCCCTTCCCGGCACAGGGCAGTGCAGCAACCCGCTGAAGACAGCTGGCATCGTGCGTGACCCAGACCCTTCCCGACACGGAGCTGCGGCTCCGGCTGACAGAGCACCTGACGGCGACATAAAATGTGTCCTCACCCAGAAAGACTCTCGAGCCCGCGTACTCGAGAGACCCGCTGCTCGAGGATCGATCTTGCACGCTGACCCATCCCAGAAGATGTCGAACGCCCCTGCCGGACACACCCCCACTCCCCCCGACCTCCCCACCGAGGACGTCGTGAAGCGGGAGATGGCGATCGAGCAGGAGCACGTCGATCGCGTCCACGCCCAACTCGAGGTGGACGAGGCCAAGGCCCACAGGATGGCCCGGGCCAGCAACGACATCTATCGCTCCGACCGCACCACCTGGGTGCGCGAGGAGGACGGCACGGCGATGTTCGAACGCGACGCCTTCGCCTTCAACGCCGCACGTCGACTGTCCATCCTCAACTCCGAGCACGAAGGACTGGTCTTCGGCCGCCTGGACCTTGCCGACGACGCCGAGGTACGCCACATCGGTCGCATCGGGGTACGCGACGCCGACTACGAACCCTTGGTCATCGACTGGCGGGCCCGCGCCGCCGAGCCGTTCTACCGTGCCACCTCGTCGGATCCCATGGGGGTCGTTCGACGCCGAGTGCTGCGATGTCGTGACGAGAAGGTGCTCGGCATCGAGGACGACCTCATCGACACCGAGAACCCGTCCCACCTGCCGATCATTGGTGAGGGCGCCCTCATGGCGGCGCTCAGTCGGGCTCGTGACACGAAGATGCACTCCATCGTCGCCACGATCCAGGCCGAACAGGACGAGGCCATTCGAGCCCCCTACCAGGGGGTGACGATGATCACTGGCGGTCCCGGCACCGGGAAAACCGTCGTCGCCCTGCACCGCGCCGCCTATCTGCTGTACTCCCACCGCACCCGACTGGAGAACGGCGGCGTGCTCGTCGTCGGCCCCAGCTCGGTGTTCATGAACTACATCGAGCGGGTGCTGCCCAGCCTGGGGGAGGACTCGGTGACCCTGCACTCCATGGGGCAGGTGGCCTCCGACGTCCTGGGGTTCAGCTCCGATCGCCTCGACGAGTCCCGGGCAGCCACCATCAAGGGCAGTCTGCGCATGGTCGACGTCCTCGAACGACTGGTGAGTCTGCCGATGACCGCCGATCCACGGGAACAGCGACTGCGCGTCACCGTCAAGGCCGAGGTACTGACGATTCCAGCGCAACGGTTGCGCACCACTCGCTCGCACATCCTGGGACGTCAGCCCTACAACCTGGCCCGTCACTCGGTCGAGCAGTCCCTGCTCGACCAGCTGTGGAACCTCATGCCCGCCGACACGATCGCCAGGTACGACCTGTCGCGGGAGGACTTCGACGAGCTCGTCACCTCGCAGGCCTCCTACCGCATGTTCCTCAATGCGTGGTGGCCACCACTGTCCGCCCCCCAGGTACTGGCCCGGTTGGAGCACGACGAGGTCACTGCCGAGGTGGCCCCGGACTGGTCACCGGAGGATCGGGGGATTCTCACCGCATCCATCCCGCCAGCCGATGACGAGGGGCGGCGGGCATGGAGCATTGCCGACATCGCCCTGCTGGATCATCTCGCAGCGATCATGGGCCCGGCCCCGGTCGACCCGGACATCTCCGAACCGATCTTCCTCAGTGGTGCGCAGTCGGTCGACGAACTGGTGACGATCTCCGACATCCTCACCGACCGTCGTGAGACCGACGAGACCGAACTTCATGACACCTTTGCCCACGTCCTCGTCGACGAGGCCCAGGACATCACACCGATGCAGTGGCTCATGCTGCGCAGACGCGGTCCACAGTCCTCGTGGACGATCGTCGGCGACCCAGCCCAATCGGCCTACCCGTTCCCCGAGGAGACCCAGGCCGCCATCGACGCCTTGGTGGGCAGCGCCCCGTTGCGCACCTTCCGACTGTCGAAGAACTACCGGTCCCCCGCCGAGGTCTTCGACCTCGCTGCCCGAGTGATCGTCACCGCCCAGCCGGATGCCGATCTGCCCGAGGCGGTGCGCTCCACCGGCGTCGACCCGGTGCGCACCACCACGTCCCAGGCCCAGCTGGACGAGGAGCTGCTGGAGCAGACGAGGATCCTGCTGAGCCAGGTGGACGGCACGGTGGGCATCGTCGTGCCGCCGGCACTGGCAGACCATGTCGAGGAGACACTGCATCAGTTGCCCGAGACAGACGCCGTGCACACTGCCCGGCAGGACGATCGACTGCTCGTCGTGACGACCATGCAGGCCAAGGGGTTGGAGTACGACGCGGCTCTCGTCGTCGATCCCGAGCAGATCGTCGCCCAGTCTCCCGGAGGGGTGCGCGTGCTCTACGTGGCCCTCACCAGAGCGACCCAACGACTCGTCGTCCTGGGGGTGACGGACTCGAACGGCCAGTCGGTGAGCACCGAGCTCTGGCAGCAGGCCCTGTGGCAGGGATGAGCAGGCGCAGAGCCCCACGCACGTGCCCCCACGCACCGGAGCCTCGTGCCACATCGGTCGATGACGTACTGGTGATGGGTGGCACCACACGCCCACCCCAACCGTCCGAATCCCGTGGCCGCACGACCTGTTGTGGGACCCGAGCCCGGCCGTCACCGCTCACACCAACCGTGGTCCAAGCCCCCGTGGCCGCCGCCTCGGGGGCAACCACGGTCTTCCGGAACCGACCGACGGGAGCCGATGCCGTACTGGACCAACGAGTGCGCTGGGGCCGATAGGGTGAAGTCATGACTTTCGACCCGTCCGACCCGGCCGGAGCCGACCTGCGTCACGCCGTCTCCTGCGCACTCACGTCCTTTCTCGACGGTCAGGAATCCGTCCTGGCGTCGATCGGCACCGAACTGACCCCGGTGCTGCAGGCGGCCCGCGACTACACGGCTGGCGGAAAACGTCTGCGCCCGGCCTTCTGCTATTGGGGGTACGTGGCTGCCGCAGGTCAACCACGCGATCCACAGGCCCTCATGCAGGCTGCGGCCAGTTTGGAGTTGTTGCACGTCTCGGCCTTGGTGCACGACGACATCATGGACCACTCGGACACCCGACGGGGCCTGCCCTCGGCCCATCGCCGATTCGAGGCTGCGCACCGCCAGAACCACGGAATGGGGGCGCCGGAGGAGTACGGACGAGACGTCGCCCTGCTGCTGGGCGATCTGCTCACGGTGTGGAGTGCCGAGATGTTCACCACCGCTGCGCTTCCCACCAGTGCGATGACCGCAGCCGCACCGATCCTGGCCGCGGTGCGTACCGAGGTGAACTGTGGGCAGATGCTCGACGTCACCGCCCAGGCCGGTATGGCCGGCACCACCAGTGAATCCATGCTCGATCTCGTCGGCCGGGTGGTCGAGTACAAGTCGGCCTCCTACACCGTCGTGCGACCGGCGCAGCTCGGCGTCGCCCTGAGCACCACGAAGGAATCCCCCACTGTGTTGCTGACGGCGTTGCAGCAGTTCGGCTCGCCTCTGGGACGAGCATTTCAGTACCGCGACGACCTGCTCGGGGTCTTCGGTGACGAGCAGGTCACCGGCAAGCCCGCAGGAGATGATCTTCGCGAGGGCAAGCGCACGGTCCTGGTGGCCCATACCCTGTCCCAGGCCACTCCGGACGATGCCGCCACCCTGACGGCCATGCTGGGCCGTGCCGATCTGGAGGACGACGACGTGCACACCGCGCGAAGGATCATTGAGCAGTGCGGGGCCCGAGCTGCCGTGGAGGAGACGATCCACACCGGCCTGACGCAAGCCCTGGCCGTGCTGGATGCCACCGACATGACGGACGAGGGCAGGGCTGGCCTGCGCGCCCTGGCCAGGGCGGCCGTTGACCGGGCAGCCTGAGATTGCTTCAGCGCAGGCATTCACCGGCTGCCCGTGACTGAAATACTCCTCACACCCCGAGGGACCACCCCGGCGCTGGGCCCCGGACAACCGGGCCCCAACCAGAATGGCTGGTCGGGGAGACCACCCCGGCACGGATCCCGGGATTGAAGAATTCGCCCCTGATGGCGCCCAGCCCCCCGGGCCTCGGGCCCGGAATACCACCAACGCTGGGCCTCGGGCCCGGAAGACCCACCAATCCTGATCCCCGGATCCGGGAGGATGACCGACCCCGGAGGGTGCTGGCCATCCCGACCCCCATCATCGACCTGCCGTGCCCCCACGGGGGACGAGGCGGAGTACAGTGGTTGCCCTTGTGTGCTGGCTAACTGACCCGTACCGACGGACCGTCCGGGGAGTCGGTTTTCCGGGCGAGTTCGACGGATCTCCGCGTCGCCCCGATTGCCCGTCACCCAACCGACGTACACTCAACCACAGGCTGGCACGGCCTTCTTCCCCGACCGTGTGTGAGGCGCATCGTGAGCATGACCATGAGTACCGACCCCTACGTGGGTCGTGTTCTTGAGGGCCGCTACGAGATCATGTCCAAAATCGCACGAGGCGGCATGGCCACCGTCTACCGTG
The DNA here is from genome assembly GCF_900186975.1 of Cutibacterium granulosum. NCBI lineage: Bacteria > Bacillati > Actinomycetota > Actinomycetes > Propionibacteriales > Propionibacteriaceae > Cutibacterium > Cutibacterium granulosum. The sequence goes on from NZ_LT906441.1 coordinate 2,087,787, forward strand.
CCCAGGACCGTCGGCTACGTCGCGTGGTCGCCATCAAGCTCATGCACGAGAACCATGACGAGGAGCTGATCCGACGCTTCGACACCGAGGCGCAGTCCGCCGCCCGACTGGTGAGCCCCCACATCGTCAGTGTGTTCGACCAGGGCGTCGAGGACGATCGCCCCTTCATCGTCATGGAGTACGTGCCGGGCTGCACCCTGCGCCATGTCATCACCCGGCAGGCCCCCCTGCCCGCCCACCTCGCCCTGGAATACCTCGAGTCGATCTCGTGCGCCCTGGCCAGCGCACACACCGACGGGCTGTTGCATCGCGACGTCAAGCCCGAGAACGTACTCATCTCGGACCGCGGGCGGATCAAGGTGGCCGATTTCGGGTTGTCTCGTGCCATCGGCGCCCAGACGATGTCCATCGACAATGGTCAGCTCATGGGCACCCCCAGCTACATTCCGCCCGAGCTCGTGGAGGGGATTCCCGCCGATGAGCGTTCCGACGTCTACTCCACCGGAATCGTGCTGTTCGAGATGCTCACCGGCGACAAGCCCTTGGTGGGTGACTCCCCGTTCAGCACTGCCCTGGCGCATGTGAGACAGGACGTCCCGACCCCCTCGTCCTACCTGTCGGAGCACTCGAGGAACCAGAATCGTCAGCCCGTCCCGGAGCTCGTCGATGCCCTCGTACTGGCCTGCACCTGCAGGGACCCACGGGGCCGGCCGGAGAACGGCCGCCATCTGCTGGATCTGGTACGCCGCGCCCGACACAGCATCCGTACCGGCACCACGGATCCCAGTCTGCAGGCCTTGATGACACACACCTCACATGCCCGACGTACCCCAGGTGCCACACCGCGCTCCTCCCGAACGACGACCGGACCGGGCAGGGATCCATCGGCCGTGGCACCCGGCCGGAGCATCTCCCCGGCATCGATAGGGCAGCCTCGACGACCCAACAGCTCCGTCCAGACGCCGCACGCCGAGTATCGGACGAGTCACGGAACCCACGAGGGCAGTCATGGCGATGTCGATCTGCGCAGTGGCACCAGGTCACCAGGCGAGCAGACGGCGGCAACTCGGCGTGGCAGTGATCGCAGACGCCCCCGCAGCACCGCGCGTGGCGCCAGGGACGCATCGGCACGTGGCCCACATCCGGGTACGGCGACGCACCACGATTACGCTCCGCCGACGGACCCCACCCGGGTGCACCGCCACGGCCACCCGGCCCGACCTTCCGGTCAGAGGATGGGGTCGAACCAGAACCATGGGCGTCCCACCACTGGTGCCACAACCACCAGGGCCTCCTGGTACCAGGGTGCGCAGCCGGGGACGAGGGCAAGCTGGCAGCGGACGCGCCATGGCGCCCGTACCGCGACCATGACGGGTGGCACACCTGTCGTCTCGAGCAACGTCACGGGACGGCCCCTGGGCCGGGCTTCCTCATCCTCCGTCATGCCGGTGGATCAGCGCTCCGGCTCGCGGACGGCGTCAGCCTCCTCGGCATCGAGCAGAAACATCAAGCAGGCGAGCACCGCTGGTCAGCCATCACGGCACCATCATCCCGTGACCACGGTGACCATCGTGGTGCTCGTCCTGTTCGCACTCCTGATGTTGCACTGACCGCACACCCACCCCACGGGTCCACACGTCATCTCCAGGGTCACACGGCGAGTTCTGCCACGTACACACGTCGAGGGTCCCCCCGACAAGGCAACTCACGCATGTTTCCCGCAGTGCAATGGGTGAGACCCATCGGAACACGTACCCAGCAGACTGCTGAGGAACCACACCAGAAACCGCGTGATGTCCAAAGGATTTTCGGTTTTCTCGAAGCTTCAGTGTCATTTGTTCGATCAAATCGCTTCATGACGCAATAAACCAAGGAACATCGGTTTGTTCTCCAAAGATTCTTTTGTTACCATGTGGCCATGGTCGGATTCCGTTCATCGCGTCTGGCATACGCGGCTCTCCTGCTCATGGCGATGCTGTGGGGTTCCACCCTCATCGTCATGAAGAACGCCTATGCCCACATGGACCCGGCTTCGTTGCTGTCGAGCCGTTTCATCATGGCTGCGCTGGCCTTCGGCATCGTCTTTCCCAAGGCGTGGAAGGCCTCATGGAAGACGATTCGCAGCGGAGTCGTCCTCGGCTTCCTCTTCGGCGCTGGCCAGATTCTGCAGGCTCTCGGACTGACGGGTACGACGGCATCGGTCAATGGGTTCATCACGGGCCTGTACGTCGTCATCACTCCGCTGCTGGCTGCCCTGTTCCTGGGCAGAAAGGTCACCAAACCGGTCTGGGTGGCCGTGGGGTTCGCCACCGTGGGGCTTGGTTCGCTGGCGATCGATCCTTCTGCCTTGAGTACCGGTCTGGGTACCGGTGAACTGCTCACCTTCCTCGGGGCCGTCGCCTACGCCAGCCACATCGTGGCCACCGGTAAGTTCGCAACACCCAACAACGTCGCATCGCTGGGGCTGTACCAAACCCTCACCATTGCCGTCATGGCAACACTGTTCGCAGCCCCCGGCGGAATCATCCTGCCCTCGGGGATCAGCGACTGGACCGCCATCGCCTACCTCGGCATCATCTGCGGCACGGTGACGGTCTTCCTGCAGAGCTGGGCCCAGACCCGCGTCGACGCCACCCGGTCAGCAGTCATCATGTGCACCGAGCCCATGTGGAGTGCCGTCTTCGCGGTGGGGATCGCCGGAGAGGTCTTCACCGGTCAGATGATTCTCGGTGCGATCGCCATCATGGCTGCCATGTTCCTGGTCGTGCGGCCTGCCGGGCGTAGACGTGGCACCTTCGCCCCGACCACATCCACCATCCCGTCCCCGGCCCAGCCCGACATCAGGGCACCACGTCCGTCCCTGGACCGCCTGATCTGACACGACCTGGCCTCAGACCCACCGGTCGCACGCACACTTACAACACGGATGAGGCCCGAGAACGCATCCTCGGGCCTCCCGACATCCCAGACGACGGCAACCACGTCTCGCCCACAGGGGCGTGACGTCCACGTTCAGTCCTGGGGCACCTCCCACGGCTGTCCACCACGCAGGTCGTGGAACTGCGTGTCGGTGAGTTGGGAATGCATGCCGTACATGAGATTCCAGCCACGCTCGCTGAGCAGGGCGTCGTGGATCATGAAGGCATGCCGGGCACCGACACCTCGGGTGAAGTCGATCGTCTCCTTCATGGCTGCCCACGGTGCCTGGATCGGCACGGCCAACACATCCACCCCACGTGGCATCTCGTCGAGCTCGTCACCGGGGTGGTAGAGGATCGTCCCCAAGCCTTCGCCGATGAGGTAGCCGACATTGCCGATCGGCTCCAGGTCACGGTGGATCGTGGCGTGCCGCCCACCAACCGCCTCGATGCGCACGTCACCGAGTTCGAGCACGTCACCGGGCGCGATCGGGTCGGCATCCAGCTCTGGCACGGTGGTGCACGCCCCGGCCTCGGCACGGCAGATCGCCGAGGAATTGGCATTGACCAAGTCCTTGATGTGGGCCGGGTCCACATGGTCGGGGTGACGGTGGGTCACCAGGATGACATCCAGATCGGTCAGGTCGTGCCATGCCTGCGACCCGTCACCGGGGTCGATGAGGATCCGGGCTCCAGCGGCTTCGACGAGAACACATGAGTGACCGAGGTGGGAAATCTTCATGCCCCCAGTGTGTCATCGTCGGCCTGACCACACCCCGGGTTTCGGTCAAGATCCGCCGAATCCGCATCGAGTGACGCTCCCACCAGAGACCGTCCTGGCGGCCCACCCCGCAGATGGGCACCTGTGGCATTGTGGCATTGGTCATCCTTGGGCGTGCGAGCCGTGACTGCGCGTCAATCGGTCGGCGACCAGCTGGGCAAGCTCCATCGACTGGTTGCGGTTGAGGCGCGGGTCACAGACCGTCTCGTACCGATTCCCCAGATCCGACTCGGCCAAGGCGTCGGTACCGCCCAGACATTCCGTGACATCGTCGCCGGTGAGCTCGACGTGCACCCCACCAGGTCTGGTGCCCAGCTCCTCGTGGACGTCGAAGAAGCCGTTGACCTCGGCACAGATGTCGTGGAACGACCTCGTCTTGTAGCCATTGGCGGTCTCGAAGGTGTTGCCGTGCATGGGATCACAGCACCACACCACCGACCGACCGGTGGCCTCGACGGCCCTGATGATCGGGGGAAGCAGCCGACGTACCCGTCCGGCCCCCATCCGGGTGATGACGGTGAGCCGGCCGGGGGTGTGTCGCGGGTCGAGCGCCTCGGCCAAGGCGACGGCCTGCTGAGCAGTGGCGGAGGGTCCCAGCTTCACCCCCACCGGGTTGTGCACCGACTGGAGGAAGGCGACGTGGGCCCCGTCCAGTCGACGGGTCCGCTCCCCCAGCCACACCAGGTGACCAGACAGGTCGTAGGGCAGCTGGGAGTGCTCGTCGACACGCGTCAGGGAATGTTCGTAGTCCAGCAGGAGGGCCTCGTGACTCGCCCAGACACGCAGGTGACGCCCAGTGCCCGCCACGAGTTCGAGGGTCGCAGCGGCGGCACGATACATCCGCTCCAGACGCTCGGGGTCATGCTGGCGAGCCCGGGCCGTGAACTCGAATCCGTTGACGGCGTCTCCCCGGTAGCTCGGCAGCTCGACGCCGTCCCGAGTCTCGGTGCGTCGCGAGCGCGGTTTGGCGTACTGGCCTGCGATCCGTCCCACGGTAACCACGGGAACGCCGGCAGCATCGGCCATCACCGCGGCCATCGACGACAGCACCCGCACCTTGTTGCCGATGTTGTCGGCACGCACCCCTGCGAAGGTCTCCGCGCAGTCACCTCCCTGCAGCAGGAAGGCATGTCCTCCGGCGACGTCGGCCAGACGGGAACGCAGCTCGTCACACTGCCGGGCACGAACCAGTGGCGCAAGGGCACGCAGGCGCTGCACGACCCGACGGCGTTGCTGGGGGTCCGAGTACCTGGGTTGCTGCTCCACCGGCATGGCGCGCAGACTCTCGAGGGTCGGAACAGGTGTGGGCACGACGGGAGTGTAGTCACTTGACGGGTCGCACGACGAGTCCACGAGCAGCGGTTCAGCTGGCAGCGCGGTCGTTTCGGCTGACGGGCTCATCGGCCAGACCTGCGAGAGGGCGGTGGCACCGGGGTGCCGAGGTCCTTTGCCGACGAGTCAGGCATGATCGGTGTCTCGGGCGCGGTCACCGAAGCGTCTGCGAGGTATGGCACGCAGGTCTTCGGAACGAACGGGTCACTCGTCCTCACCATGAATCTCGCGACCGGCCCCCTGAGCCGCACGGTCGGCCATCGCAGCCTCCAATGCATGCAGGCGGGCGGCTCGCCTGGCATCCATGGTTGCTGCCGCCAGTTCGCGTTCCTCTGCCAGGGCCTCCTCCCGTTCCCGCTCGGCGCGCAGTCGACGTTCCCGTTCACGTGCCGCAGCTCGATCGGCACGATCCGCTGCTCGTTGGGCTCGTACCGACGAAGCTGGTAGGTCGCGGTAGGGAAGGCCGCTCAGCTCGGCGATGGCGATCATGATCTCGTCGGCCATGGCCCGCACGATGGGCCTGCTCCCCCGAGTGTCCCAGTGCCGACGAAAGTCCAGGGCCTCGCCCACCACCAGACATGATCCCTCGTGGTCGAGGTATCCGGGGACCACCGGGACCTTGGCGTGCAGGGCCAGATCGGCGACCCCGATGTCGGCCTTGTACACCGCCTTGCCAGGGGCCGTCGCCACCTCGGGGAAGGCGACGACTGCTCGCCCGGCCTGCAACATGGAGAATGCCTTTGCCCGCACCCGGGTGCTCCACGGGTACGGATGCGCACGAGTCACCAAGCCCAACCAGAGCCGGGTGCTGGTGTGGGCGCGCAGTGCAGAGGAAACCGCGACGACGTCCATCCTGCGTGAATGGTGGACAGCCAGGATGAAGGGGCCGTCTGGCAGGTCCGCGCCCTGGAGCCTGACGGATGTTCCACCACTGAGCCAGCGTCGAAGGGGATTCATCGGCGGTCTCTTCAGTGCAGATCCGTCAGGACGGATAGCGGCTGGGATGCCGTGGAAGAGGTGCCGTCGATGCCGGGCTGGGTCTCGACTTCAGCCGCGCTGGTGGCGCGTTGTCGATCCTTCCTGGGGGCGGGTGGTGCCACATGGCCCGGACGATCACGTACCCACGGCGTGAGGTCCTTGCCCCGGAGGTTTCCGTATTTGACGCGCGTCGCGAAGACGTCGACATATTCCTGACCGGTGAGCTCGGCCACGGCGTCCATGATCTCGTTGGTCACCCAGCGCAGCACCGCCGTCTCACCAACCCGGTCGGAGTAGTCGGAGAAGTCCAGCGACTTGCCGAAGATGAGCCCCGGGCGCGAGCACAGGGGAATGCCGCACACCGTTCTGCTCGTCTGTGACCCGGCGACCCCCACTGGTATCACCGGGACCTTGGCGGTCAGGGCAAGGCGGGCGACACCCGTCTTCGCCTTGAACATACGGTCATCTGCTGAACGAGTACCTTCCGGGAAGATGCCCACCAGGCCACCTTCCTGCAGCCTCTCCAGCACCGGATCCATGGCGGTGAGGGAGCCACGGCCCCCGGAACGGTCCAGTGGCACCTGATCGACGGCATGCATGAACCATGCGACGATCCGCTTGCCCGGGCCACCGGAGGGATCGAAGAGTTCCTTCTTGGCAGGATAGGTGATCGGGCGGTCAATCATCGAGGCCACGATCAACGGATCGAGCACCCCCAGGTGGTTGCTCGCCAGGATGGCACCGCCATCAGTCGGTATGTTCTCCTCACCGACGACCCACGGACGACAGACCAGCCGCGTGCCCGGAGCGAACAGTGTGTACTTGAAGAACTGATACCACATGTGGCCTCCTCTCACCGTTTCATCACACACGATAGCGACTTCACCCCACGGGCATGGTCGCAACAGGCCCCCGATCATCCGATCGGGCGAGTGTCTCGATGTCCTCGCTGCCGGTCGCCCCGCATCTCAGCGACGTGCGGAGAACATACGGCGTCGGTGACGGGAGCGCCGCTGTGGCCAGAACCCGCGCGCAGCGCCGGGCGGGTCGGTGATGGAGTGCCGAGCCAGGTCGGCAGCCCCGATGAGACCGGCGTCGTTGCCGAACCGAGCCCGCTCCACCCCGGCAACCGGACGATACCCACGGCCGGTGAGGGCACGTCCGAAGGCAGCCCGCGCTGGGTCGAGGAGCAGATCCCCGGCAGCGCTGACTCCCCCACCGATGACGAAAAGGTCTGGGTCCAGCGCAGCTGCCAGACTCGCCATGCCTCGCCCGAGCCAGGTCCCCACGTCGGCGATGAGCTCGATGGCCACTTGGTTGCCATCCACCGCCGCGCGACTCACATCCGGTCCGACGAGATGTGCCGGATCCTTGTCGGGCACGTAGTGCAGCAGGCTCAATGCCTCTGGGGAGCCCTCGGCCAGCAGGGCCTTGGCATCACGCACCAGGGAGTTTCCCGAGGCGTACTGCTCCCAGCACCCGCGGTTTCCGCACGGGCACCAGTGCCCATCGGGTACCACCGCCATGTGGCCGAACTCACCGGCCATGCCGTAACGGCCGCGAAACACCCGGCCATTGATGACCAGCGCCCCACCGATACCGGTTCCCAGGGTGATGCACGTCATGACCCGGGAGTCACGTCCCGCCCCGAACTCGTACTCCGCCCAGGCAGCCGCATTGGCGTCGTTGTCGACGATGACCGGCAGGTCGATCCGCTCGCAGAGACGATCTCGCAACGGCTCGTTGCGCCAGGCCAGGTGTGGGGAGAATCGCACCAGGGCCTGCTCGGTGTCCACCCACCCAGCGGCACCGATGCCCACCGATCTCACGGGCAGCCCGTCCGACAGGGAGTCCACGGCCTCGACGATGGCGTTCTCGACGGCTTCCGGACTACGTGACGGCGTCGGACGCACCAGATGACGCAGGATCTCACCGTCCTCGTCCACGACGCCGGCGGCAACCTTCGTCCCCCCGATGTCGACTCCGATACTGAGCACTGCTTCCCCACTTTCCTGTGTGTGGTGCACAGCTTAATCGCTCGTCCCGAACCGCTTGGGCGTCGATTCCGATGACTTGTACCATTCCCCCGAAAACTCGTGCGACTCGCAGGCCAGACCTCGAAACGATCGAACACATATTCTACACTTGATCTGAGGCCGTATCCCATACGTCGCCGCACCGAATCCATGACCCCGACACACCGCCCTCGTCACCATGCCAGATTCCTCATCAGCACACCTGCAACCCTCGTTCGACGACCTCGGCACGCCGCTGTCCGAGGTGACGTTCTGCGTCGTCGACCTGGAGACGACGGGACTGTCCACCGACGACGCGATCACGGAGATCGGCGCTGTGAAGGTGCGTGGTGGTGTGGTGCAGGGCGAGTTCCAGACCTTCGTCAACCCGGGTGAGCACATTCCAGCCTCGGTGCAGGTGCTCACCGGTATCACCGACGCCATGGTGAGCACCGCCCCACGAATCGGCGCAGTGCTGCCCAGCTGGATCGAGTTCAGCCACTCAACGGTGCTCGTCGCGCACAACGCCCGTTTCGACGTCGGTTTCCTCCGACGCGCCTACCAGGCCCATGACCATCCCTGGCCGGGTCACCAGGTGGTGGACACCCTCACCTTGGCGCGTATGACACTGCACCGCGAGGAGGTACGCAGCTACAGGTTGGGCTCGCTGGCCACCCTCTTCCATGCCCAGACCTCACCGGACCACCGTGCCCTGGACGATGCCCGTGCCACCGTCGACGTGCTGCACGGGCTGCTGGAGCGGATCGGGAACCTTGGGGTGACGACCCTGGAGGACGTCCTCGAGTTCACCCATCACGTGAGCAGGCAGCGTCGGGCCAAGCGGGTGTGGGCAAAGGACCTGCCCGAGGAGCCCGGGGTGTACTGGTTCCACCGTGAGGAGCCCGGGCACCCCGACGAAGTGCTCTACGTGGGAAAGTCGGTGAATCTGCGCCGCAGGGTGTCAACCTATTTCACGGCCTCGGAGCATCGTTCCCGCATGGACGAGATGGTCCGGCTGTCCACCGCGGTGGGTCACCAGACCTGTACCACGCCACTGGAGGCCGGGGTGGTGGAACTGCGCCTCATCGATGCCCACAGCCCTCGGTACAACCGTCGTTCCCAACGCCAGAACAAGGTGTCCTGGGTGACGCTCACCGACGAGGCCTTCCCGAGACTGTCGATCGTGCGATCCACCACCCAGCCCGGCCGGGTGTACTGGGGACCGTTCACCCGGCGTGACGACGCCGTCGATGCCTGTCGAGCGTTGCGAGAGATCGCCCCGCTGCGCGAGTGCACCGGGGCGTTGAGTTCGCATCCGCACGGCTGTCCCCTGGCCGAGATGGGAAGGTGCCCGGCTCCGTGTCTGCACCCGGATCGTGCCAGCTACCAGGAGATCGTCGAGCTCGCCACCCGGATCATGACCCGCGACGTCACGGCAGCTGCCACTGGACACGCAGCGCGCATAGCCGAACTCGCCGATGCCGATCGTTTCGAGGAGGCCGGAGCTCGCACCGATCGTGCACTGACCCTGTTGCGGGTGGGACGACGCGGGGCGCGGCTGGCATCGCTGGCACGGTGCCCCCAGATCGTCGCTGCCCAGCGGGTCGACGACTTCTGGCACGTCCATGTCGTGCGATACGGCCGACTGGCCGGTGCCGGACGGGTCCGGGTGGGCGGCAACCCCATGCCCGCCATCGATGCGATCGTCACCGCTGCCCAGACCGTCCTGCCGCCACCGGTGAGCGGTCTGCCAGCCTGCACTGTCGAGGAAGCCGAGCTCATCGCCTCGTGGTTCGAGGAGGAGGGAGTGCGTCTGGTCGACATCGACGGTGACTGGTCCTGGCCGGCGCACATCTACGTCGACGCCCAGGCGCTGGCCGCCCAAGTGCGCAGCCTTCGTACCGAGACGCACGGCGTCCCAGCCACCTGCCGACCGATCGTGGCATGACGCCACCTGACAGATCGTGGCATGCGCCACGAGGCTGACAGGGGCTGGAGCCGCAAGGGCTGGCAGGGGCTGGGACGTGTGAGGCAGGAGTCAGGCGATCTCGACGGACTCGATGACGACCGGGTCGACCGGGCGATCCATCCGACCGGTGCGCACGGCGGCGATCTCGTCGACGACCTTGCGGGACTCCTCGTCGGCAACCTCACCGAAGATGGTGTGCCGACGGTTGAGGTGTGGGGTCGGGGCGACGGTGATGAAGAACTGGGAGCCATTGGTGCCCGGACCGGCATTGGCCATGGCCAGCAGGTAGGGCTTGCCGAAGTTGAGATCGGGATGGAACTCGTCGGCGAACTGGTAACCGGGGCCACCAGTTCCGGTACCCAGCGGGCAGCCGCCCTGGATCATGAATCCATCGATGACGCGGTGGAAGACCAGCCCGTCATAGAACTTTCCGGTGGTGGGTTGGCCGGTGCGTGGGTCAAGGTACTCCTTGGTGCCATTGGCGAGCCCGACGAAATTGGCCACCGTCTTGGGGGCCTGGTCTTCGAAGAGATTGAGGGTGATGTCACCGTGGTTGGTGTGCAGAGTCGCAGTGGAAGCCACCGTGCTGCCTTTCGTGGAAGATGAATCTTTCCTCTTCACCCTACCCATCGACGTGGGCAGTCGGGAATTTTCGGCCAAACGCTACAGATGCCTGGAACGCGGGATACCGTGGATTGTGCTCGATCACGAGCTTGACCCCTATTGATGGAGGAAACGTGTCCCGCAACAAGAAGGCGAAGGCCGCCGCCGACAAGGCCGCCGCCAGCAACCTCTCCTCGTCGTTCAAGGAGCAGAGGGCTCAGGCGTTGGAGGCAGCTGCCGCATATCTGACCGCCGCCCAGGAGAAAGCCGGCCCACTGGCATCTCAGGCTTCGGAGAAGATCGCACCATGGGCGAAGGCTGCTGGTGAGAAACTCGCGCCGCTGACCGAACAGGCCAAGGAGCTGGGTGGCAAGGCTCTCTCCGAGGCCCAGAAGAACATGGGTCCCACCTTGGAGAATGCCAAGGAGGTGGCGTCAGAGAAATTTCACCAGGCCTACGACTCCTTTCAGGAGGACATCCTCCCCGGACTCGAGGAAAAGGCCTCCCAGGTCTCCGAACACCCCATGACCCAGGAGGCCAGACAGCGCCGAAAGGCAGCCGTGGCAGCTATTCGTGGCGAGTCCCTCGAGCCTGAGAAGAGTGAGAAGAAGCACGGCGGGTTCAAGAAGTTCCTGTGCTGGGGTTCCGTCGTGTCCGCAGTGGGGGTCGGAATCTATGCCGCCCGCAAGTTCCTCACCAGTTCCGACGACGGTTGGACTGCCCATGAACCCACTGAGACCTACTCGTGGACCCCGAAGGCACCGACGGCATTCTCCAAGGACGATGCCGCCTCGTGCTGCTCCGACGCCAAGGGATCCTCCTGCGACTGCAAGGATGATGCCTCGACGTCGCCGAAGGATGACGCTCCGGCCACTGCCCCAGACACCGTCACCGAGGGCAACTCCGCCACCGAGATGACGGCTGAGGGCGCACCGGCCCAGGGCCACAAGTCGAACCACGGCGCCAGCAAGCCAGTGGCCAAGCCCGAGAAGCCGGCAACTGGTTCCAAGTCTGCGGCAAGGTCCGTTGCCGACACCTCGCCAGAACCCGTGGCCGCACTGGTTGCCGAGGATCCCAAGGCCGAGTCCACGCAGGACACGTCCGTTGACTCCTATGTGGGCGACAACCCGCCGGAAGGCTTCATCATCAAGGGCAACGAGCGCTCCAAGAAGTACCACGTGCCCGGCTCCGGTGGTTACGACCGCACCATTGCCGACGTCTGGTTCACCACCGAAGAGGCTGCCAAGAAGGCCGGGTTCACCCGGGCCCAGCGGTGAGTCGACCGATCCGACCGGCACGTCGTGACTGATCGAGTCGAGTCACCGACCTGACGTCTGCCGGGCAATCGCATCCCGTGGGTCGTGTCGCTGACACGGCTCACGGGATTTTTGCGCTCACAGCTGACTAGGGATGTTTCCTCTGCGGTGCAGAACCGTCATCCAAGTTTCATCGAGAGATCACCGATACGCCTGTGCTCCACCTGCCCAGACACGCAGGATGAAGGCATTCACCCCTGCCACGTGTGTCGATCGGAGACTGCTGTGCCGCCATCATCCCTCACTCCCCAATCTTGTCGACCCACCACTGCCGCCACCATCCGTCTGACATCAGACATGAATTCCTGGGTGCCGGCACAAGTCTTCGCCGCCCACGTCCGATGGCTCGTGGCGCAGACTGCCGTCCCCTGGCGAGTGATCGCCGTGCTCTCCGGCGTCTCGAGCCGCACCATCGCCCGCCTCGTGGGCGTGGGTGCCCCGATCAGACGAATTCGTTCGATCGATGCCACTCGACTCATCGGCATCCGCCCCGAACACATCTTTGCGACCACCACCACGCTCGTCGATGCGACGAGCACCCGTCGCCGAATACACATGCTGTGCACCAACGGCTGGTCGATGGATCACATCGCCGGCTTCCTGGGAGCGCATCATCGCACCGTCCAGGGGCTTGCCAATGGCGACTCCACCACCTGTACGCTCATGGTCAGGTTGCGCGCCATGGCGGCATGCGAGCGTCTCCAGATCCCCGCCAGGATCAATGCCCCGGCGACGGGTTCACCTCACGTCGCCGTGCTCACCGACGCGGCCTGACGCATGATCAGCCTCATCAGTTCAGTCATCTGCACACTCCTGGCACTGGTGCACGCCGTCCTCGTCGTCCCACGTCTGCCCGAGCCCAGCGAGACTGAGGTCGGAGCCGAGGTCCTCGCCGTCAAACCGAGGTACTGTGATCTGCGAGCCCCCGGATTCGTCGGAACGACGTGCCTGGTGGCCGGGATGGCAGGTGCCGCTAGCGCAGCAGCCCCACGGTGGTGTCTTCCGCTGTGGTGGGTGTGGGGCGGGTCCGTCACGGCCCTGGTCAGCGTCGACGTTCGCACCACTTTTCTACCCAGACGGCTCTGGTTCGGTTGCGTGGGGCAGGCAGCGCTCGGCACCCTGGTGGCTGCTGGGATCGTTGCCCCAGGGGTGCACGATCTTCTCCCCATGCTTCTCTTCATGGCTCTGGGAGCCGTCGGAGCAGCTCTGCCCTTCTGGTTGCTGTGGCGTTTCAGCGGCTCACTGGGGTACGGGGACGTACGTCTTGCCGCCGGGATGGGCGCCGTGGCGGCAAGTCTGGGGGCAGATGCAGTCATGACGAGTCTGCTGGGTGCCACCCTGGTCGGCGCGGTGATGTCCGTGGGCGTCACATGGTGGCGACGCCGTCACCCCTCGGTGTGGGGAGCCGCCATTGCCTACGGTCCAGCGCTGTGGATCGGTCCATGGATCGGGCTGCTCACCGTCCGGGCCTGACCCGGAACCGCCCAGGCCCGCCACTGCCCCATGCTGTCATGTCCCGCACTGCCTGCCCGCACCCCGTCGTGCCCTCACACGGTCACGCCCTCACACGGTCATACTCAGTACCACCAGCCTGATCCGTCTGGTCAGAGGACGCGCATACCGCCGCATCGCGACAACGCGCGACGAACCAAGGACGATGCGCGACGGACCAGATCTGCACGGGGAATCCGCCCGGACCCCACTCCGGGGCGCGAACACGTGACTCGGGGGCAGACACTGCCACCGAGCCGATACCGCACGTGGCAACGAGGTACGTGGCAACGGGGGATCAAACCGAGACGGCGATCAACCAGCCACGAGACGGTCGGCCCCCTGTCTTCGGCAGCCCGCTGATCTCTCCGGTCAGGCAGCCCGCACCACGGTGGCGACGGTCTGTGGCAGGCCGATGGGGTCGACGGGGTGGGTGGAGATGGCATCGGCGCGTGACCAACTCGCAAGCCAAGCATCGGCCTCGCGAGCCACGAGCAGCACGACGGGCGGGCAGTCGTCCACCTCGTCCTTCATCTGATGGGTCACTCCCATGCCACCGGAGGGAACTGCCTCCCCATCGGCAATGACGACGTCGTACTGCCCGGTGTCGACAGCGGCCATGACAGCCTTCTGGGTGGCGGTCTCCGTCATCTCGACCGGGGGCAGATCAGCGGCGATGGACGTGCCCAACGCGAGCCGAATCTCCTGGCGCACGTTGCGGTCGTCGGAGTACACGAGTACCCGGAGAGTGTCTGCTGCGGTCTTCTTTTCGCTCATCCCTCGTCCTCGTCGGGTTGCGGCCAACATGGTGCTGTGCCCATCTGCTCAGCACGTATCAGGCTCATGATATCGCTTCACTCGGCAGAAACACGGCAATCAGCCACGGTTGCAGCTGCGCACATGCCGTGCCACCACCTCGATCTGGGCATCGGTCATGACGACTGGCAGGCAGAGCAGGTCGGTGGGCCATCGCGTGTCTGCGGGCAGATGCTCTGGACGGTCCCAGTGCAACGGGCCGACGATGCCATGATCGTGCAGGTCATCGGCAAGGGCATCGGCCCGCCGAGTTCGCACGATGAGCGGGCAGGTGGCGGCAGGGTTGACGACCTCCACTGCCGGCAGGGCGTCCAGAACGCGTTGTCGGGTTCGACGAATCCGGCGTGCACACCCTGCCAGGTCAAAGGTGGCGAATGCCCTCGATGCACGTCGAGCTGGACGAACGGGCCGCCAAGCCTCGTCGGCAAGGTCCTCGGCGCACTCGAAGGTGTCCACGCCGGGGTCGGTGAGGAAACGCTGCCGAGCAGCGGTGAAGTCCTCATCCAGCTGGGTCCGTGGTCCGATGCCGTCGAGATGTGTTCCGGTGTGATCCGGGCCCAGGCCCACACCCGCCACCCAGGCGAACTCGGTCACCGGCAGCAGCTTGCGGGTGCTCGCCACCTCAAGACACCCCACTGGGCAAACAGACGCCTCCGGCTGCGGGCCACCAGACCCCTCCAGTCGCAGGCCGTCATGACCCCGGGGTGCCGGATTCCGATCGAACGTGACGCCGCCATGCTCTCCTGCCCGACCCGCACGGTTCTCATCACACGGACCCGTCACCCCAGGCTCCCCCAGCCCGCCGAGGTGGCACGCAGCACGCTGCACGGCACGCAGCCGATCGGGAGGGTCGTCCAGAAAACTGTGCGTGGTGTCGATGACGAGACCTGCGCCGTTCCGGCCGGCCTCGGTCAGCACCTTGTGCAGCTGTGGGGACTCGACGTTTCCGTAGGTACGGCAGTGCACGATGACCGGACGGCGGGCATCGGAATGCAGCCGCTCCACCGTCTCGGCAAGATGTTGGGCGTCCATGAGCAGGTCGGCACCACAGCGCACCCGACTCACCGCCATGCCCTCCAGCTGCCACGGGGTGACCATCGTCTGGCAGCAGTACTCGGGCAGGATGACATGGCTGGCTCCGGCGTCACGACAGTGCCGGGCGACGAGGGAGAATGCCTGCCGACCCAGGGCGACCGATTGCACTGATCCAGCTCGCACTCGGTCAGGATATCCGGAAAACCAAATCTTCAGACTTTCTTCACCTCTCGTTCACTTTCGCGAAACTGGCATTGCCATCGGTGCCGATAGAACAAAGTCATGCGCACGACACATCACCGCATCACCGCTGCCGAAGCGGCCGTGACTGCGGGCCTCATGGCCTTCGGTCTCGTCACCCCTGCCAGCGCGGCCCAGACACCATCACCCACCAAGCCTGCTCCCGCAGCGACCCCTGCTGCGGCCTCCACCACCGGCCACAAGCGCATCACGACGACCGGGCTCAAGCCCGGTGACGTCAAGCACGTGTGGTTGATCATCCTGGAGAACAAGTCCTACGACGCCACCTTCACCGGACTCAACCAGAACTCCTACCTGTGGAAGACACTGCCCTCCCAGGGGGCCCTGCTCACCCACTACTACGGCACCGGCCACTACTCCCAGGACAACTACACCTCCCTGGTCTCCGGCCAGGCCACGTCCTTCGACCTGCAGGCCGACTGCGACATCTCCAACACCGATCTGGGCTCCAACGAGTCGATCATCACCAAGCACAAGGGCAAGCCCTTCGGCCCCGACGACAACTACGGTCAGGTCATGTCGCTGGCCGGCCCCAACGCCCCGGACGGCGAGAACGGCTGCACCTACCCCCGAAAGACTCCCACCCTCTTCAACCAGTTCGACGCCGCCGGCGTGACCTGGAAGGGATACGCCCAGGACCTGCATGCCCAGGCCGGCCGAGAGGACGCCCTGGGTGGCGCTCCCGGCTCCCGCGAGAACGACCCCTCGCACAACCCGAAGTCGATGAAGCCTTCCGACGACGACAAGGCCAAGGGCATCTCCTCGTTCACCGGTGCCCAGGAGAACGACCAGTACGTCGCCAAGCACTTCCCCTTCCCGTGGTTCCACTCGATCGTCGGCAACGACAACTCCGGCAAGGACGCTCTCACCAGTCCGGTGGACGGCGGAACCATGACCGACGAGAACCACATCCAGTCCGTCGAGGACCCGAACAAGGGGCTGCTGGCCGATCTGGCCAAGCCGGCCGACCAGGTGCCAGCGTTCAACTGGATCACCCCGAACAACTGCTCCGACGCCCACGACGCCACCTGCAAGGGCAACAACCTCTCCGGTCTGTTCGACGAGAACGGCGAGCCGGACTACTCCAAGCCGCTGAGCACCCCGCCGAAGAACCACATCGGTGGTCTCTACGCCGCCGACCTGTGGCTGAAGTACTACATCCCACTCATCGAGAAGTCCGACGCCTTCAAGGACGGCGGTCTCATCGACGTCACCTTCGACGAGGCGAACCCACCGTTCACGAACATGAGCTTCAACAACGCCACCGACGACTCCAAGGTCGCCAAGGACGCCTCGGGCAACATGCTCTACAAGTACTCCAGCCCGTCGATGACCGAGCTCTCCGAGGGCTACAAGAAGTACGCCCCCAACACCTTCCCCAACCCGTCCGGAATGGGGAAGAACTTCGTGGCTGCCGACGCCGCCGGACAGAACATCAACGGTGTGGACGTCGACTGGGAGCCGACCGGCCCCAACACCCCGATGGAGACCGACGAGCACGGCAACCAGAAGTTCCCCGGCCCCGGTGACAACGGTTACATCACTCGTCCGCCGTCCTGTGAGCAGGACAAGGACCTCGTCAACGCCGACGCCTCCAACTGTGTCAAGGGTGCCAAGAACACCGGAGCCGGCTGGGGCTATGGCAAGGCCAAGACCGTCGAGGCCAAGGCCGAGGCCGGCGTGAGCTCGGTCTACGCCCCGGTCACGGTCAAGGATCTGGGTCGCAAGGTCACCGGTACGGGTATCCCCGAGGGGGCCTACATCGGAGCCGTGAAGAACGAGGGTCCGCAGCAGGTCGAGAAGTCCTCCGACCCCATCACCGAAAGCTCCTTCATCCTCGTCGACAAGAATGACAAGCCGCTCAAGACGACCGGTGAGGTGAGCGAGATCACCATGTCGGCCACCGGCATCCCCGGTCACCTCAACGAGGGCGAGTCCCCGCTGGCCACCTTCAACGCCCAGGACGCCACCCCCGGCGGCGGTATCACCGGTTCGGTGCTCATCTCCCCGCTCATCAAGCCCGGGACCGTCTCCCACACGCACTACAACCACTACTCGTGGCTGCGGACGATGGAGGACATCTTCCAGGTGTCGCAGGGCACCAACAACGACAAGCTCCCGGCTGGCACCGTCTCCGGTGGTCTGGATGGCATGGGACACCTTGGTTACGCCGCCCAGGCTGGCCTCATGCCGTTCGGCTCGGAGATCTTCAACAATGTCTCCGAGGAGCCCAGCCCCAGCGCCAGCACCGAGCCGAGCCCGTCGCAGAGCACTGCTCCGACTCCGACCGCCACGCCCAGTAGCTCGGCCACACCGACCACCAAGCCCACCCGCTCGTCGGCCACACCGCACGGCCCTGCCGGCAAGCCCGGCACGTCCGTGGTGCAGCATGATGCTCCTGCCGTGGCCGGCAAGCCTGCGCTGCCTCGCACCGGCCAGTGACACATCACCCATCGCCTGGCCCCAGTCGTCTGTGACATCATCCGAGTCAGGTGGCCGTCAGTGACGGCATCACGCAACCGGTGTCCTCCCCCGACCACGCGGGGAGGACACCGGTGCCACACAAGGAAGGACCCATGACCCGCACTCGCCTCATCGTCCCGGTGGTCATCGTCGCAACTGCGACGTTCGGACTGACAGCCTGCTCCCAGCACGAGAACGAGGAGGCCCAGCCGAACTCGTCCAGCGCCGCCGAGCAGCTCTCCTCTCAGACCATGCCCAGTTTCCTGCCCGGTCACACGCCCCAGGGCATTCCCACCGGTAGCGCCAAGGAACCAGCCATGTCGTACCAAGGCATGCCTCTGGTGGCCCAGCTGGATCCCGGGGTCTCGGCCAAGGTGGTCGTCCTGGGCCCAGAGCCCCCCAGTGGGGACACCAAGGCCGGGGAGGAATCCGCCGACCTCACCTGGCAGGTCACCTTCAGCGAGGTGACGAAGGACATCCCGCTGTCACCCGCCCAGTTCAACATCCAGGACGGCACCGGGGCCTTCCACACCATGAGCCCGAAGGGTGATCCACTGCCCAGGACCATCAAGGCCGGCAGGACGACCTCGGTGAAGATGCATGCCGTCGTACCGTCTGGGGACGGCATGGTGCGGTGGGCTCCCGACGGCAAGCACGTCGTGGCCCTGTGGGACTACATCGCCGAGCTGGACTGACGGCTCCGGGCAGCAGTCCCCCACCATCAACAACACCTGTGGGCCCCAGTCGGGGCCCACAGTCATGTTCGCACTGCCATGTGGCGTCGGCTGCCGATCAGTGGAAGAAGTGGCGGGTTCCGGTGAAGTACAGCGGCACCCCAGCCTTCTGGCATGCCTCGATGGTCTGGTCGTCGCGGATGGAGCCACCGGGCTCGACGATGGCACGAACACCGCCATCGATGAGCACCTGGGGTCCATCGGCGAACGGGAAGAAGGCGTCGGAGGCGGCCACCGATCCAGCGGCACGCTCCCCTGCCCGGTCCACGGCAAGTTTGCAGGAGTCCACCCGGTTCACCTGTCCCATGCCCACACCCACCGAGGCGCCGTCGTGGGCCAGCAGGATGGCATTGGACTTCACCGAGCGGCAGGCCCGCCAGGCAAAGGCGAGGTCGGCCAAGGTCTGCTCGTCGACGGCCTCCCCGGCTGCGAGTTTCCAGTTGGCCGGGTCGTCGCCGTCGGACTGGAAGACGTCGGTCTCCATCATGAGCAGGCCACCGTCGATCTCACGCAGCTCGTGACCACCGATTCGCGGTGCCGGGCACTGCAGCAGACGAATGTTCTTCTTTCCCGAGAGGATCTCGAGCGCACCGTCCTCGTATCCGGGGGCAATGACGACCTCGGTGAAGATCTCCTTGACCTGGTTGGCCATCTCGACGCTCACCGGGCGGTTGGTGGCGATGACACCACCGAAGGCCGACAGCGGATCGCAGGCATGTGCCTTGCGATGCGCCTCGGCAATGTCGACACCGGTGGCGATACCGCACGGGTTGGAGTGCTTGATGACGGCCACGCAGGGCTCCTCGAAGTCGTGCGCGGCACGACGGGCGGAGTTGGTGTCGACGTAGTTGTTGTAGCTCATGGCCTTGCCGTGCAGCTGTTTGGCACCAGCCAGACCAGGTTCGCCGTCACCAAGATAGACGGCGGCGCTCTGGTGGGAGTTCTCGCCGTAGCGCAGTTTCTCCTTGAGCTCGCCGGTGGTCCCCACGAAGGTGGGCACCCCGTCGGTGGCCACCCCGTCCTGACGCGCGAACCAGGAAGCGACGGCGACGTCATAGGAGGCCGTGTGGGCGAAGGCCTTGGCGGCCAGCACGCGACGCTCGGCCGCAGTGAAGCCCCCCTCGTCAAGGGCGTGCTGCAGGTCCTCGTACTGTGCCGGGGAGGTGAGGACGGCCACGCAGGCATGGTTCTTGGCGGCAGCCCGCACCATGGACGGCCCGCCGATGTCGATCTTCTCGATGCAGTCGTCGAAACCGGCTCCCGAGGCAACGGTCTGGGAGAAGGGGTACAGGTTGCACACGACGAGGTCGAAGGGCTCCACACCGAGCTCGGCGAGCTGGTCGCGGTGGGAGTGCAGTCTGCGATCGGCAAGGATCCCGGCGTGGATGCGCGGGTGGAGCGTCTTGACCCGTCCATCCAGACATTCAGGGAATCCGGTGACGGTGCTCACCTCGGTGACCTTGAGACCGGCGTCGGTGAGGGCCTTGGCCGTCGACCCGGTCGAGACGACGTCCACACCTGCCTTGTCGAGCATGGTGGCAAGCTGTTCGATGCCGGTTTTGTCGAAGACGGACACCAAGGCACGGCGGATGGGTTGACGATCCACGAATCTTCCTTTCGATGTGAAAAATGACAGCCCGGCGTGTGGCCGGGCTGGTGAGGTCATTGGTGGTGGGCAAGGTCTTGCACGACGTCGACGAGAAGTTCGCGCTCCTGGACCTTGATGCGTTCGTGCAGGGTCTCCACGGTGTCGTCGTCCAGCACCGGGACGGCACGCTGGGCGAGGATCCTTCCGGTGTCGACGCCGGCGTCGACCATGAAGATCGTCGTCCCGGTGATCTTGACGCCGTAGTTCAGGGCGTCTCGGGGGCCGTGGATTCCGGGGAACGACGGCAGCAGGGCCGGATGGGAGTTGATCGTGCGACCTCCGAAGGCATCCAGGAAGGTCGGTCCGAGCAGTTTCATGAACCCGGCACACACGACGAGATCGGGCTCGTAGCGTGCGACGTCGTCGGTGAGACGCCGATCCCAGGCGGCACGGTCATCACCCTTGGCCAGCGGCTCGACGAACACGTCGACACCAGCCTCGCGGGCTCGCTGCAGGCCGTACGCATCGGGCATCTCGGAGCCCACCGCGACGATCTCGACATCGCGGTGATGGCAGGAGTCGATGAGGGCCTGCAGAAGCGTGCCACTTCCGGAAATGAGGACGACAACGCGCAATGTCACTCCCACATCCTATCGAATGACGTCGGATCAGTGCCTGCCTGTCCAGCGTCGGTACCGAATCGTCACCGTCCCGAGGGCCAGCGAGTCCGAGAGGCTCAGACCGTGGGGCAGGACGCCGGATCCCCGGAAAACGCAGACCAGGACGTGGTCTGTTCTGCATTCTGGGCTCATCCCCTCCTGGCCCCGGGAGCGCGGGCCAGGGCTCGGGCCAAACTGCCGCCTCCCGTCGACCCGTGGCAACCACCACTTATCAGATCGCTCAGCAGCCGATGGACCGAATCGCCTGGTGGGTGGCAATCGCAGCCTGTGCCGCCTCGAACCCCTTGTCCTCCCGCGACTCCGGGAGACCAGCTCGGTCGACGGCCTGCTGCTCGTCATCACAGGTGAGCACCCCGAACCCAATCGGCACACCTGTGTTGACGCACACCTGGGTGATGCCGCTCGTCGCCGCCTGACAGACGTAGTCGAAATGCGGGGTTCCGCCGCGGATGACGACCCCCAGGGCGACCAGGGCGTCGAACATCATGGAGGAGGCAAGTCGGGAGCACACCACGGGCAGCTCGAAGGTGCCCGGCACGCGCACGACCCGCGGCTCGTCGATCCCAGATTCAGCCAGACCGCGGGTGGCCCCGTCGACGAGGGCATCCATGATCTCCTGATGCCACTGGGCGGCGACGATGGCCACCTTGAGCCCATCACCGCGCAGTCCGGTGAGGTCTGGGGCGGCAGGCCCGGAGAAACTGGTTCGGGTGCTCATGAGATCTCCTTGTCGGTGGGGCCGTCTGGCACATCGGTGTCGTCCGGATCGGCTGTGGCAGTGAGGGCATTGTCGGGCTCGGCAGGCAGGGTGAGCAGATGGCCCATCCGGTCACGTTTGGTACGCAGATAGTCGATGTCGTGGGTGTGTGGGTCGATCTGCAGCCCCACCTGCTCGACGGTGATGCCGCCGGCACGCAGACCCGTCACCTTGTCGGGATTGTTCGTGAGCAGCCGTACCGCGTC
Organism: Cutibacterium granulosum; assembly: GCF_900186975.1. Classification (NCBI taxonomy): domain Bacteria; kingdom Bacillati; phylum Actinomycetota; class Actinomycetes; order Propionibacteriales; family Propionibacteriaceae; genus Cutibacterium; species Cutibacterium granulosum. The sequence goes on from NZ_LT906441.1 coordinate 2,109,730, forward strand.
AATGCCCTGATCGCGCAGGATGGCCACTGCAGCGCCGTACTCCCGGGCGTCGACCGGCAGCCCCAGGGTGGTCTGAGCATCGACCGTGTCGAGCCCGCTGTCCTGGACGTGGTAGGCGGCGATCTTGCTCAGCAGCCCAACACCGCGTCCTTCCTGGCCACGTAGCAGGATGACGGCACCACCGTGATCGGAGACCGTCTGCATCGCAGTCTGCAGCTGCTCCCCGCAGTCACACCGCAAGGAGCCGAAGGCGTCGCCGGTGAGGCACTCCGAGTGCACCCGCACCAGTGGCTGACGCTCGTCCCCCAGACCGCGCTGGGCCACGAGCAGGACGTGTTCGGCGCCGGTGAGCTGATCGTGGTAACCGGTCATGGTGAACACGCCATGACGAGTGGGCAACTGGGCACTCACCGTGGGACTCACCCGGGTCGTGCTGCTGCCTGGCGTCGTGGTGGATGGCTGTTCCTCATGGGATCGACGCCAGTTCGCCAGCGACTCGATGGTGATGACGTCGAGGCCCTCGGCCTGCCCCAGAGCCAGGACGTCTGGGGTACGGGCGCAGGTGCCGTCGTCGTGGACGATCTCGCCGATGAGCCCCACGGCCTGCAGACCGGCCAGCCGGGTGAGGTCTACGGCGGCCTCGGTGTGGCCACGACGGGTGAGCACACCCCCGTCCCGCGCACGCAGCGGCAGGACGTGGCCGGGGCGAATGAGATCGGCGGAGGTGGTACGTGGGTCGGCCAGAGCGCGAGTCGTGGCGGCCCGTTCCACCGAGCTGATCCCGGTGGTCGAGGTCGAGACATCCACCGACACGGTGTAGCGGGTGCGCAGCGGATCGGTGTTCGCCGACCACATGAGTGGCAGGCCGAGTCGGTCGGCGCGGGTGTCCTCCATCGGGGCGCACAGGTACCCAGAGGTGTGCCGCACCATCCATCCCACCCATTGCGGACTGGCGAGCTCGGCGGCAAGGATGGCGTCCCCCTCGTTCTCCCGATCCTCGTCGTCCAGGACGAGCACCGGACGCCCGGAACGCAGCTGCTCCAGTACATGCTCAATCGTCGCAAACGTCATCGGTGATCTCCTCGTGTCCGGTACTGCGCGAAATCTGCGAGATTCTGGGCATAGCGGGCCAGGACGTCGGTCTCGATGTTGACGACGTCTCCGGTGGCCAGGCTGCCCAGGACGGTGTTGGCCAAGGTGGTCGGGATGAGACTCACCTCGAACCAGGGCTCGGCAACAGGGCCGCTCACCGCGCTCACCGTCAACGACACCCCGTGGACGGCGACTGCTCCCTTCATGGCGACGTACTGGGCGAGTTCTGGAGCCAGGCCGAAGCGCAACACTCGCCAGTGTTCGGCATCGGCACGCCTGACGAGCTGCGCCGTGCCATCCACGTGGCCCTGCACGACGTGACCGCCGAATCGTCCGTCGGCACGCATCGCCGGCTCGAGATTGACCTCGTCGCCGGCGACGAGTTGGCCCAGACAGGTCCATTCGAGGGTCTCGGCCATGATGTCGAAACTCATCTGCTCGTCGGTGTGGCCGGTGACGGTGAGACACACTCCGTTGACGCACACCGAGTCCCCCGCCCGCACTCCAACGGCGGTGTGGGGGCCGGCAACCGTGAGGACGGCGCTGTCCCCCCTGGCTTCCAGACGGGCCACCCGGCCCACTTCCTCAACAATTCCTGTGAACACCTGTTCCTCTTCTCCTCGTGTTCCCGAGATCGTGTATGTTCCCGTGATCCTGGCCACTGGTACGTGTCGCCCTTCGATCCTTGACCCGTCGAGCAGCGACCATCCACGGCTCGACACGTCGCGTGGCGATGATCTGCACGTCGGGGCCGGCATCGCCTGACCCCAGACGGTGGAACCGACGAGCCTGCGCCAGGGTCATGGCCCCGAACGGTCCCACGGCTGGTTTCCCGGCGCCCAGAAGCACCGGGGCCACGTAGGCATCGATCTCATCGACGAGGTCGGCTGCCAGGAATGCTGCAGCGAGGGTCGGACCACCTTCCAACAACACCCGATGGATGCCCCGGTCGTGCAGTGCCGTGAGCACCGCCGCGGGGTCATGGGTCGGCATGACGAGGGTGGGGGCGATGTCGTCGAAAACCTTGAGTTCGGACGGCAGCTCCCGGGTCCCCACCACGACGCGCAGGGGGCCGTCGTACTTCTGGCCGGCCCCGGGAGCACGGCCGATGAGGTGCGGGTCATCCGCCAGAACCGTGCCGGTACCCACGACGATGGCACCATAATCGGTACGCATCTCATGGGTCTGCTGCCTGGTCTGCTCGGAGGTGATCCACTTGCTCGTCCCGTCGGCGGCCGCGACGTACCCGTCCAGGGTCGACGCGATCTTCCACACCACCCAGGGCCGACCATGCTCCATGTCGAAGGTGTAGTCGGTGTTGAGCAGCAGGGCGTCATCGCTTCGGACCCCGGCTACGACCTCGACCCCCGCATCCTGCAGTCGCTGCACTCCCCCGCGCGCCTGCGGGTTGGGATCCCGCTGGGCGATGACGACGCGCTTCACACCTGCCGCGATGAGCGCCTCGGTGCATGGACCGGTACGTCCGGTGTGGTTGCACGGTTCCAGGGTGACGACGGCAGTTGCACCACGCGCGGCATCCCCGGCGTCGCGCAGGGCCTCGACCTCGGCATGGACAGTGCCCGCCCCGTGGTGATACCCCTCCCCGACGACTGTGCCGTCACTGACGATGACGCAGCCCACTCGGGGATTGGGGTTGCACCTGCTGCTCCCGGGCCCTCGGGCGGCAAGTTCAAGTGCCCGATCCATGGGTCTCGTCCAGTCGGCGCCATCGGTGTCCGCACGGTCCTCGTAGCGCAGCTGACATCGTTTCACATCGGGCTCGTCCCAGCGTTCACCGTCGTCATCGACGTGGTCACTGTCGAAGTGCGTCATGAGTCCCCCTGCGACACCGTGGTTGTCAGCGTTCCGAGGGTGTGACGAGAGACCGCCATCAGACGCGCCACAGGTGCGGGCGAATCGTGCCATCACTCGCTGATGGCACGGCATCCGCTGCCAGTGCGGCGTCTCGTGCTTCCTCCCATCCGGACTGTCACCGTCGGTATCGGAGTTTCACCGATTCAACCGCAAGGACGAACCTCGCGGGTCGCGGACTGTCACCGCCGGTTCGGATTTTCACCGACCCCGGAGCACGTGTGCTTGGCAACAAGTATGCCCCTGCGCGGCATGGACGTCCACCACGGGAGAAGAACATGGCTCAGCCCACGCGGCGATTCCACGTGGCGATCTCGGTGGGGCACCCGATCCGGACACACCCATCATGGCAGTTCTGGCACAGAGCAACAGATTTACCACGGGCTGCACAGCGACGGCCTCCTCAGCCCTCGTACATGGCACTGGATGAGAGGTCAGGAGCTGGAGGAAGGAAGTGGGAAGGACCGGGGGCTGACAGGACGAGACAGGAGGGATCAGGGACCGGCAGGATCAGCGGCGTGGCGGCCGATCCACCTGGATGGTCGGCTCGTCCTCCTCGCCCCCGGCGGTGTCCTCGGATACCTCCGTGCCCTCTGGGCTCACAGGGGCGTCGGTCGCCCCCGGACGCGGGATGGAGTGCGAGCTGGTCGCCGTGGCATGGCTGGCCCCCGTGGTATGGGCAGGGGCATTCTCGCCAGCGCACTCGGAGCCATCACCCGCTTGGTGAACCCGACGTGTCTCATCATCGCAGGCCGCGTGATCGCGGTGTGCGGAGGATCGGTCCATCTGGACCGTTTCCTGATACTCCTCGGCCATCTGGTCGTCCGATCCGTCCCGTGTGCCCGAATGCGTCTTCTGCCTTCGCAGCCACGAGGGTAGGTGGTGGAACCATCCACGCCAGGAACCGATGGCATGGACACGCTCAGTTGGTTCCAGGGTCTCGGGCTCGTGATCGTTCCGGTTCGGATTCTCGGGGCCCTGACCCTCCTCACCGCGTTCCGGCCCGTCGGTCTCCTCCTGCCGGTTCAGATCATGATTCGTGGGCTCCATCGTGTCCTGGCCAGCCTCGTCCAGCTCCGCAGGTTCGATCCATGCAGCCTGGGCATCGCTGATCCGATGGTTGCTCGGATCGTGGTGCCACCGCCACGACCCGATGGCGAACCCCGTGATGGCACCACTTGCCCCCAGGAGACCGACGCAGTGGGCCAGGAACTGCATGAGGTTCGGGCCCAGTCGAGCGAGATTCCCAGTGCCCAACGATCCGGTCGAGAGCACGGCGAGCACACAGAGCACCAGCCCAGCTCCAACTCCCGTCGCCAGGCCGTGCCGAGTGGTCGTCCCATACGCTTCGTCGCGTCCTCGGAGGACGAACACCGCTCCCACCACGGCTGAGAGGATCGGGGCAAGCATCCACAATGTCCACCAGGTCATCGCCTGGTCCGACTGGGGGGTTGCCGCCAGGATCGGGACGGCAGGCACCACCGTGACATGTGTGACGAGCGCCGAGGTCACGGTTCCCGATCCCAGGAACACCCCCACCCCCAGCGTCCACGCCAGCGCCCAGACGACGATGACGGGCAGCCAGGCCACATGGATGAGAATCATGCCGACCCCATCTGCGCCGCGGGCTCCCAACGCCGATTCCATGTCCAGGAAGGTCGGGGCATGAACCATGAGGGCCAACCCCAGCAACAGGGCGGCGAGGGCAAGGCACGTGATCACGGTGACGCCGATTCCGAGAACCACGTCACGGACGCGGGGGGCCACGCGATCCAAGGGGTTGCGTCGCGCGCCCCAGCACGCTCCGAGGAGTCCGCAGAACGTCCCGACGAGCAATGCAGCGATGATGAGCCGCAACCAGGACCCGGGACCGACCCAGACGCCGACACCGGTGGCCACCGCCACATGCACCGTTGCCGCCAGGGCAGCGAGTTCACCGACATTGCGCCGGACGACTCGCTGGTGCCGGGCCCGCAGGCTTGCTGACATCGAGCGCGCCGCGCGACGTACCACGGCGGTCTCGGAGACGATCATGACGAGGGTGAGCCCCAGCGGGATCACGGCCACATGGATGCCCACCAGGTCGTGCGGAACGCCTTGGGCAGTGAGCCAGAGCTTCCCAGCTCCCACGAGCACCTCGGTGAACCCGCTTCGACCCGTCCTCATCCATGCCGGGGTGATGAGACCGGCCAGCACCGCCCACTGTCCGACGAGCACCAACAGCACTCCGACAATCGTCGTCACCGGCCAGGGCCACCGCACCGAGTCAGGCTCCTTGGCCGACGTCGTCGATGACGACACCGCAAGGTCCACCCGGGGCTCCCGGCGGGGATCCGAGCCAGAGCGATGACCTGTCGTCGCAGACTTTCGTGAACCATCTGCCGATGCGGACTCACGTGACCTGGGCATTGTGGACTTCCTTCCTGGTCTGGTCCGACGACGACATGTTCAGCACTCCATACAAACATGTAAACTCACCGGGTACACGTTGCTGCAACCATCGATTTCGGAGGTGTACAGGAGTGAGCGACGAAGTGAACAACCGGCCACGCCGCGCCCTTTCCTCCGAGGATTTTCCTGCCGGTAGCACACGCCGGTTCGCTGACAGTGACGATAGCCTAGCCGAGTCTGGCAAGGCGGACTCCGCACCACGTGGGCGCGGCGCTCGTCGAGCCCGACGAGGCTTCTTCACAGACGACGCCACCGCGAAATCCGAATCCGCCGAGACGTCTGGGAGCATCGACCGCCACGCTGCATTCCGTCAACACGGCGATCCCCAGACCGGCATCATCCCCCGTGTGACGTTCAATGACCCCGAGTCGGCCTCGGAGATCACCGACACCCGCTCCCTCACGACGACGGCGCTGGAGGCCGCAGCAGCGGCACACCGCACCAGCTCCCGCCGCGACACCTCGAGCAGACGTGCCAGCACGGACCCGGTGCGCACCGATTCGGATCAGCAGAAGCGTTCCGAGCCCAACCGCGCCTCGAAAGGCCCCCGTCGCAGCGACGACAACGATCATCACACCGACCGCAGTGCAGCCAAGGTCTCTGACGGCACGAGCCATGAGGACGACGAGCTGATCGTCGGCAGGCACAAGATCAACTGGTGGCTCTGGGCGCTGGTGGGGCTGCTCGTCCTGGCCATCATCTTCACGGGGATCGCCCTGGTGCACCACAAGAACAGGGATCAGCAACCAGCACCCGGTGTGACAGGCACATCCACGTCCAGCCAGTCGTCACGTACGGTGACGCGTCTGTCCGACAAGGGGCTTCTCACCGCCGAGGACGCCAAGAACATCACCGATGACACATGGACGGTGGCATCGACGACGGACAAGGTCTCCGCCAGCGACTCCAACGCCATCTCGTGTGTGGTGCGAGACACCAATCACCCTCGCTCGGTGAGCACCTGGCAACGAGCCCTGTCCACGAATTCGAAAACGGCCACTGCCGCACTGCACCGCATCGACTCCTATGCCAACGACGCTGCCGCCCAGGCTGCCTATCAGGCTGAGCTGGCCTCACTGGCCTCGTGTTCCTCGGTGCCAGCGCACATCGTCTCCGCGGCCACCTTCCAGCACATGGGGGATCAGTCGCAGTCGGTGACGATCGCCTACCAGGGCGTGAAGTCGCAGTACCGCACCGTCGTGCTCATGAGGATGGGCACAGTCATCGAGGCTCTGGACGTGGCAAACGTCGACTCGGCGGTCCCGGCGGCGAAGGTCGGCAAGGCGTTGACCGCAGCAGCGACCAAGTCCTGCGACCTCAGCGGTGGCACCTGTCCGACAGATGCGGTGGAGACTGCCGATGCCGTACCTCCAGTCGCCGGTGACGCTGGCTGGCTCATCACCTCGGACCTGCCTCGCATCACCCCGGACGCCGGGGAGTGGTCGACCACTCCCATCGGGTCGGTGACGACGAAGGGGACCCAGTGCGAAGGCGTCACTCTGGCGACGTTCTCCGGTCCGACGGCAAGGAATCAGCGCACCTACCTGCTCTACCAGGACTCCGCTGCCCCGCAGGGCTTCGGTGTGGACGAGGTGAATCTCACCTTCAAGGACTCCTCGGCAGCCAGCGCCTCCGCCAAGAAAATTGGCGACTCCATCTCCCGGTGTTCCAAGAACTTGAGCACTGCCAAGGTCTCCGACGCCAAGGAGGTCAAGGGTCCGGGAGCCAATGGCAAGGCAGTGTCCGGTCGCACCTTCACCATCACCGCTGACGCGGGATCAGGCAAGGAGATTCGTTACCAGGTGGCCATTGCCTCGGTGAACAACAAGGTGACCTACCTACTGGCCAACACCACCAAGGCATTCGGATTCCCCGCCGACGAGTGGGCCAAGCTCGGTCTGCGTGCTGCCCAACGAGCCAGTCAGGTGCGTTGAGCGATCCTTGAGCAGACGGCCCCGCACGACAAGAGCTGAGCGGACTGTCCGGACGAGCACTGACGGCCCAGCACAGCAAGTACCCCGCGTAGCAAGTGCTGACCGGTCCCCTGCGTGGCAGAGGGTATTCCTCGCGCGACGACGCTGACGAACGACCCCACGCAGCACGGTTGAACGAACGGTCTGCACGACGAGTGCTTGGGCAGCCCTGCACGGCAAGACCGAGCGACGGTCCTGGGCAAGCGGTGACAGACGACCCCGCACGGCGTGTACTCAACGACCCTGGGCGAGCGCTGACCGACGGCCCCACGCAGACGCAGCACGTGCCGAACGGCCTTGCGCATCCGGCACCCATCCATGTCCACTCATGCAGCTCCCCGCCGCCCAGGATCCGGAAAACCTACCAGCCACGAGACACTCGCGTCCCGGCAGTTCCGCAGCCGGGGCGCCTCGCGTGAGGCGCCCCGGAGCCAGGTGTCCCGGAACCAGCCACCCAGCCGACATGCTCACCGGGAGTCCTCGTGGCGAGTCGAGGAAACCCATGGCCTCGACCACGACGAAGGGGCGGGGTACAGATGCTCACCTGTGCCCCGCCCCTTGACAGTTCAGTCGACGAGTTGTCTCACTTCTTGAGCGACGCCATCGCCTCGTGAGCCAGCTTGGCGGTCTCGGTCGGCGTCTTGCCGACGCGCACGCCAGCAGCCTCCAAGGCCTCCTTCTTGGCAGCAGCGGTGCCCGAGGAGCCCGAGACGATGGCACCGGCGTGGCCCATCGTCTTGCCCTTCGGGGCGGTGAAGCCGGCGATGTAGCCGACGACCGGCTTGCTGACGTGCTCACTGATGTACTTGGCGGCACGCTCCTCGGCGTCGCCACCGATCTCGCCGATCATGACGATGACGTCGGTCTCGGGATCCTCCTCGAAGTACTTCAGCGCGTCGATGTGCGTGGTGCCGATGACCGGGTCTCCACCGATGCCGATGGCCGTGGAGATGCCCAGGTCACGCACCTCGTACATGAGCTGATAGGTGAGGGTTCCGGACTTGGAGACCAGACCCACCCGTCCCGGTCCGGTGATGTCGGCGGGGACGATGCCGGCATTGGACTTGCCGGGACTGATGATGCCCGGGCAGTTCGGTCCGATGATGCGAGTCTTGCCGGACCGCTGGGCAGCCGTGAAGAACTCTGCCGTGTCCTTGACGGGCACCCCCTCGGTGATGCACACCACCAACGGAATCTCGGCCTCGATGGACTCCATGACGGCACTCTTGGTGAACTTGGCCGGCACGAAGATCACCGACACATTGGCGCCGGTGGCGGCCATGGCCTCCTTGACGGTGCCGAACACCGGCACGCTGACGCCGTCACGGAACTCGACCTTCTGGCCCGCCTTGCGAGGGTTGGTGCCACCCACGATCTGCGACCCGGAGTCGATCATGCGTTGGGTGTGCTTCATGCCCTCAGAGCCGGTCATGCCCTGAACGATGATCTTGGCGTTCTCATCCAGAATGATGGCCACGATCAGGCCTCCTTCGATGCGAGCTCGGCGGCCTTGCGGGCGGCCTCGTCCATGGTCTCGACCATGGTCACGAGCGGGTGGTTGTATTCGGACAGGATGGCGCGGCCCTCCTCGACGGCATTGCCGTCCAGACGTACGACGAGCGGCTTGGACGCCTGGTCACCGAGCTTCTCCAAGGCACCCTTGACGCCCTTGGCCACCTGGTCGCAGGCGGTGATGCCACCGAAGATGTTGACGAAGACGCTGCGCACCTGCGGGTCGGAGAGGATGACGTCCAGGCCATTGGCCATGACCTCGGCAGAGGCACCACCGCCGATGTCGAGGAAGTTGGCTGGCTTGGGCGAGCCGGGGAACTCCTCACCGGCGTAGGCGGTGACGTCCAAGGTGCTCATGACCAGACCGGCACCGTTCCCGATGACACCGACGTTGCCGTCGAGCTTGACGTAGTTGAGCCCAAGCTCCTTGGCACGCAGCTCCAACGGGTCGGTGGTGGCTCGGTCGACGAGAGCGGCGTGGTCCGGCTGGCGGAACGAGGCGTTGTCGTCGACGGTCATCTTGGCGTCGATGGCCAGGACCTTGCCGTCCTTGGTCTTGATGAGCGGGTTGACCTCGACGAGGGTGGCGTCCTCGTCGCGGTAGGTCTCCCACAACTTGACGATGGCCGGGACGATGGCTGCATGCTCCTCGGCCGGGAACCCGGCCTCGGTGAGGATCGTGCCGGCCACGGCCTCATCGATCCCCTCGATCGGGTCGACGGGCACCTTGGCCAGGGCCTCGGGGCGCTCCTTGGCCAAGGTCTCGATGTCCATACCACCCTCACGGGAGCACATGACAAGGTAACGACGCTCGCTGCGATCCAGCAGGATCGAGAAGTAGTACTCCTCGGCGATGTCGGCACCCTCGGCGATCATCACCTTGTGCACGGTGTGACCCTTGATGTCCATGCCAAGGATCTTCTCGGCGTGCTGGGCGGCCTCCTCGGGCGACTTGGCGATCTTCACACCGCCAGCCTTGCCACGGCCACCGATCTTCACCTGGGCCTTGACAGCGACAACGGAAGTACCGAGTTCAGCTGCGGCCTGGGATGCTTGCTCCGGATTCTCTGCCACGATCCCGCGAAGCACCGGAACTCCGTGCTTCTCGAACAAGTCGCGGGCTTGGTATTCATACAGGTCCACAATCTCTCCACTCTGCGAGGTGGCCCACCGCTCTCCGGTAGGTCTTTGCCGGACAACAGGAACCGTACAGCAGGTCGTCGTCCGACGTCTGGCAGTAGCCTATCGTCATCGAGAACAAACGTGCATTCTTGTTCCTGAATTTCCTGACGTACGTGTAGCGCATCGGCAGTCGTTGCCCCCTGCCGTGAACCCGTACGTGGATCCGTGCGGTGACCACCTGATCCACCTGACACCCTGCGAGCCCCCGGAGGGAACCTTGCGGCCCTCAATCAAGGAATGTCCAGCCAGGCACGTCCCACCAGTTGGGAGAAGTGACCGCTCTCATTGTGGGCTTTCCTGAGAGATGATAAGTTTTCTCAGAAATGAAAGAAGCCATCTCCGGCGAGTCCGGCTAGACTTTGGCAACGACAGGTTCATGGCACAGCGGCGGCCGGGCGTCCACGACGCACGCCTCCCAGGAGCAGAGGGAGTCCAGTGAAGATCGCACCAACACATTGGCGTGAGAAGTCACAGCAGAACACCCACCTGCCAAGCACTCCCAGGGGCGGGGATGCCGCACAGAGTCACACCCCGTTCACCGATCAACACGGCGACCACCCGCATGCCCGTCGTGGGATCGCCGCCGTGGCCGTCGCAGCACTGGGGCTCATCTCCGTCGGGGGAATCTGGATCAACAGCTCGGCACACTCCTCGGTGACCAATGCCAACTCCATGATGGTGGACACCACTCGACCCGACGACTCCAAGGCCATCCCGGAACCACAGGCAGCTGGCGCCCGTCCGGGCAGCGTCTCCGACGACAAGTCCCTCACCAACCCCACGGCACACACCAAGGACGGCGGACTGGCCGCCCTCGACGGACATGGTTCAACCGTCTCCCGCAGCGCAGTGCGCACTGAGCTGGATCGTGCGATGAACCGTTCCATGTCCGCTCAACGCCATGAATCGATGACACATTCCACCAAGGACGTCATGGGCAGTGCCACCGAGGTCTCCGAGAAGGTGCGCGCCGACGAGTTGGACGCCGCCATCAAGGACGTCCGGGCCAATGCCGCCAAGATCGCTGCCGAGAAGAAGGCCGCCGAGAAGCGGATGCGCGAGGAAGCCGCACGACAGAAACAACAGCAGGCCGCCGACAAGTCCAAGACTCCGGCCACGGATGGCAAGAAGGCCGATGACGACGCCGCCACCTCTGTCGCCACCAGTGGCGGTGCCACCACCCCCATCCCCGCCGGCATGTACCACATCGGTGCCCGGTTCGGCGAGGTCGGTTCATGGGCCCGCTACCACACCGGCACGGATTTCGTCGCTTCCTGCGGCACGCCCGTTGTTGCCGCAACCTCCGGGATCGTCGGTCAACCAACCGGCGGCAGCTGGGCCGGGAACAACATCGTCATCCACCACGCCAACGGTGGGTCCACCCTGCATGCCCACCTGTCATCGGTGGACGTCCATCCCGGTCAGGCCGTCAAGGCAGGCCAGCACATCGGAGCCGTCGGCGAGACCGGGCGCGCCTTCGGATGTCATCTGCACTACGAGTACTATCCCGCTGGCACCACCCCCGGAGACGTCTACTCCGCCAAGGACGCCTTGGGATTCCTGCGGAGCCTGGGCGCCAAGTTGTGACGGTCCATCTGTGGCGATCCGTGGATCGCACCCCCTGAACCGAAGCCCCTCGCTACCGAATTGGCACGGGGGGCTTCCTCCTTCCCCTCACGCGGATTCAGAGCTTCTCGATCGGGGCGAACTTCAGGGCCAACCGTTTGACACCCACCGAGCCGAAATCGACGTCGGCCTTGGCGTTCGCGCCGTGCCCCGATGTCGCGGTGACGGTTCCCAAACCCCACTTGGTGTGCAGCACCTTGTCACCGACCTGCAGTGACAGTTCCGGCCTGCCCAGACCATGCGCAGCCCCCTTGCCGGAGCCAATCGACCAGCCCCCATCATCACGCGCTCCCCCACGATTGGAGCGATGAGCGGCACCGGCACCGAATCCCCCGTCGGAGAGCCGGTCTCGGGACCTCCGGGTGGTCTCACCAGCCTGGGTCTGCCAACCCGCGGCATCCACCACCCGCTCCCAGGTGAAGAGCCGTCCCGGGATCTCATCGACGAATCGACTTTCCGGGTTGTATCGGGGTGATCCCCACATGGTACGTACCACGGCCCGGGAGATGAACAGCTGTTTGCGAGCCCTGGTGATCCCCACGTAGGCCAGTCGTCGTTCCTCCTGCAGCTGTGTGGGATCGGCAAGGGACTGCTCGTGCGGGAACAGGCCGTCCTCGAAACCGGTGAGGAACACGGTGTCGAATTCCAACCCCTTGGCCGTGTGCAGGGTCATGAGGGTGACGACGCCATCCCCTTCGGCCGGGATCTGATCGGCATCGGCGACCAGGCTGATCTGCTCCAGGAAGGCGGGCAGGGAATCGTCACCGTCAAGGACGAGATCATCCACCTCACCGGCAACGGCGTCCTCATCGGGCACGTCGGCTGTGTGAGCCCGCGCAACGAATTCCTCGGCCACCGAGACCAACTCGACGAGGTTCTCCAGACGAGTCTCGTCCTGGGGATCCTTGGAGTTCTCCAACTCGACGGTGTAGCCGGACTCCTCGAGGATCGAGGCAGTGATCTCGTCTGCTCGTGCTCCTTGATCCATCATCGCCCGATGTCGGGCCATGAGCTCTCCGAACGCTCGGACCTGGTTTGCGGAACGGGTGGCCAGGCCGTCGATCTCGTCCACCCGCTCGATGGCCTCACTGAACGAGATGCGACGGGCAGTGGCGAAGAGTTCCAGAGCAGCTTCGGCACGAGCTCCGATACCTCGTCTGGGAACGTTGAGGATGCGACGTACCGAGACGTCGTCGGCTTTGTTGGCAATGGCCCGCAGGTACGAGACGGCGTCTCGCACCTCCTTGCGTTCGTAGAACCGCACTCCGCCAACCACGCGGTAGGGCAGACCGGTGCGGATGAACACGTCCTCCAAGGCGCGGGACTGGGCGTTGGTGCGGTAGAACACCGCGACCTCACCATAGCTGGTACGTCCCTGGTCAACGAGATCGTCGATGCGTCCGGCGATCCAGGAAGCCTCGTCATGCTCGGTGTCGGCAACGTACCCAGTGATCGCCGCACCGTCACCCTGGTCGGTCCACAGGTTCTTCGCCGGACGTCCGGTGTTCTTCTGGATGAGGGAGTTCGCAGCCGAGAGAATGTTCTGGGTGGAGCGATAGTTCTGCTCCAGGAGAATCGTTCGGGCCCCTGGAAAATCCTTCTCGAAATCAAGAATGTTGCGAATCGTGGCACCGCGAAATGCATAGATCGACTGGTCCGAGTCGCCCACCACCATGAGTTCGGGGGGAGCCACGTGACGCCTCGCATCCTCCTCAGACCCACTGGCGTGCTCCGGTTCATCGGCACACAGGGCACGAATCATCTGGTACTGGGCGGTGTTGGTGTCCTGGTACTCGTCGACGAGGACGTGCCGGAAGCGGCGTCGGTAATGTTCCCGCACCTCGGGGAACTGACGCAGCAGGATGACCGTCTTCATGATGAGATCGTCGAAGTCGAGTGCATTGGCATCGTGGAGACGACGCTGATACTCCATATAGAATGACGCGTAGAGTTCATCGTTCCCGGTCTGCGCCGCTTCCGCCGCCTCAGATGGGGTCGTGAGTTCGTTCTTCTGGTTCGAGATCCAGTTGAGGATGGTACGCGGCTTGAATTTCTTTGGATCGACATTGGAATCTCGCGCAACCAGGGAAATGAGTCGTTTGGCGTCGGTGTCGTCATAGATGGAGAAATTCCGCGACAGTCCCAACTTGTCGGCGTCCGAACGCAGGATACGCACCGCGCTGGAGTGGAAGGTGGACACCCACATGGCTCGAGCACGGTTCCCGACGAGGTCCACCACCCGCCCCTTCATCTCGGCAGCGGCCTTGTTGGTGAAGGTGATGGCAAGGATCGACCCCGGGTGCACCCCACGCTGAGTGACCAGGTGGGCGATCCGACGAGTGAGCACCCGCGTCTTGCCGGAACCAGCACCAGCGACGACGAGCACCGGCGAACCCGAGTGCAACACGGCTTCCCGCTGGGGTGGGTTGAGGTCGTCCAGGAGTTCATGGGCATCCACTGCTCGACCCATGCCAGTACGTGCCACGTCGGAGGGCAGCATCCCCGGATCGACAGGACGATCAGCATCGACAGGGCGATCGGCCCCATATCGATTAGCTCTGTACCGATCCAGCCCATCCCGCCCCGGACCTGACTGGTCGCCCCCGGGATGGGCCGACTCCGCAGAGGGCCGGGGGGCGAAGAAGGCAGACAGATCAGGCTCACTCATGGTCAGTAACTCTATGCGCAAGGGTGAGACAATTCAGTACCGCGGAATGCGCCCTCCAGGCGGACACACCCGCCAGGCCCAGCTGTCCTCCCGCACGGATGTGACCGCAGAAATCAGGGCGTGGACATCATCACCGACCACATTCCGCAGAGCCTCGGACGAGGTGAGAGTTCTCACCACGGCATGAGGACCGCACGACGCAGGACGCAGCGTGGCATCTCGTTCATGCCATCATGCCGACTCGGGCGGGTTGACATCGTCGACACTGCCCCATAATCTGCCATCAAGGTCTTGAGATCCGGCGACAAGCCACGGCTTGCCGGACGGCAACCCCTCGCGAGAGCAGGGTGCCCCGTGTGACGACCTGGTTGTGTCAGGAAGGCATGACAAGCGCGACAGTGCTCAAGAGCACCTCATACACAGGAGCAGGAACCATGGCAGCGATCCTTCGCCACCTCGCAGACGCCCACCAGTGCGCCGTCGAGATGTCCGCCATGATGATGCGCCCGTCACGAATGACCGGCACCCGCTGAACGGATACATCGTCGTCCACTCCAGCGGGACCACGGAGCCAGCGGCCAGATCGTCACTTTGACGCCCCCCGTCGAGATGTCCTCGATGGCCCGGTGCGTCGATCATGGCCTGAGTTCATAAGGACGATACCGAGTCGGAGCATCCGACCCACGCACAATCCTCGTCTCACTTCACGCCTCATTCGTCGTCATTGTCCGGATCGATCCGGGACGCACCAGGCACATCATTTCAGGAGCATCACCATGACCACCGCCCAGCCACTCCCCGACAAGCCCAACAATCGCCCGTCCAAGGGCGTCGTCATTGGCGTCATCATCGTCGCCATCGCGCTCATCGCCGGCATCATCACCTGGACGACGAAGGGCAGGTCCAACGCCGACGAGTCCGCCAACCCCACGGTGAGGATCGGTACCACCGAGGCAGGCGCCTCATTCTGGCCCATCTACAAGAAGAAGGCCGCCGAGCAGGGCATCAACATCGAGCCCGTCACCTTCAACGACTACAATCAGCCCAACCGGGCACTGTCGCAGAAACAGCTGGATCTCAACTACTTCCAGCACATCTTCTTCCTCGCCAACTACAACGTCGAGAACAACGACAGCCTCATCCCGCTGGAGGCCACCTACATCGTCCCGCTCGGGCTGCACTCCAAGACCCACGACAAGCTCTCCCAGATCCCTTCGGGCGGCAACATCGCGATCCCCAATGACGCCACCAACCAAGGACGCGCCCTGCTGCTACTGCAGTCGGCAGGTCTCATCAAGCTCAACGATGGTGGCTCTCCCCTGTCGACTCCCGCCGACATCGATGCCTCGGCCTCCAAGGTCAAGGTGACCCCGGTGGATGCCGCACAGACCGTCACCTCGCTGCCCTCGGTGGACGGCGCCGTCATCAACAACAACTTCGCCAACGACGCCGGCATCGACCCCAAGGCTGCACTGTTCGCCGACTCTGCCAAGTCGGACAACGCTGCTCCCTACATCAACGTCTTCGCTGCCCGCCCCGAGGACAAGAACAACGAGACGCTGCTCAAGGCCATCAAGATCTGGCACGACCCCGAGGTTGCCAAGGCCGTCCTCAAGGACTCCAACAACTCCGCGGTGCTCGTGAAAGATCGCAGCCAGGCCGAACTGCAGCACATCACGGACGGCCTGCAGGCTGACATCAAAAAAGCCAGGAAGTGACTCCTTGACGGCACCGATCCACCATCGGTGCCGTCATCGCGTCTGCCCACCCCACCTTGGCGCGTCCGGGCAACCACGAGCAGGAACTGCCCCCGGACTCGCCCCAGTTGGAGAAGAATCCATGACTGCCGCACACGACGTACACATCAGATTTGACCACGTGTCGAAGATCTTCCAGACCCGTTCGGGCACTGTTCAGGCTCTTGAGGACATCAGCCTGGACATCGGTCGCGCAACGATCTCGGCAGTCATCGGCCACTCTGGAGCCGGCAAGTCCACCCTGGTGCGACTCATCAATGGCCTGGAGCACCCTTCCTCCGGTTCGGTGATCGTCGACGGAACCGACATCTCCGGCCTGACGGAGAAGAAACTACGCCCCCTGCGTGCCGACATAGGGATGGTGTTCCAGCAGTTCAACCTCTTCAACTCCCGCACCATCTACGACAACGTCGCCTACCCCCTCAAGCTCGCTGGCTGGAAGAAGGCCGACGAGAAGGCCAGGGTCACCGAGCTGCTCAACTTCGTCGGGCTCATCGACAAGGCTTGGGTGCATCCTGACCAGCTCTCCGGTGGTCAGAAACAGCGGGTGGGCATCGCACGCGCCCTGGCCACCCGCCCGTCCATCCTGCTGGCCGACGAATCCACCTCTGCCCTGGACCCAGAGACGACTGCCGACGTGCTGCAGCTGCTGCAAGAGGTCAACGAACGAATGGGGGTGACGATCGTCGTCATCACCCATGAGATGGAGGTCGTGCGCAGCATCGCCCAGAACGTGGCGGTGCTCGACCACGGCCACCTGGTGGAGACCGGAACCACTGGTGAGATCTTCGCCCAACCACAGTCCGAGACAACCCGCCGATTCGTCTCGACGATCGTGGGACAACATCCCACCGAGCAGCAGGCCGCGAGACTGCGCGAGGAGAATCCCGGCGCAAAGCTGGTCGACGTCACCTCCGTGGATGGCGCAGTGTTCGGCGCAACCCTGGCCAAGCTGGCCGACGGCGTGAGCTTCAAGATCGTCCACGGTGGCGTCATCGAGACCCGCGACGGCGCCCTGGGCAATTACACCGTTGCCCTCACTGGCCCCGACGACGACGTTGCCAGGGCCACCGACGAACTCTCGGCGATCAGCCACACAGCACGCTCCACCCCCGCACAGGAGGCTGACATCCATGACTGACTGGACCTACCTCAAGCCGATCTACCTCGAGTCCATCGGTCAGACTCTCTTCATGGCTCTGGTGACCCTGCTCATCGGTGGACTCCTCGGTCTGGTGCTGGGCATCTTCCTCTATGCGACGCGTCGCAACGGTGTGCTGGCCAACCGTCCGGTGAACCTCGTGCTCAACGTCATCGTCAACATCATCCGTCCGATCCCGTTCATCATCTTCATGACGGCGATCGCCCCACTCACCCTCAAGGTCATCGGCACCACGATCGGTGTGCAGGCGGCCACCTTCCCGCTGTGCATCGCCGCCACTTTCGCCATGAGCCGTATCGTCGAGCAGAATCTCGTGACGGTGGATCCCGGGGTCGTCGAGGCGGCTCGATCCATGGGGACCGGGCCGTGGCGCATCCTCTTCGACGTCGTCGTGCGGGAGGCGTTGGGGCCGCTCATCCTGGGCTACACCTACGTGCTCATCGCCATTGTCGACATGACGGCAATTGCCGGTGCCATTGGTGGTGGCGGTCTGGGTCAGTTCGCCATCACCTACGGCTACCAGAAGTTCGACTGGTCGGTGACCCTGGTTGCCGTCGTCACGATCATCATCCTCGTGCAGTTCGCACAATTCCTGGGCAACTGGTTGGCTCGCCGAGCCCTGCGTCGGTGAGAACCCGGGCGCGATGGCGTCGGTGACGGCTCGGTCACCGGCGCCACTGCCACTGTGTCAATATGTTGACGGAACGCAGTCCCCTCCACCGATCCACACCGTGATGCCTTTTCCAACGCGGGGCAGGATATTCCCGTTCGCTCATTGTTGGTGCAATTTTGCGCCACCGAAGAAATATGTCTCCTGACAGTGGCAACAAAGCCGCTGCCTTGATCTGAGCCAAGTATGGTAATACGCATGGGAATCATTGCATGGATCGTCCTCGGACTCATTGCCGGAGCCATCGCCAAAGCCATCATGCCCGGAGAGCAGGGAGGCGGATGGTTCGCCACCCTCATCCTCGGTGTTGTCGGCGCCATGCTCGGCGGCTTCATCGGCAAGGCCATCTTCCACGTTCAGCTCGACAGGTTCTGGAGCCTCAAGACGTGGTTGCTGTCCATCGTCGGCTCGCTCATCGTGCTATGGATCTACGGGGCCATCACCAAGAACAAGGCCTCCTGACACACCTCTGATCTTTGACCGCAGAGCCGGCGACCAGACCTTTCTGGTCACCGGCTCTCGTGCTGTCCGACCGGAATCACCTGGGCACCACTACTTGTTGCCGCACTGCGCAGCAGACGTCCCCTTCGGCACCCGGGTATCATGAATGCCAAGACTGCAGCCGCGTCGGAAGGAATGCACGCCCATGAGCAAACTTGTCAGGAACACCAGTAACAAGATGGTCGGCGGGGTGTGTGCCGGGATCGCCGACACCTACGGCTATGACGTCACCCTGGTGCGGATCATCACTGCTGCTCTGGTGCTGTTCGCCGGTGCCGGACCAATTCTCTACCTCATCGCCTGGATGATCATGCCGTCCGACGAGAACATGCCACCACGAAACCAGTGGAACAACCAGCAGTGGAGCAACGGCACAGCCAACCCCAACGTCTTCGATCCCTACCAGGACCATCGCTGATCCACACCCACGAATGACAGCTGACACCTGTGGGCCCCTGCCATGTGGCAGGGGCCCAACCTTCATCAATATGGCCCAGGTGGCTCCTGTCGTCACCGATCCGGGTAATAGTGACAGGAGTCGGGTGGAGACAAGGGGCTACCCCACCGGTCACTCCCACTCGATCGTCGCCGGCGGCTTGCTGGTGACGTCGAGGACGACACGGTTGACCTGCGGGCAGGCGTTGGTGATACCTGTGGAGATACGCTCCAGGACGTCGTAGGGCACCCGCGCCCAGTCGGCGGTCATGGCGTCCTCACTGGTGATCGGGCGCAGGACGATCGGTGAACCGTAGGTACGGCCGTCACCCTGCACCCCGACGGAGTGGACGTCGGCCAGCAGGACCACGGGACACTGCCAGATGTCACGGTCCAGGCCAGCAGCCGTGAGTTCCTCACGGGCAATGGCGTCGGCGGTGCGCAACAGTTCCAGCCGATCCTTGGTCACCTCACCGATGATGCGGATGGCCAGCCCCGGCCCGGGGAACGGCTGACGCCAGACGATCTGCTCGGGCAGACCGAGCTCCAGGCCCACGGCGCGCACCTCGTCCTTGAACAGGGTGCGCAATGGCTCCACCAGCGAGAACTGCAGGTCCTCGGGAAGCCCACCGACATTGTGGTGACTCTTGATGTTGGCGGCCCCCTCACCGCCGCCGGACTCGACGACGTCGGGGTACAGGGTGCCCTGGACGAGGAAGTCGATCGGTTCGTCGTCGTTGAGACGACGGGCGACGTCCTCAAAGGTACGAATGAACTCGCGCCCGATGATCTTGCGTTTGCGCTCGGGCTCACTCACCCCGTCCAGAGCGGTGAGGAACCTCTCCTCCTCGTCGGCGACGACGAGCTCGGCACCGGTGGAGGCGACGAACTCGTTCTTCACCTGGTCGGCCTCCCCCTGGCGCAGCAGTCCATGGTCGACGAAGACGCAGGTGAGCTGGTCACCGACGGCTCGCTGCACCAACGCGGCGGCCACGGCGGAGTCGACGCCGCCGGAAAGTGCGCAGATGACCCGTCGATCCCCCACCTGTTCCCGGATCCTGGCCACCTGCTCGTCCACGATGTTGGCGGCAGTCCAGTCGGCACGGCACCCTGCGACGTCGCGGAGGAAGTGCTCCAGGACGTCCTGGCCGGACTCGCTGTGGTGCACCTCGGGGTGCCACTGCACACCGACGAGTTTGCGGTCAAGGTTCTCGAAGGCAGCCACCGGGGCCCCAGCGGTGCTGGCCAGCACCCGGAAGCCCTCGGGGGCGCGGGTCACCGAGTCGCCGTGGCTCATCCACACATTGATGCTGTGTGGAATCTGGGCGAGCAGACATCCGGAGTCGTCGATGGTCAGACTGGTGCGTCCGTACTCGGAGGTTCCGGTGTGGGCCACCTCGCCGCCGAGTCCCTGGGCCATGAGCTGGAAACCGTAGCAGATGCCCATCACCGGCACCCCGGCCGTGAAGAGGGCAGCATCCACGCTCGGGGCGTTGTCGGCGTACACCGAGGAAGGTCCGCCGGAGAGGATCACCGCCGTGGGGTTCTTGGCGAGCATGTCGTCCACCGGCATGGTGTGCGGGACGATCTCGGAATACACCGACGCCTCACGAACGCGTCGGGCGATGAGCTGGGAGTACTGGGCGCCGTAGTCGACGACGAGCACGAGGTCGTGGGGTTGTTCCATATCGCGAATTGTATGGGGTGACGGCCGTTTGCTCACATTCCCCCTCGCCATGGGCACACGCTCGCGGGAGACACACTCGTGGCGACGCAGGCTCGCGGGACGGACGTAATGTTCCTTCTCGATGAATGCCGTATAAGGTTCGTGTGGGCGAAGGCCTGCCCATGACCTGCCAATTCGTCAGCCGACCTCGTCATCCCATTGCAGCGATGCCCGGAAGGACCCAGGTGATCCAGTGACCAACCGACTCGAGCCCATCAGACGCGTTCTCAGTCGTCTGTCCGAAGACCTCGACGCAGCCATGCGCGAGGACCCGGCAGCCACCTCCAAGGTTCTGGTGGCACTGAGCTATCAAGGTGTCCATGCCATCTGGGCACATCGCGTGGCCCATGCCATCTGGGTGCGATACCCCCTGCTGCGTCCCCTGGCCCGGATCATGTCGCAGGTGAGCCGGAGCATCACCGGAATCGAGATCCATCCCGGGGCGACGATCGGTCGGCGCTTCTTCATCGATCACGGCATGGGAGTCGTCATCGGCGAGACGGCGGTCGTGGGCGACGACGTGCTCATGTACCACCAGGTGACCCTGGGGGGACGCTCCCGTGGCCAGGTCAAGCGCCACCCGACGATCGGCGACCGGGTGCTGTTGGGTGCCGGAGCCAAGATCATCGGCAACATCACGGTGGGCGACGACGCCAGGATCGGGGCCAACGCCCTGGTCGTCAAGGACGTGCCTCCGGGCACCGTCGTCGTGGGGTCACCTGCGGTGCACAAGGGTGACGTCGTCGCCTGAGGGCACTTTCAGCGCACGACCAGCTCGATGCGCTGGAACTCCTTGACGTCGGAGTAGCCGGTGGTCGCCATGGCCTGACGCAGACCACCGACGAGGTTCATCGTCCCGTCGGGAATGTGCGAAGGGCCCGTGACGACCTCCTCCAGGGTTCCGACGGTGTCGAAGTGCACCCGCTCACCACGCGGCAGGGACCCGTGCCAGGCCTCGGCACCCCAGTGCCAGCCCTTGCCGGGGGCCTCGGTGGCGCGGGCCAGCGGGGAACCGACCATGACGGCGTCGGCACCGCAGGCAATGGCCTTGGCGATGTCGCCGGATCGTCCTACCGAACCGTCGGCGATGAGGTGGACGTAGCGACCGCCCGACTCGTCCATGTAGTCACGACGCGCCTCCGCCACGTCGGCGATGGCCGAGGCCATCGGCACCTCGACGCCCAGCACCTGACGGGTGGTGTGTGCTGCGCCGCCACCGAAGCCGACGAGCACTCCGGCCGCACCGGTACGCATGAGGTGCAGGGCCGTCTGGTAGGAGGCACAGCCACCGACGATGACCGGCACGTCCAGCTCGTAGATGAACTTTCGCAGGTCGAGCACGTCGGGGCTGTCGGAGACGTGCTCGGCGGAGACCGTCGTGCCGCGGATGACGAAGAAGTCCACTCCCGACGCGACAACGGTGTCGGCGAACCGAGCCGTGTTCTTGGGTGAGAGGGCGGCGGCGACCGGGACGTCCGCCGCGCGGATCTCACCGATGCGGGCCTTGATGAGTTCGGGTTTGATGGGCTCGGAGTAGATCTCCTGCATGCGGCGGGTGGTGCGTACGTCGTCCCCCATCTCGGCAAGCTCGTCGAACAGCGGCTGCGGGTCCTCGTAGCGGGTCCACAGGCCTTCGAGGTTGAGCACCCCCAGTCCGCCCAGTTTCCCGAACTCGATGACGGTGCTCGGACTCATCACCGAGTCCATCGGGGCGGCCATGATCGGGAAGTCGAAGGTGAGGGCGTCGATCTTCCAGTCCAGGTTCACCCGGTCCGTGTCGCGAGTGCGGCGGGATGGCACGATCGCGATGTCGTCGAGTCCGTATGCGTGCGTGGCGCGTTTGCTTCGTTCGAAGTCGTACATGATTCCTCTGTTTGCCGGGCCCCTCGGTGGAGGCCATGTTGCTGGTCGTTCTCAGTCAGGTTCCGGGGGGGCGTCATCGTCTGACGTGCACACTTCACCGTCCGGAGTAGTTGGGGGCCTCTGCGATCATCTGGATGTCGTGCGGATGGGACTCCCGCAGTCCCGCCGAGGTGATGCGCACGAAGTGTCCGTTGCGGTGCAGGTCGTCGACCGTCTCCGATCCGGTGTAGAACATCGCCTGGCGCAGACCGCCGACCAGCTGGTAGACGACCGAACCCAGCGGACCACGGTAGGCCACCTGGCCCTCGATGCCCTCCGGGACGATCTTGTCGTTGCTGGTGACGTCTCCCTGGAAGTAGCGATCCTTGGAGTACGACAGCTTCTCACCGCGCGCCGACATGGCTCCCAACGAGCCCATGCCCCGATAGCTCTTGTACTGCTTGCCATTGATGAAGACGAGTTCCCCGGGGGACTCCTCGCACCCGGCGAGCAGCGATCCGAGCATCACCGAGTCGGCACCGGCCACCAGGGCCTTGGCGATGTCACCGGAGTACTGCAGGCCACCGTCACCAATGACCGGCACGCCGAACTCACGTGCGGCACGTGCTGCCTGGGCGATGGCCGTCACCTGGGGCACACCCACTCCGGCGACCACGCGAGTGGTGCAGATGGAGCCCGGCCCGATGCCGACCTTGATGCCGTCGGCGCCGGCCTCGCACAGGGCCTTGGTTCCTGCGTAGGTGGCGACGTTGCCACCGATGATGTCCACCCCCTTGGCGGCCGGGTCACTCTTGAGACGGTGGATCATGTCGAGTTCCCCCTGGGTGTGGCCGTGGGCGGTGTCGACGACGATGAGGTCGATGCCCTCCTCAATGAGGGCCATGGCCCGCTCGAAGGAGGTGCCGAAGAAGCCGATGGCGGCGCCCACCCGCAACCTCCCCTGGGAGTCACGAGTGGCCTTGGGGTACTGGTCGGACTTGACGAAGTCCTTGAGGGTGAACAGACCCTTGAGACGACCATCGGCGTCCACCAGGGGAAGTTTCTCGATCTTGTGGGCGGCCAGCAGCTTGAGAGCGTCCGAGGGGGCGGTGCCGACCGGTGCGGTGACGAGTGGAGCATGGGTCATGACCTCACTCACCGGTTTGGACATGTCATCCTCGAAACGCATGTCGCGGTTGGTGATGATGCCGACGAGTCGCATGCGGTCGTCCACCACGGGCACCCCGGAGATCCGGTACTTGTGGCACAACTCCTCGGCATCGGCCATGGTGGCCTCCGGTGAGATGGTGATCGGCTCGTCGACCATGCCGGCCTCCGAGCGCTTCACCTGATCGACCATCTGGGCCTGCTCCTCGATGGACATGTTGCGGTGCAGGATTCCCAGGCCACCCTCACGGGCCATGGCGATGGCCATCCGGGTCTCGGTGACGGTGTCCATCGCCGCACTGACCAGCGGGATGGCAAGACTGATGTTGCGCGACAGTCGAGTCCCGGTGTCGGCATGGGACGGCACGACGTTGCTCTCCTCGGGCTGGAGAAGGACATCGTCGAAGGTGAGTGCCAGAGGTGCAAGTTCGTCGGATGAGACGCGATCACTCATGAACAACAGCAGCCTTTCATGTGGACGTGGTGCACACAGCGCACGGTGCGAGGACGACGGAGAACGTCTCAATCCTAGCCCCCCACGCGCGCACCCACCCTCCAGACGAAGAACGCACCGAGGACGACGATCGGCAGGGCTAGGAACGGGGAGCAGAACCACTGCAGGAAGCTCAGTGTCGTGGCGGCCAAAATGACGGTCACCGTCATCTCCCAACAACGACTCGACAGCTCCATCAACGCGACGATGGCCACCAGACCCACGAGATACCAGGGTTGCAGGGCGACGGAGCAGACCAGGTAGACCACCAGTGCCGCGGCCTGGAATCGTAGTGGGTCGCCGGCACGCGAATCGGTGGGGCCCCATTCGACCCAGCACCACATGATCCCGATGCCGGTGAGGCTCAGGCTCACTGCCGTGGCGACTGAAGTCATCTGCTGCACCGAGACCCCGGCCCAGCCCAGCATCTGGACGACGAGGGCGATGGGGGCGTCACTCGTGACACTCACCGGATTTCCCCCGGAGGGGTTGAGCCACCCCAGCCCCAAGCCGGCGATACTGGACACTGCCGCGAAGACGCCGACCCCGCACATGGCTGCCACCGCCAGGAGGGCGATGAGTCGTGCCCACCTGGCCGGTCGTGCAGTACGACCGTCCGCTGCAGGTGACGTGCTGGCGCGAGCCGAGGATTTCCGGGCGCCTCCGGACCGGGCAGCGCGCGATCGCGATGTGGCCGCTCGCGGCGCACCTCTGCGAGACCTGCCGCCACGGCCCCTGCGCTGCCGTGCCCCCTCGCCCTGCGATCCGTCCCCGGGAGCGAGGGCATTGCACAGTTGGGCCCAGATGACGGCCACGACGCCGAGGCCGAAGAGCACACCGGGCTGCTTGACGGTACCGGCCAGGCCGACAAGGGCCCCGCCACCGATGGCAGCCCACCAGTACTGACCACGCCGCGCCAACGTCCAGGCCACCACCAGGGCCCACACCCCGATTGCCGCCTGCATCCCGTCGTTGTGCACCCCGCCGACGACCTGCAGGACTGTCAACGGGTTGACGACCGCCACCCAGAAGGCACGGTGCTCGTCCACCCCAGCGAGCCGGGCCACTCGTGTGACGGCCATGCCCAGAAGGATCAGCGCTGCCACCGCCACCATGCGCAGCGTGATGATCGTGGCAAGGGGACGTCCGCCAGACAATGCCACTGCCCCGGCCTGGCCCCACAACGATCCGGGTGGGTAGACGGCGGTGCTGCCCCTCCAGTGCGAGTCGACCAAGGCGCCAAGGTCGCCAGCCCTGCCCTGCGGCACCTCATAGGGATTGAACCCATTGGCCAACAGGTATCCCTGGGCGGCGTAGGCCCAACCATCACTGCTCATGACCGGCGGGCAGACCATCAGGGGCAGGGCCCAGACGGCAAGCACCCGCCACAGTTGAGGGGTCCGCCAACCTCGGGTCGCCAGCCATGACCCGCTCAGGACGATGACCCCCAACGCTCCGACCAGTCGGGCCAGCACCTGGTTCATGCTCACCGTGCCGCTCGTCGGGGTGGTGTCGGTCCAGGCCCATTCAGCGATCATGAGAGCACCGGCGAACCCGAAAAGGGCCACCTTGAGTGCCGTGCGATCTCGATGGGAGGCAGCAGCGGGGGTCTCCGGGGCATTCTGCGCACCGTCCGGAACCGCCTCATCACGTCTCTGGCTCATCCACGTCCTTTCGGTCATCGGCAACACTACCGGCTCGTGACGCCATGACCCTCAGCATGCACGACGGCCCCGGAAGTCACCTTCCGGGGCCGCTCGCGGACTTCTCAGCCGAGTGTTTCGAGGCTCGACCTCACTTGTCGTCGTCCTCGTCGTCGGGCTTGTCCACCACCAAGGTCTCGGTGGTGAGCAGCAGCGAGGCGATGGAGGCGGCATTGGCCAGAGCCGAACGAGTCACCTTGACCGGGTCGATGACACCATCGGCAATGAGGTCGACGTACTCACCGGTCTTGCCGTTGTAGCCATGTCCGGGCTCCAACTCGGCGACCTTGGAGACGATGACGTAGCCGGGCTCGCCACCGTTCTCGGCAATCCAACGCAGCGGTTCACGCACGGCCTTCTCGACGATCTGGGCACCGACCAGCTCGTCGCCCTCGAGCCCGAGCTTGTCGGCGAGGTTGGCGGAGGCGTGGATGAGGGCCGAGCCGCCACCGGCGACGATGCCCTCCTCGATCGCAGCGCGAGTGGCCGAGACGGCGTCCTCGATGCGGTGCTTCTTCTCGTTGAGCTCCACCTCGGTGGCAGCACCCACGCGGATGACGCACACGCCACCGGCGAGCTTGGCGATCCGCTCCTGGAGCTTCTCGCGGTCCCACTCGGAGTCGGAGTGGTCGTACTCGGCGCGCAGCTGGGCGACGCGTCCGTCGACGTCGGCCTTGGCCCCGGCACCGTCGACGATGGTCGTATTGTCCTTGCTGACGACGACCTTCTTGGCGCGTCCCAGGACGTCCAGATCCACCTGGTCGAGCTTGAGGCCGACCTCGGGTGCGATGACCTGGCCACCGGTGAGGGTGGCGATGTCCTGCAGCATGGCCTTGCGACGATCGCCGAAGGCCGGTGCCTTGACGGCCACCGAGTTGAAGGTGCCGCGGATCTTGTTGACGACGAGGGTGCTCAGGGCCTCCCCCTCGACGTCCTCGGCGACGATGAACAGGGTGCCGTGGGCGGCGATGACCTTCTCCAGCACGGGGAGCAGGTCGTTCATCGAGGAGATCTTGCCGGAGTGGATGAGGATGTAGGGATCCTCGATCACGGCCTCCATACGATCCTGGTCGGTGACCATGTACGGCGAGAGGTAGCCCTTGTCGAACTGCATGCCCTCGGTGAACTCCAGCTCGGTGCCGAAGGTCTGGGACTCGTCGACGGTGATGACGCCGTCCTTGCCGACCTTGTCGAAGGCATCGGCGATGAGCTTGCCGATCTTCTCGTCGCGGCTGGAGATGGTGGCGACGTTGGCCATGTCGGCGGTGGTCTCGACGGCGCGCGACAGGGATCGCAGGTTCGCCACGAGCTGGGTCACGGCCTTGTCGATGCCGCGCTTGAGGCCAACCGGGTTGGTGCCCGAGGCGACGGCGCGCAGGCCCTCGTGAACCATGGCCTGGGCGAGCACCGTGGCGGTGGTGGTTCCATCACCGGCGACGTCGTTGGTCTTGGTGGCGACCTCCTTGGCCAGCTGGGCGCCGAGGTTCTCATAGTGATCGGTGAGGTCGACCTCCTTGGCGACGGTGACACCGTCGTTGGTGATGGTCGGTGCGCCCCACTTCTTGTCAATGACGACGTAGCGGCCCTTGGGGCCCAGCGTCACCTTGACGGTGTCGGCGAGGGTGTCGACACCGCGCTCGAGTGAGGTGCGGGCGTCCTCGTCAAACTGAAGCTGCTTTGCTGCCATGTGTCAGCGCCTCACTTCTCGACGACGGCGAGGATGTCGCGCGCGTTGAGCAGCAGGTACTCCTGACCGTCGTACTTGACCTCGGTGCCGCCGTACTTGGAGAAGATGACGACGTCACCTTCCTTGACGTCCATGGGGACGCGGGTGCCCTTGTCGTCGACGCGGCCGGGACCAGCAGAGATGACCTTGCCCTCCTGCGGCTTCTCCTTGGCGGTGTCGGGAATGACGAGACCGGATGCGGTGGTCTGCTCGGCCTCGAGAGGCTGGACGAGGACGCGGTCCTCGAGCGGCTTGATCGTGGTTGCCACGATGAACCCCTTTCGTGAAAGGACGGATGTTCAAAAGTCTCCTGCCAGGGGTTGCGAGCCCCGAGCGTTCGAGCCTTCGGCGTCGCGGGTGCGTCCAGCTCGTTGGCACACTCACCATGAGAGTGCCAATCAGAAAAGTACACCGGCATTAGCACTCAGGCAAGATGAGTGCCAGAGATTGTTGAGTCGGTGAAGCTCAGGCTCCCGGTGTGCCGGAATCCGACGGTCCAGGATCCGACGTGCCGGAGCCCGACGATGGGTGTGGGAAGTCCGAACCGGCGCCACGACGAGGTGCAGGACTGGCGTCCGCATCGGCCGCGACATCCGCGTCGGGCTCGACTCCTCTGGCCAGATGGTGTGGCTGACCGGCACCATCGGATGCCTCCCACGGCTGGACGTTTCTCGGCTGAGGCTCCTGGCCCGCCGGGGTCTGACCATGATCCCCGTGAGCAGGGGTCGAGGAGTGCGGCATGGAATCGCCGTGCTGAGGCTGGCCGTCTGCGCGGCGCGGCCGGTCGGAGCCAGGCTGTCCAGAATCAAACTGCCCAGAACCAGACGGCACAGAACCAGACTGTTCCGGGCCAGACCGTTCCGGGCCCTCCTGGGTGGGCCGCCCACCGTCAGGCCGCTCGGGATCGTGTGGCACCGATTCGCCCTGCGACCCGTTGGCCCGGGAACCCTTCGCCCGATGACGCACGATGACTGCAATGACGGCACCGATGACAGCCAGGGCAAGCACCCCGATGATGAGCCACATCCACCACGCCAGGGCACTGGAGGAACGCTCGCTGGTGGCAGTGATCCCACTCGACATGAGCTCCTTGGCACTGGTCCAGGTGACGGTGTTGCCGTCCACCGTGCTCGACCCGGAGTGCTGGGTCACTGCGCCGGGGAAGGTCACCGACACCTTGAAATCACTGAGCATCTCGGGGGTGATCTCCTGACCCGAGGTCTCGGGTGAGAAGATCTCCTGACCCATGCGGAACTTCACCTCGTCGTCGGTGAACGTGATGGCGACCCCGGAATCCCGAGTACCAATGTTCTTGGCGTTGTCCTCACCGACGATGGTGCAGCCGATGTACTCGTCGTCCTCGTACTTCTTCGCCACCGCCTTGTCGGTGACGCCGGAGGCGGACATCAACTGCTCACACTCCTTGAGCTCCCCACCGGTGTTCTGACCGGACATCTCGGCCATGGACTTGGAGACGGCAATGGTGAGGTTGGCGTTGACGTGTTCCTCGTCCTTGATGTCGTAGGAGGCATTGAACTTCATGCATCCGGACAGCAGCAGGAGAGGAGCCAACAGGAGGACGCCCCAACGCCGGGGGCGGCAAGAATTGCTCAGCATGTGATCATGCAACCACACATCCCATCTGCAAAGCGAAATGGCAGGATCAATTTCTGGTGACCATTCGCCGCCGACACACCACGGCCCGGGCTCCAGCCGTCGTCGGGGTGCACACCAGAGTCGCGCTGTTCGGCCCGGAGGGTTTGAGCTTGCGCCGCCATGTCACGGGGTCG
This sequence comes from Cutibacterium granulosum, assembly GCF_900186975.1. Taxonomy (NCBI): domain Bacteria; kingdom Bacillati; phylum Actinomycetota; class Actinomycetes; order Propionibacteriales; family Propionibacteriaceae; genus Cutibacterium; species Cutibacterium granulosum. The sequence goes on from NZ_LT906441.1 coordinate 2,139,078, forward strand.
ACTTCCACCCCGCGTTTCTTGATCTCCACCGTGCCGACGCGGTGCTTGCGTACCCAGCCGCGCAGGACGCGCACGTCGAGGGGCAACACCTCCTCGACGGCGAACCAGGTGAGCCACGGGGTCTCGACGGGCTCGTCGGCGGTGAGGTAGGCAATGCCCGGAGCCACCGAACGCAACTGCGGGGCAATGGCGGACAGGCTCGCCGCGCGGATGGCCGCAGGATGCGGCTCGGCCAGAAAGGCCCCCAGGTCACCGGGTTCGGGGGCGGGGAGCGCCGCGGGGAGCTCGACCGGGCCTCGATCGTCGCTGCCGACGAGGACGGCCCGGTCCCCCGGCCACAGATCACCAAACCCTGACCACAGGGTGGCCTCGACGAGATCACCGCGATGCCCCACATGGGTGACGGGCTGGTTCGGCAACTGGCCACGATCGACCCCGGGGCCGAGCTTGACGACGCACGGTGCCAGCTGCAGGACGTGCTCGACGAAGGACCACGGCGGCTGGACGTCCGCCAGACGCCAGGTGCGCCCCCGTCCGGTCCGGCGAGCCGGGTCGAGCATGACGGCGGTCCCACCTGGTCGGACGCCCCGCGACGCGAGGCCGCCCGGTACGCGGTCGTGGGGAGGCTGAGGTACGGCAGCGAACAGCTCGTCCAGCACCGCCGTGGCATCGGCGCACAGTACCTGTGCCCCGGGCAGGTTGTGGCGGGCGAGCTCGGCGGTGGCCGGATCGATCTCCACGGCACTCACCTGCAGCCCGGCATCCAGGCAGGCTCGAGAATCGGCTCCGCAGGCACAGCCCAGGTCGATGACGTGCCGAATCCCGGCGGCCTTGAGACGCTCCGCCCGCCAGCGAGAGACGTCGCCCCGGGTGGCCTGCTCCAGTCCGTCGCGCGTCCACAGCATGGTGGCTGCCACGTCACCGATCTTGCGTACCGCTGCTTGGCGCATCGCGGCCTGATCCAGGGCGGCAGCAGCCAGATCGGCGGGAAACTCGCGGCGCAACGCCGTCGCAGCCGCCAGCGAGTTGGGGTCTGGCTGGTCCAAGGCAGCAGCCAGGGCGTGCGCGCCGGGGGTGCTGGTCAACTGTTGGGCCACCTGCACATCCACGCAGGTCACCCTACGTCATGGCCAGCCAACTCCACGGCGTCTCGCCCCGACCCCATCACGCCTCAGGCCGGCCCGTTGCACCTCAGGCCAGCACCGAGTACGTCCATCCGGTCGGCCGCCCGTCCTGGTAGGGGATGCAGCCGTGGAACTGCGGGATCGTCTCGTCGAAGACCAGCGGCAGGAAGTACCGATCACCTTCCCACATGGGCAGTGCGTCGAGCTCGTCGATCCGCTGCCAGCTCAGCGGACCCTCCTCGTTGGCGTCGGGGATGTCGCCGTGCCACCGGTCGATGACGAAGATGAGCCCGAAGTGGTCCTCACCGTGTCTGCCGAAACCCGGCCACGAGACCGTGCCACGCAACCGCATGGCATCGACCTGCAGACGGGCCTCCTCCCACAACTCGCGCCGCATGCCGGTAGCGGCGTCCTCACCGGGTTCGACCTTGCCACCCAGCCCGTTGTACTTGCCGAGCTGGTCGTCGTCGTTGCGAGCGATGCGGTGCACCATGAGCACATGTTCACCGTCGGGATGCCGGACGAATCCCAGGGTCGTGAGCACCGGCGTCATCATGCGACGGCCCTCACAGCACGTCCCAGTACGGCATGACGGTGAGTTCACCGTCGAGGGCGTCACGCTGGGCCTGGCTGAGCCTCGAGCGTGGTACGACGACCTCGAAGACGTACTCGTCGAACCAGTTGTCGTTCATGGTGAAGAATCCCTTGGTGCCGACGTCCTCACCCCAGGAATTCTCGACACGCCACCGCACCGGTGCACCGTCAACCAGATCGACGCCGACCAGGGCCATGGCATGGGTGGGCGAGGTCTCGTGCAAGCGCATCCGGTCGGCCTTGGACCGGTTGAGCTCCACCCCGTAGAGCCCCTCGTAGTCGTGCAGGTTGGCGTCCCAGATGCCGAGCTTGCGATCGAACTGGGCATTGACGTCGCAGGAGAACCACACCAGCTCCCCGGAGCAGATCGACTCGATGGCCAGGGCCTTGATGTCGTCCATCTCGGCACTGACGTAGGAGTATCCGGGACGCCCCACCATGTACGGGGTGTGTTCTCGCACATAGCCCTGACCCACGGGGTTCTCGGTGCGTGGGTCGTGTTGGACGGTGACGTACTCGTCGAGGTCACCGGGGACGATGTGGCGGGCGAACTGCGTCGGGGTGAACGTGTCCTCGCGATGGAAGTTCTTGTCCTTGTCACGGTACTGCCAGGTGAACGAGGTGGGCGGGGTGCCCAGGTGGATGGCCAGCACCCGCCAGGCGTCCTTGAGTCCCTGCTCCCGAGCCGCAGCAATCCTGGTGTCCCGGTCGTCGGCACCCCGGGCAGCACGGATCTGACCGACGACGCGGCGCACGACCTTCTCCAGGGCCCGATTCATGCGGTCGGTGTTGCCCGAGGACTCGGTGTCGGGCATGGCCCACTGTGGCACGAGGCCGTACTTGCCGACGATGTCGACGAACTGCGGCCAGTAACCACCATCGCTCAGTTCGCCGAGCAGCTCACGCACCTGCTCGTCGCCGTCGGGCAGATCGATGGTCTCCACGGCTCGGGCAAAGGCGAAGTTGACCTTCTCGATCTTGTCGAAGAAGGCGATGTGGTTCTGGGAGAACTCGAGGTTCTCGATGTTGAGATTCCTCATCACCTGTGCCCGGATGACGTTGAGGCCGGCGAACTCCCAGCACCGCCCGGAATGTCTCTGATTGGTGACGCTCCAGCTGTCCAGCCGCTCCGACGTCGTCGGATCGATGCCGTTGAAGACGTCACGATCCAGGCTCACGGTGTCGACGCTGGTGGTGGTCACGGCGTTCTGCACGATCCGACCCACCTGGTCAGAACGGAACTGCTCCGCCTGTTGTGCGGCAAATGCTGCGTCCAGAACGAAATCCTCACCCATGAGCTCTCCTTATGATTCCTCGTCAGCGATTTTCCCAGTCTGCCACCAGAACCTGCACAGAGGCCGACAACCGCTGGACCAGCACACCATCTCTGCACCAGCGGCCCGGACCCTCACAGCACCATCGCGGCAATCCAGCCGGCGACGAGCAGCGGCAGGTTGAAGTGCAGGAAGGTCGGGATCACCGAGTCGCGGATGTGGTCGTGCTGGCCGTCGGCACCCAGCCCCGCCGTCGGTCCGAGGGTGGAGTCCGATGCGGGCGATCCGGCGTCGCCCAGGGCACCGGAACTCCCGACGATCGCGACCGTCGCCAACGGTGAGAACCCCAGCGACATGCACAGCGGCACGTAGATCGTCGCAATGATCGGCAGGGTGGAGAACGACGAGCCGATCCCCATCGTCACAACGAGCCCCACCAGCAGCATGACGGCCGCGGCAAGGGCCTTGTTGGTGCCGAACAGGGCCGTGGCGTCGGTCACCAGCAGGGTGACGTGACCGGTGTCCTGCATCACCTGGGCGAATCCCTGGGCCGCGATCATGACGAATCCGATGACAGCCATCATCTTCATGCCTTCGGTGAAGACCTCGTTGCTCTCCCGGAACGGCACGGCGCGGGCCATGAGGATGATGCCGAGTCCTGCTATGGCACCGACCAGCAGGGAGTTCGACTTGGCACCGGCCAGCTGCATCGCCACCTGGACGACGAAGGTGACGATGATGGCGATGATGGCCACCGTGGCTCGGTAACGGTTGATCGGCTCGGCCGTGCCGGCCGGTCCAGAGACCTGTGGGTCCGACGAGTCACCACCCCCCTGGGTGGTGATCGAACCAGTCCCGGCCACGGCTGGCTGTTTCGCCAGCGACCGATCCTCGTAGTCACGCGGCTTGCGATAGCTCACGAACAGCGCGATGAGCAGGCCAGACATCATTCCCAACGCCGGGATGCCCATGGCATGCATGATCCTGATGCCGTCGGTGCTCATCCCCGCCTTGCGAATGTTGCCCAGCAGGATGTCGTTGAGGAAGATGTTGCCGAATCCCACCGGAATGAACATGTACGTCGTCACCAACCCGAACGTCAGCGTGGTACTGATGGCACGCCGGTCCAGGTGCAGCCGGTTGAAGACGGTGAGCAGCGGTGGGATGAGCAGCGGGATGAAGGCGATGTGCACCGGGATGAGGTTCTGCGACATGATCGCCATGAGGAGGATGGCGCCGATGAGCGCCCATTTCGTCACCCGATGGGTCCGGCTGGACGAGTCGGGGGACGTCGCGTCAAGACGTGCGATCATCCACCTGGCCAGGGCATCCGGCAGACCGGTGTGGGCCACGGCCATGGCGAATGCACCGAGCAGGGCGTAGCTGAGAGCGATCTGCGCCCCACCGGTGAGCCCCTCCTGGAACGACAGCATCGTGCCGTCCAGGCCGAGGCCGCCGACGAGACCACCCACCAGAGCGCCGATGAACAGTGCGATGACCACATGCACCCGGCACACGGCGAGGACGAGCATGAGGATCACGGCGAGCAGCACGGCATTCATGTCCGAGATCCTACATACGCGCTGCACACATTCAGGTCGTCATCATGTGGTGGAACGTTGCGGTTTGTGTTCCAGATCTGTGCTCAGTCGAACTGGCCCTGGAGCACCGACGCCACGTCGGTCGCCGTGACGTGGGCCGAGGGATGGCGGTGCATCGATCCGGCCATGAGGGTGTGATCACAGGTGTGACGAATACCCAGCAGGTGGCCGAATTCGTGCGCAATGGTCGCACGGATGGCGTCGGGATACAGGTACGACGTGACATGCACGGAGAGATACCGGTGGGATGGGGACGCTTGAGCCAACACGTACGAGTCGGGAACTGGGTCGTAGCGCACACTGATGGTCTGGTCGGTGGCAGTGGTGGTCTCGGCGAGAACGACCTTGCCCTTGAGGGCCTCGTTCCACTCGGCGACGGCAGCGTCGAGTTCCTTGCGATACGGGAAGTCCTTCTGCACGACGAAGTCGAGCCTGCCATCCTTGAGGTAGGCAGGAATGGAGTCGGAGTCATGGAGGATCGACGGATCGGGAACCGGTTCCCCGGCGTTCGCGGCGCTCACGATGGCACGGCAGGTGGCTGCGGGGATGGGCGGTTTGCCATCCCCACCGATGGCATTGGCGAACGGTGCGGTGACGACGGCACTTGCGGCGGCGAGGGTCGTGAGAATTCCACCGGTGAGGATCTTCGAGATTTTCATGAGGATGATTGTCTCCGTCGGGGCATGGGCAATGAAACCTGATTCATGGTTACCCCGTATGGTAACTGTCACATCGCCCGTCTCGCCAAATCCCCATCCACTACGGATGAGGCACGATCACACCAGGATCGTTTCCACCGGCAGGCCGGAATTGGCCGAGATGTCCAATGACGACGGTTCGAGACCGGCCTTGACCACCTGCACACCCAGTGCCGCGATCATCGCACCGTTGTCGGTGCACAGCCCGGGGCGCGGGCGGCGCAGCTCGACCCCGGCGGCTGCCATGCGCTCGGCGAGCAGGGCACGCAGCCGCGAATTGGCCGCCACACCGCCGCCAATGAGGAAGTGTTCCAACTCGTACGTCTGGCACAGATCGACGGCCTTGGCGGTGAGGACGTCGGCCACTGCCTCCTGGAAGGATGCCGCCACGTCGTTGACGGGTACCTCCTTGCCGTCACGCTGCTGGGTCTCGACCCAGCGGGACACGGCAGTCTTGAGCCCGGAGAAGGAGTAGTCGAAGCGGTGCCGGATCATGTCGTGCCGGGCGGTGAGTCCACGGGGGAAGCGGATGGCCTGCGGGTCGCCCTCGGCGGCAGCCCGGTCGATGACGGGCCCGCCGGGGTACGGCAGCCCGAGCAGCCGGGCCACCTTGTCGTACGCCTCGCCCGCAGCGTCGTCGATGGTGGCGCCGACCTCGACGATGTCGGTGGCGATGGAACTCACCTTGAGCAGCGAGGTGTGGCCACCGGAGACCAGCAGTGCGCCGCACGGCATGGGCAGCTCACCGTGCTCCAACAGGTCGACGGCGACGTGGCCCGCCAGGTGGTTGACGCCATAGAGCGGCTTGCCGAGGTAGGAGGCGAGGGCCTTGGCCGCCGACAATCCGATGACGAGAGCCCCCATGAGTCCCGGTCCGGCGGTGACGGCGATGCCGTCCAGCTCGGCAAGATCGATGCCGGCCGTGGCGCATGCGGCCTGCAGAACTGGCACCATCGACTCCAGGTGGGCACGCGATGCCACCTCTGGCACCACTCCGCCGAACCTCACGTGCTGCTCCATGGAGGAGGCGACCTCGTTGGCCAACAGCTCGGTGCCGCGCACGATGCCGACTCCGGTCTCGTCGCACGACGACTCGATTCCCAGGATGAGCGGTTCAGACATGATTCTCCTCATGTGCGTTCGTGCCGGTCTGCCCGGCCTGATGTGATGTCTCGGAGCACCCGGGCTGTCGACGTGCGTCGTTCACCTGCTGTCGGGGCCTGCCGTCCTGCTGTGGCAGCCGAGCTGGCCGGGTGGTGTGCGAGCAGTGCTGTCCGGGAGGCATGAGCAAGGGGGATGTGAGCGAGACTGCCATGATCAGGGCGTCGGCAGCAGGTTCACCAGCCGTGCTCCGGTAGTAGTGGGGGCGGCGCGAGAGGACGTCGAAGCCGCGTGAGCGGTAGAGCTGCTGGGCGGTGGTGTTGTCGTCGCGCACCTCCAACAGGATGCGGGTGCAACCCTGGGACCGTGCCCAGCCCAGCCCGTCGTCGAGCAGGGCACCGGCGAGTCCACGTCTGCGCTGCTGCGGCGTCACCATGATCCGATCCAGGTCGCAGGTGTCGGCCACGGCATGAAAGGTGGCCACGGCGACGAGGCCGCTGCCCGCCCCACCGTGGGCGCTGGCCTCGTCCGTGGCCCCTGCACCGTGTCGGTCGACATCCATGACGATGACGTGCCGGTCCGGTGCGTCCAGATCGGCCTGCCACGATGTGCATGACCACTGGTCCAGAGGTGGGAAACTCGCCTGCTCGACGTCCATGATCGCAGCAAGATCACCGTGCTTCGCCACTCGAATCGGCACGGTCAGCCCACCTGACGTGGCAGACGGATCCGTGCCGTGGTGAGGGTCGCCTTGCGAGTGGTGGGTACGGTGGCGTCCGGGTCACGCAGGTAGAGCGGCTCCAGACCGACGTCGGGCAGGCTCGTCCAGTGTGCTGCGAGGGCGCCGGCATCCAGCTGCTCGGGTGCTCCCGGAGCAGACGTGAGTCCGCGGGCCGCACAGCCCGGCCCACCGACGGGGAGGTCCTGCGGCAGGGTGTCGGGGGCACTGACGTGGGGGCCGTCGAGACGTTTCCCGGCGGCGTCGTAGCGCGCCCAGTACAGTTCGTGACGGCGGGCGTCGGTACACACGATGAATTGCCCGCCCGGTGCGTCTGCACCGATGGCCCACTGGGTGGCGAGCACGTCCAGGGAACAGACCGGGCGCGGTTCCAGACCGGCCAGGTGGGCCAGGACTCGTCCGGTGACCACTCCGACGCGCAGGCCGGTGTAGGGGCCGGGGCCCACTCCCACGGCGACCTCGTTCAGCTCGGAAAGGGTGATCCCCTGCTGCCGACAGAGGTCCTCGATGAGCGGCATGAGCTGCTCGGCATGGGCCCGGGGATCATCGACGCGCAGGGTGGCGAGCACCTCGCCGCCGCGGGCCAGACCGACGCACACCGCGGTCGAGGTGTCGACGCCCAGGGTGAGGCCGGATGGGGCCAGTGTGGATCGAGGAGTGGAAGTGGTCGTCATTGCAGCTCCTTGCTCATGTCTGCGTCCTCGCTCGTGTCCGCGGCGTCGTCAGGGGTGAGCACGCTGAGGAATCCCAGATCGACGCCTTGCCAACGTGGTCCCACCGGGGTGAGGTAGACGATTCGGGTGTCATCCTCGGGATCGGCAGTACGGTCGATCTGGACGCCCAGGTATGAACTCGCCAGTTCCTCGGCGATACCGGCACCCCATTCCACCACGGTGACCGAGGAGTCCATCGTCTCGTCGAGATCGAGGTCGACGAGCTCGGCAAGGGATCCCAGACGGTAGGCATCGACGTGGATGAGCCCGGGGCGCCCGCCGACCCCGTCATGTCGACGTACCAGCACGAAGGTGGGCGAGATGACGGGCTCGCTCACGTGAAGCCCCTGACCGATCCCCTGGGTGAAGGTGGTCTTCCCAGCACCAAGTTCCCCGGAGGCGACGATGACGTCACCGCCGGTGAGTTCGGATGCCAGGACCTCGCCCAAGGTGTGCATGGCCTCGGTGGTGGGCACCACCACTCGCACCGGCAGGGTGCACACCAGATCGGGGCCATCGGCGTGGTAGCCGTGCTGACTGAGCGCAGCACGCATCATCGATCTGGTCGACGGGTGGCTCGCCCAGCCACGCACCCGCAGTTGTGCAGAACCGAGATCGGTGGCCAGCTGCTCGGCCCCGGCGAGCAGTGCCAGCGCGATCGGTTCATGATCGTTGCCGGGAGCGACGATCACCGAGCGCACCTCTGCTCCCGCATGGCTGGAGTGAGGACGGTCGTCGTCCCAGCATTCGGGGGCACCGTCCAGGGTCGTGTGTCGGCCATCCTGCAAGGTTTTCTCGGACTCAGCGTCCTCCTGCGACCCCGCGCCGCGGTTCGCACCATGCTGCGGCGCCAGGACCTCATCAGACGATGGAGTGGGCACGGCCCCGGAATTGACCAGCTGCAGCACGCCGACGACACGGTACCCCCGGCCTGCAGCGGTCGGGGCATCCGTCTCGGCGACGAGACACAGGTCGCGCTCGATCCACTCGGAGAAGGCGGAGAACATCCGCTCACCCGAGCGTTGTGCGGTGCGTGTCTGGCGCAGCTGCCCGCTCAGCGCATCCGACAGTGACTGAGCCTCACCCGGTTGCGCCAGACGCACGCTGATGTCTGCCAGGTCGAGGGTTCGCGAATCTGTACTGTCCACGAGAGGCCATCCTAGAACGTTGTGTTCACCGAGATGTGAGACGGTGCACTGACTCACCAGGTGTCGTTGCCGGCTCGGCCATACCTGGCCTCGTGGTCCCGGCGGGCCTGCTCCCGGTCCTTGCGCGGCCTGCGCTGAGCGTGACTGTCGTCGCGGCCACCACGTCGATCAGACCCGTGCCAGTCGGAATGGTGTCGGTTGCCGCCACGACGATCGTTGTGGTGATACCTCCCGTGACCGTTGCGTCGGCCACCACCCTTGCCCTTGCGCCGCTGCGGCTTGGGAGCGACGATCGCGTCGTACTCCTCCTGGGCGATCGGGGCGTCCAAGGCCGGAGTGCAGTGGGCGACCTGTGCAACGTGTTCGTCGCCCAGCCGCACCTGGGCCTCCTCGGGATGAACTCCGGCAGACCGGTAGATACGTGCCATGGTGCGCCGCTGGTGCGGCAGGATGAGGCTGATCACGGCGCCGTCCTGACCAGCGCGAGCGGTACGGCCGGCCCGGTGCAGGTAGTCCTTGGAGTTCATCGGTGGATCGACCTGCAGAACGAGGGTGACGTCGTCGACGTCAATACCGCGCGCGGCCACATCGGTGGCGACGAGCACCGGGAGGGAGCCCTCCTTGAAGGCGGCGAGCACTCGGGCCCGAGCCCCCTGGGTGAGTCCACCGTGCAGGGCACCAGCCATGACGCCAGCCTCACGCAGCTGTTCGGCCATTCGGGAAGCACCGCGTTGGGTGCGTGCGAAGACGATGGTGTGGCCGGCGCGATGTGAGATCTCGGCCATGAGTGAGACCTTCTCGTGCGGTTTGACCTGGAAGGCATGGTGGGTCATGGTCGCCACCGAGCCCCGTTCGGGGTCGATCTCGTGGGTGACGGGATCGTTCATGTAGGTGCGCACCAGTTTGTTGACGGCGCCGTCCAGGGTTGCCGAGAAGAGCAGCTTCTGCCCCTGCCCCACGGCGTCGAGAATGGCTCCGACAGCCTGCATGAAGCCCAGGTCGGCCATGTGATCGGCCTCGTCGAGGACGGTCATCTGCACCCCGGACAGATCGGCGTCACCGGTCTCCAGCAGGTCGACGAGGCGCCCCGGGGTGGCCACGACGATGTCCACGCCCCTCTTGAACGCCTTGGTCTGCGGACCATAGCTCATGCCACCGGCGACGAGGATCGTCGACAGGTGCATGGCCGAGGCCAATGGGGAGATGACGTCGGCGATCTGCATGGCGAGCTCGCGGGTGGGAGAGAGGACGAGGGCACGCGGTCGACGGTCCGCACGCTGCTCGGCGGACAGCCGGGTGAGCACCGGAACGCTGAAGGCCAGCGTCTTGCCCGAACCGGTGGAGGCACGCCCCAGCACGTCCTTGCCGCTGATGGCATCGGGGATGGCAGCGATCTGGATGCGGAACGGCTCGTCGATGCCGGTGGCGGCCAGGGCTGCGACGATGGGGTCGGGCACGCCGAGGGCGGAGAAACCCCCCTCGTGGTTCACCGTCGAGGTGTCGAGCTCGCCAAGATCGGTGGCCTTCCACTCCATGGTGTCGGCGTCGGAGTCATCGGCATGCCAGTCGTCCCGGTCACGACGCCCCGGCCCGGAACCGTGGGAACCCCGACCACCGCCGTCGTGACGATCCCAGCGATCACGGTTGCGATCATGCTCCCGACGCTCATGGCCGCGACGCTCGTTGCGAGGCTCGGCATCGTCTTGGTGCCAGTCACCACGCTCGCCCCGATCACGCCGAGCGTTGTTCCGCTCGTTGCCGTGGTCGTCGCGCCAGTCGTCCCGGCGGCTGGACCCGCGCCGATCACGACGCCAGTCCCCGTCGTACCGGCCACGACCACGAGCATCCCAGTCACGAGGCCCTGCCTCGAAGTCGTGCGATGCACGATCGCGTGCACCGCGCTGGTCGTTCCAGTCACGCCGATCCATCCGGTCACGACGGTCGTCACGGCGGTAGGAGTTTCGAGTGTTGCCGCGGTACCCACCGGAGCCATGACCGTACCCGCCCCGGCTACCGCCATGACGGTTGTCGCCACGTGACCGGCCTCCTCGGGGGCGCTCGTCCCGGTGCCAGTCGTCTCGATACTGCTTGGCCTGGCGTTGGTCGTCGTGGCGTCGGCCGCCATCGACCTCGGCAGCCGGGTCCCAGGCCTGGAATGACCGGCCCTTGGGATCGGTGTGGGCAGCGCGTCCAGAGTTGTGGTGGGAGCCATGTCGTGCTGCGCCGCCTCGGTTGCGTGGCTTGTGCCCTCGAGCAGCACGCTCGGCGGCCGTCCACCTCCTCTTGGGGGTGCCGTCCGCCTTGTACGACTTGGCCTTGCGGTGTGGCTTGTTGTTGGGCATGGGAATCCTCTGGTGACGAACGACTGCGCACAGCAGCAGCCGCGCGACGGCGCGGGAAGGGTGCGTGAATCGTCTTGGATGAATGCGGTCTCGATGGCGGGCGTGTAGCTGCAAGGGTCTGACACCGTCAGACGCGCATGTCACCGCATGGGAGCAGCGACACGATCGGAACCGGCCAAGCAGACTCGTGTTCGAGTCGGAATCACCTGGACGGATGGGCGCATCGAGCAACTCAACGCATCATGGGCCCACATGGGCCGAACCAACGCGCCAACGATACCTGCTTGGCCCAACAACAACCAAACGACGCCATCGGCTGCTGGTCATCCATCAGAAAATGTCACCGTTTGGACAACTGCACAATGCGGAATCGTCACCTCGAGCAGTTACCATCGAGGGTGTGCGAGTTGCGATTGTTGCGGAGTCGTTCCTGCCACAGGTGAACGGCGTCACGAACTCGGTCCTGCGTATCCTGGAGCACCTGCGCGCCCACGGACATGAGGCCCTGGTCATCGCCCCGGGCGACTCCGAGACCCCCCACGAGTACCAGGGGCATCGGGTGGTCTCGCTGGCCTCCTTGGCCTTCCCCGGTTATTCCGACGTGCGTGTCTCGGCCTCCCCGCAGTGGTCCATCGAGCGCACCCTTGCCGAGTTCGACCCTGATGTCGTCCATCTGGCTGCACCGTTCGTCATCGGCTACAAGGGGGCTCTGGCCGCTGCCTCGCTCGGCATACCTTCCGTCGCCATCTACCAGACGGACGTCCCCTCCTACGCCGGGCGGTACGGCCTGGGCAAGTTGGAACCCTACGGCTGGTACCGGGTGCGTCAGATCCACTCCCTGTCGGTGGCCACCTACGCCCCCTCCACCTATTCACGCGACCAGCTCGTCTCGCACGGCGTGCCGCGGGTGGGCATCTGGGGTCGTGGCGTCGACAAGCAACGATTCCATCCGTCGAAGCGTTCGGAGGAGCTGCGTGCCCAGTGGGCCCCGAACGGCGAGGTGGTCGTCGGGTACATGGGGCGCCTGGCCGCCGAGAAACGGGTGCAGGACATGGCCGTGCTGGCCGACATCCCCGGGGTGAAGCTCGTCATCGTCGGGCACGGCCCCGATCGTGACCAGCTCGAGAAACAGATTCCGGGTGCCATCTTCACCGGGGGTCTGGGCGGTGAGGACCTGCCGCGCGCGGTGGCATCTATGGACGTCTTCTGCTCCACCGGCGAGCTGGAGACCTTCTGCCAGGCGGTCCAGGAGGCCAAGGCCTGTGGAGTTCCGGTGATCAGTCCGCGCCGCGGCGGCCCGATCGACCTCATTGATCCCTCACGCACCGGCTGGCTCTACGAGCCGGGCAACATGGACGAGTTCCGCAGCTACGTCGTCGACCTCGTCGGTGACGGTTACAAGCGCAGGGCCATGGGAACGGCGGCCCGCGCCTCCATCGAGGACCGCACTTGGGGGCATCTGTGTGCCGAACTCGTCGGGCACTACGAGGAGGCCATCCGGATCGGATCGGTCGCAGCTCCAGCCCGTCATCGTCTGTTGGCTGCGGCCACTCACCATCCCCGTCGCAACGGTCGTTCCATCAGTCTGCTGCACCGCTGAGCCAGCGATTCCGCCACGTCAGCTGGCCGAGGCGCCAAGCCCCTGCCCATTCACGAAAAAGCTGGGCCCCGTTGATCTCCGGTGACGCTCACGGCCCGGTGCCCCACCCCACTCACGGACTCACGGAAAGCTGGGCCGCCGGCATGCTCCGATGATCTCGGGAAAGAACCCGGCGAGTTGATCTGGCGACCACGGCCCGGGATGGCGGCATGCGGTGAGCGCCTGCAGACTTGCCCCCAACAGGCCAGCCCAGCCAGCCGACACGCCAGCGGCGAGCAGTGTTCCACACACACCAGCCAGCACATCGCCCGAGCCGGCCTGCCCGGTCCACGCCGGCCCCGGCAGCGCTGCGGCACAACCGGCCTGCCCGGCAGGCATCTGGCCCGCCCCCGGGTGGTCGGCCACGTCGAGAATCTCGGACGGCGTGGGCTCCACCACGTGCCCGTTCGGGTCGGCCATCCACTGAATCGCCCCCTTGAGCAGGACGGTGGCGCCGAATCGTCGCGCCGCCTCCGCGGCCGACTCGCGCGGGTTCTCACGCACCTCGTCGCGGTCGACACCGAGCATGCGCGCCAGCTCACCGGCATGTGGGGTGAGCAGGCAGCCGTCCGGGAGCTCAGCGGGCAGCAGGGACAGGGCGTCGGCGTCGATGACCATCGGTACGCCGTCGACACAGCGTTGCTGGAGACGGCGTCCATTTGCAGCTGGGTCGTCCTGCCCCCAGCCGGAGCCGACCACCCAGGCCTGCACCCGGCCGTCGGCAAGAACGACCGACGGCATGGCAGCGAGCACCAGGTCCGCCGGACGTCGTGGTCCGACGTAGCGAACCATGCCGGCCCCCGTGCGCAGCGCTCCCAGCGTGCCGAGCAACGCTGCTCCCGGGTACTGGGAGGACCCAGTGTCCATCCCGACGACACCGCGGGAGTACTTGTCGTCTCCCGGGTCCGGGACCGGCCAGAGCCGGGCGAGGTCGTCCTCGTCGACCACACTCGTCCAACCGTCAGCACACTTCGGGACGCCATCACTGCCACCGGGCTCGACGCCGATGTCGACCACGTCGACCCGTCCGCACCGCTCAGCGGCGGGTGGGGCAACATGGCACCACTTGCGTGCCGCGAAGGTCACGGTGACATCGGCTCGTAGCGAGGTCGTGACGGCCCCGGAATTGGCGTCCAGGCCAGAGGGCAGATCGACAGCGAGCCAGCTCGCAGCGGAAAGCTGCTCCCCCAGCCTCGCAAGATCGTCCGGGATGCCAGGGCGTCCGCCAATCCCCAGGACGGCGTCGATGACGAGGTCTGGTACCACCTGGCCAGCCTGCTCCATCGTCACCACCTCACACCCCGCTCGTAGGGCGACCTGCCAACCAGCGGCATGTGGTGTGCCCAGCACCGGACAGACCCGTACATGGCATCCCTCGTCGGCGAGCTCGGCCGCGGCCAGCAGACCGTCTCCCCCGTTGTTGCCGCCTCCCACGAGCACCAGCACTGAACCGCCTCGCACCCCGCACCCCAGATCGGCGAGCATGCCCCGTGCCTGCGCGGCGACCTGCCCTGCAGCCACAGCCATGAGATCGGTACCGGGATGCGCATCGAAAAGCTTCTGTTCGGCAGCGCGCATCGCGGCCGCCGTGCACACGTACTGAGTCATTGCACCTCACAGATGACGAATGCCACGGCGAGTGCCCCGTCGTGGCTGAGGGACAGGTGAATGTCGGTGACACCGCGCTCCTGCACCGTCCTGGCAGATCCTCCGGTGAGATGCAGACGCGGCTTGCCGGACTGCTCGACGACAACCTCCACCTCGCGCCAACGCAACCCGTCCGGCCCACCAAGCGCTTTGGCAAGGGCTTCCTTGGCGGCGAACCTGGCCGCCTGGGAGCGCTTCGGCAGACTGCCCTCGGCAGGGGTGAGCACCTTCTGCACCAACCCCGGGTGGCGGGCCAGCGCGTCCTCCCACCGTTGCAGGTCGCAGACGTCCACGCCGATGCCGACAATCATGTGGTCAGCCTAGCCGCCCGAGACTAGGCTGCTTCGGCGGGCTCGTGCTGACGTCATGACGAGTCTCGCCCCGCCCCCACTGGCATGCAGCCTCAGCTTCCGTTTCGAGGCAAGGAAGGCACTGAGGAGACCCGAGAGCTGTTCAGCCATGCGTGGAATTCCGCCCACGATCTCGTTATGCTGAGCCCAAAACCATACGGGAACTCCGGTGCGAGTCCGGGGCTGTTCCCGCAACTGTGACCAGCGAGCCACTTCTCCTCGTCGCCCGACGAGACACGTCACGGCCTTTTCCGGGGCTGGAAGGCAGAGAACGCGCAACGACCTGGGAGCCAGGACACCGTGTGGCTACCCTCCGGTCACCAGGTGCGAGGAGACACCACATGCACATCACTCGTGATGCCCATTTCCGTCATGGGCACAGCACACCATTGCTCGCGACGACCGCCGTCGGACTCGTCGGTGCCATGCTGCTCACCGGCTGCGGTTCCCACGGCGAGGACTCATCCGGGGCCGGCAGCCCGTCAGCCACGGCATCCGCCTCGGCATTCTCCTCACCGGTGAAGGTGAAAAGCTGTGACGAGACCCTCACCTTCGACACGCCGCCCAAGCGGGTCATCCTCATGGGAGACACCGACGCATCGATCTTGGTGAAGCTGGGCGTCATGGACTCGATCACCGGTCGGGCCGGGGAGGTCATGGCCGACGGCTACGACGCCGACACCCTGAAGAAGATCACGGACGTGCCCACGATCACCTCCTCCGAGCTGGACACCGGTGGCGCCAAGCTCGCCACCGAGACGATCCTCGACCAGCATGCCGACCTCGTCATCGGCTATGACGAAGGTCTGGACCGTGCCGCTCTGCGCAAGGCTGGGGTCAAGGTGTACGCCCCCGACACGTTCTGCCCGCACGGCACCGGGACCGATCACGCGAGTTTCGACCTCGTCACCAAGGAGGTCAGCAAGGTCGGTGACATCTTCGGCGTCCCCGACAAGGCCAGGACCCTCAACGACGAACTCACCGGGCAGGTGAAGGACCTCACCTCCCAGGCCAGCAAGGACTCACAGCACAGCGCCGCCGCTCTGTGGGTGGAGCCCGGCAACAGCGGGTTCTACACCTACGGCACCTCGAGCATGGTGCAGCCGATCCTCGAGGCCAACGGCCTGCGCAACGTCTACGACGGCGAGAGGAAACGCGTCTTCGACGCGACGATGGAGGACGTCCTCAACCGGGATCCAGAATGGATCGTCCTGCTCGCCCAGGAGGGCGACATCGCCAAGACCAAACCAGCATTCCTCAAGTACAAGGGCGCTTCGCAGCTGCAGGCCGTGAGGAAGAACCAGGTCGTCGTCATCCCATTCTCGCTGACGGATCCGCCCACCCCACAGTCCATCAAGGGAGCCGTGGAACTGAACAAGCTCCTCAAGAAGTGATCATGCGGCACACACGCATCAGGACCATCCTGCTCGTCGTGCTGCTCGTCCTCACCCCGGTGGGAAGCATCGCCTTCGGCGCGGCCTCGGTGCCCTGGGACCAGGTCATCGGCGTGCTGGCCGACCATCTGGGGTTGCACCCGCAGGTGACCTGGGACGGCATCACCGACGCCATCGTCTGGCAGAACCGTATGCCTCGCATCATCGCCGGGATCGGCGTGGGGGCTGCACTCGGAGTGGCCGGGGTCGCCCTGCAGGCGATCGTGCGCAACCCGCTGGCCGAACCCTACGTGTTGGGAGTGAGCTCGGGGGCGTCGACGGGCGCTGCGGCGGCGATGGTCCTCATCGGCATGTCGAGCCCACTGGGGGTGGCCAGCCTGGCCTTCGTCGGTGCCCTGGTGGCCACCACCCTGGTGCTGGGAGTGGGCGGTCGACGCGGCAGCTCAGCCCTCACCCTGGTGCTGGCCGGTATCGCGGTCGGGTTCATCTTCCAGGCCGTGACGAATCTCATCATCTTCTCCGCGGACTCCCCGGAGACGGCACGCTCGGTGATGTTCTGGATGCTGGGGTCCCTGGCCAAGGTGAGTTGGACCCAGAGCATCTGGCTGGTGGGCATTGCTGCGGTGCTCATGGCGCTGTTGTGGTTGTGCGCCCCCTGGCTCGATGCCCTGGCCAGCGGTGATCAGACCTCGATGGCGGTGGGGATCAACCCCCAGGTGATTCGGCTCGTCATCCTCGTTCCGGTCTCGGCAGCCGTGGGGGCGGTGGTGTCGATGGCTGGTGGGATTGGCTTCGTCGGCCTCATCATCCCGCACCTCATGCGCTCCTTCACCGGGTACGGGCACCGAACCCTCGTCATCTCGTCGGGGCTGGCCGGCGCCATCTTCCTGGTGTGGGCCGACACGGTGTCCCGGACGATGTTCGCCCCCTCCGAACTACCCATCGGCATCATCACCGGACTGCTGGGGGCGCCGTTCCTCCTGGTGCTCGTCAACCGGATGAATCCGGCGCGGTGAGGAGGAGCCATGATTGACGTACATTCCCTGGTGATCCGCCGTGGCAACCGGGTGGTGGTCGACGAGGTGGATCTGTCCGCCGGAGACGGCAGCACCATCGGTGTCGTCGGACCCAATGGGGCAGGCAAGTCCACCCTCGTCCAGGCCATGTACCGCGCCCTACCGGCTGCCAGTGGTGAGGTGCTCATCGACAGTTCGGACGTCACCAGCCTCTCCAGGCGGGCCATTGCCCGAGCAGTGGCCGTCGTCTCCCAGGAACGTGACGAGGGTCTGCCGCTCACGGTACGCGACGCCGTGGGGTTGGGACGGCTCTCGCACCGCTCCCTGGCTGGTTATGGGGACGCCGAGGATCGCAGCATGGTGGACGCAGCGCTGGCTCGCGTCGACATAACGTATCTGGCCGATCGGCTCATCACCCAGTTGTCCGGCGGTGAACGGCAGCGTGCGCTCATCGCTCGGGCCATCGCCCAGGACACCGACCATCTGCTGCTCGACGAGCCCACCAACCACCTCGACATCCGGCACCAGTTCGAGCTGCTCGCCCTGGTGGCGACCATTCCGGCGACGACGGTCATCGTCCTGCACGATCTCAACCTGGCCGCCCGATGCTGCGACAAGCTCATCCTGCTCGATCACGGCCGTCTGGTGGCCTCCGGCCCCACCCAACAGGTGCTCGACCCCGAGCTCATCTCACAGGTCTACGGGGTGCAGGTGCACCGCATCGACCATGCCGGGCAGCCCCGGCTCCTCTTCGATCCCCTTGACAGCACAGCAGCTGACCATTCGAGACGCTGAACCACCACGGCGTCGACCGCCCCACAGGAGGCACCATGAAAACCCACCCACTCATTGCCGGCCTCACCCTCGCCCTGGCGAGCACACTGTGCCTCACCGGCTGTTCCACGTCGGCACACGAAGACGATGCCCAGTCGAGTTCGACGGCCACCACGGCACAACCGTCCGCCTATCCGGCAACAGTGATGAGCTGCACCGAGAAGCTCACCTTCACCGAGGCACCGAAAAGGGTCCTCATTCTCGGTGACACCAATGCACCCACATTGTCCATGCTCGACCTGCTGGACAGGGTGACTATGCGCACCGGAAAGATCGACACCACCGGTTACGACGTCAACACCGCAACCAAACTCATGTCCCTGCCCGAGATGAAGAGTGGTACCACAACTTTGGGTGGAGGGGCGAGCGTCGCCACCGAGAGCATCCTGGACGCCCACATCGACCTCGTCATCGGCTACGACCGAGGAGTCGACCGCAAGGCCCTGGCCAAGGCAGGGGTCAAGGTCTATGCACCAGACGCCTACTGCTATGACAAGAAACCAGTCGACCATGCTGATTTCAGCCTGGTGACTCAGGAGGTGACGAAGACAGCTGCCATCTTCGGAGTACCGAAGCGAGCCGTTACCCTGAACAAAGCCCTGAAGAAGCAGGCCGCTGATTTGCCGAAACATGCCGGCGGCAAGGGTGCCAGCGCTGCCGCCCTGTGGCTGTCATCCGACGGATCGAGCATGTACTCCTACGGACGCTCGAGCATGGTCCAAGCCATCTTCGATGTCAACGACCTGAAGAACGCCTACGCAGACAACCGTACCCGAGTGTTCGACATCAGCATGGAGGACCTCCTCAAACGCAACCCGGACTGGATACTGCTGCTGAACAACGCGTACAACACCGACGACATCACCAAGACCTTCACACGCGCCAAAGGCGCCTCACAGCTCAGGGCAGTGCAGAACGGTCACGTCATCACCATGCCCTACTCCCTCACCGACTCAGCCTCCCCCATGTCGATCCAGGGAGCCCAGGAAGTCGCCAAACTCATCAACAAGTGAGCCGCCACCCCTCGCGAACAGGAGACACCATGAAACCCCACCCACTCGTTGCCGGCCTCACCCTCGCCCTGGCGAGCACACTGTGCCTCACCGGCTGCGGCACGTCACACCAGGAGAAGTCCGGGGCAGATCCGTCGCCTGCGGCGGCATCCGCAGGCTCCGGATACCCATCGACGGTGATGAGCTGTGCGGAGAAGCTCACCTTCACCGAACCACCGAAAAGGGTCCTCCTCCTCGGTGACACGGACGCCTCCGTACTGACAACGCTTGACGTGCTGGACAAGGTGGCCATGCGGACTGGAAGACTTGACACCACCGGCTACGACATCACCACCGCCACCAAGCTCAAGGCCATACCCCAAATGGAGAGCGGCACCAACGCCACGGGAGGGGCGAGCGTCGCCACCGAGAGCATCCTGGACGCCCACATCGACCTCGTCATCGGCTACGACCGAGGAGTCGACCGCAAGGCCCTGGCCAAGGCGGGGGTGAAGCTCTACTCCCCCGACGCCTACTGTGACGACCAGACCCCGGTGAACCATGCCGACTTCGGCCTGGTGACCAAGGAGGTGACGAAGGTGGGCGCCATCTTCGGGGTGCCGGAACGAGCCGCCACCTTGAACAAGGCCCTGAAGGAACAAGCTACCGATCTCAAGAAACACGCCAATGGCAGGGGTGCCAGCATCGCGTCCCTGTGGCTTCCTGCCGATGGCTCCAGCATGTCCGCCTACGGGCGATCGAGCATGTCCCAAGCCGCCTTCGACGTCAACGGCCTGAAGAACGCCTACCAAGACAACCGCACCCGGGTGTTCGACATCAGCATGGAGGATCTCCTCAAACGCAACCCGGACTGGGTCCTGCTGCTGAGCGGGGCCAGCAATGCCGACACGATCAAGACGACGTTCGAGCATGCCAAGGGCGCCTCGCAGCTCACGGCGGTGAAGAAGGGGCACGTCATCACCATGCCCTACTCCCTCACCGATCCAGCGTCTCCACTGTCGATCGAGGGAGCCACGGAACTGGCCAAGCTCATCGCGTCATGACGCAGCCACACCTCTCACGACCCGCAGACCCCGTGAACGCACGGAAATTTTGACAGGACAGGAGTGCCCATGGTGAGCACCGACCGCATTGCCGACATGTGGACCGATGCATCCGACGACTACGACCGCATCGTCTCTCGCGAGCTACGCAACCTCAGAGACGTTGACTACTGGCGTCACGAGCTCGACACGCGTCTGGGGGACGAGCCACGCGACGTCCTCGACGTCGGCTGCGGACCCGGATTCTTCTCGATCATGCTCAGTCGGCTGGGCCATCGCGTCACCTCCCTGGACGCATCGGAGGGGATGCTGCGAGCTGCACGGCGCAATCTCACCTGGTACGGGATCGAGCCCCACGTGCGGCACAGCGACGTCGTCACCTTGGACGACGTGGCGGATTCCTCGGTGGACGCCGTGGTCTCGCGTGACGTCGTGTGGACCCTCCATGATCCGGCGGCCGCGTATCGACGTTGGTTCCAGGTGCTGCGCCCCGGCGGCCTGGTCCTCATCTACGACGGCAACTACCGTACGGATCGCACCGGGGTGAGGCATTCGATCTGGAAGGCGCTGTCCAACGGTCTCATCATGCTCACCGAGGGACGACGCAGAGGTCATGCCCATGACGACGGCTCCGACCCGACCGCGAACCTGCCCTCGAGACGACGGGAGCGCCCAGCCACCGACGTCCCCCTGCTGAGGGAGGCAGGCTTCGTCGACGTCACCACCGAACCGGATCGGTACCGCATGAGTCGGCGTCACCTGGGGTACTGGAAATATGCCCACCAAGGCGAGAAATTCATCATCGAGGCGCACAAGCCATCACAGTGATGTCTCTCCCCCAGCCCGGTACGGGCGGAAGTGAGGCCCCTTCTGCGCCCCATGGGGACATGCACAAGGATCGTTTGACGCGGGTGGGTTTCGGGGTTTCTTCTGCACCTCGACATGGGACGGGTGCCCTCGTCCGGTACGGGGACACCCGTCCGGATGGGGCCCAGCAGGGTCCGGGGCGGCCGGCCAAAAAGGTGGGGTTTCGTGCATCCGAATCGCCGGGTGTCCCACCCTGCCCACTCAATGTCGCAGCTGGGCCTCGACCCATGCGCGCCATGAGCCGAGGCCCGGTGGGTGGGAAGTCTTCAGAAGCTCATTCCACCGTGACCGACTTGGCCAGGTTGCGAGGCTGGTCGACGTCGTGGCCCAGAGCGGTGGCGAGTTCACAGGCGAAGGCCTGCAGCGGGACGGTGGCCACCAGTGGCTGTAGCAGGGTGGAGCAGTGCGGCAGCGCAACGAGTGTGTCGGCGCAGGAGCGCACCGTCTCGTCGCCCTGCTCGGCCAGGACGATGGTGCGTGCGCCCCGGGCGCGAATCTCCTGGATGTTGGAGACGACCTTGTCGTGCAGTTGGTCGCGTCCTGCCGGAGGAACGATGACGAAGACCGGGGTGTCCTGTTCGATGACGGCGATCGGGCCGTGCTTGAGCTCGCCGGCGGCGAATCCCTCGGCATGCATGTAGGCGATCTCCTTGAGCTTGAGGGCACCCTCCAGAGCCACCGGATAACCGACGTGGCGTCCCAGGAAGAACACGGCCCCATCCTTGCGAGCCATCTGACGCGCCAGCTCGTGGACGGACTCGATGTCGTCGAGGACCTGCTGGATCTTCTCGGGCATGGACTCCAGCTCGGTCATGATGGCGCGCACCTCGTCGCCGTACTTCATGCCGCGCACCTGGGCGAGGTAGAGGCCGAGCAGGTAGCAGGCGACAACCTGGGTGAGGAATCCCTTGGTCGAGGCCACACCGATCTCCGGGCCGGCGTGGGTGTAGATGACGGCATCGGACTCGCGCGGGATGGTCGCGCCGTTGGTGTTGCAGATGGCGATGACCTTGGCCCCCTGCTCGCGGGCGTGACGGATGGCCATGAGGGTGTCGGCGGTCTCACCGGACTGGGAGATCGTCACGACGAGGGTCATGGGGTCGATGATCGGGTCGCGATAGCGGAACTCACTGGCGAGCTCCACCTCACATGCCACTCGCGTCCAGTGCTCGATGGCGTATTTGGCAACCATGCCGGCGTAGAACGACGACCCACAGGCCACGATGACGATCTTGTTGACCCGACACAGCTCCTCCGGGGAGATGCGCACCTCGTCCAGGATGAGCTCACCACGGTCCGACCAGCGCCCCAGCAGGGTGTCGGCGACGGCGCGCGGCTGCTCGAAGATCTCCTTGCGCATGAACCAGTCATGGCCCTGTTTCTCGGCGGCCGAGAGGTCCCAGTCGACGTGGAAGGGGCGTGCCTCTGAGGGGTTGCCGGCGAAATCGGTGATCTCGACCGAGTCGGAATGGATGGTCACCACCTGGTCCTGGCCGAGTTCCAAGGCGTCACGGGTGTGCTCGATGAAGGCGGCGACGTCGGAGGCGAGGAAGTTCTCGCCCTGCCCCAGCCCGACGACGAGCGGTGAGTTGCGGCGAGCGGCCACGACGGTGTCCGGCTCGGTGGAGCTCACGACGACGAGGGTGAAGGCACCCTCCAAGCGTGCTGCGACCGTGCCGACCGCCTGGCTCAGACCGGCTCCAGCGGCGATCTCGCGGGCGATGAGGTGAGCCGCAACCTCGGTGTCGGTGTCGGAGGCGAAGGAGACCCCCTCGGCCTGGAGTTCGGCGCGCAGGGCGGCGAAGTTCTCGATGATGCCGTTGTGGACGACGGCAACCTTGCCGTCGGCCGAGACGTGGGGGTGGGCATTGGTGTCGGTGGGAGCGCCGTGGGTGGCCCAGCGGGTGTGTCCGATCCCCTGCCCCGACTCGGGCAACGGCGAGGTGGAGAGTTCGGTCTCCAAGTTCGTCAACTTGCCGGACTTCTTGGCCCAGTGCAGTGCCCCGTCGGCGACGACGGCAAGCCCTGCCGAGTCGTAACCGCGGTACTCGAGACGACGCAGGCCGTCAATGATGACGTCCTTGGCAGGTCGACTGCCTACATAACCCACAATTCCACACATGGCAAGAAACGTACAGGATTCATGCTCGTCCACGCAATCGCCATGCTTGCAGCGTTCACGAACCCAAGGTTGCGCACATCTGTGCAGAGTCAAAATTAATAGATGAACATAAAACCAATATTCTGAATATGCTTCCCTCGTCTACCAGATATGGCATAACGTATTTTCTGTCCACACTCGTCGGGGAAAGAAAGTGATCCATGAAACTCACACAAGCTCTTCGCACCATCACCATAGCCGCCTCCGCTGCAGCCATCGGCCTGATTCCCATGGCCGGGGCGCAGGCACACGCCGCACCGGCGTCCGACGCCACGACCAGCACCACTTCTGCGAACACCGGTTACTCCGGCTACACACCCGAGGAGGCCGCGTTCCTCAAGACCGTCGAGGTCAAGGGCAGCCCGGGCGGCGTACCCTCCGGCAACGACGCCCCTGCCAAGAAACTCACCTACACCGCATCCCTGTACTCCGCAACCCACCCCGGCACGAACCCCTCGGGTGCCAACGACTTCTCCTGCAAACCCAGAAAGGGACAAAACCCAGTCGTCCTCATCCCAGGCACCAACACCGACGCATACACAGCCTGGTCAATGTACACACCACAACTACGTGCCCGCGGATTCTGCGCCTTCTCGGCGAACTTCAACGGCCTGCCCTGGCTGTCAAGCGTCGACTACACCGGCGACATCCGCAAGTCTGCCAAGGCCACCTCGATCTTCATCGACCGCGTGCTACGCGAAACCGGCTCCAAAAAGGTCGACATCATCGGATGGTCCCAGGGCGGCGGATCCCAACCGAACTACTACATCCAGAAGCTCGGCGGTGACAAGAAGGTCGGCAAGATGATCGGCATCGCCCCCGCCAACCACGGCGTCGGCGCACCCATCATCGCCAAATGGATCAACAAGGCCCTGCCCCACAAGACCCACGCCTCGATCGAGGATGCCGCCAAGTCCGTCCACATGGCGGCCTACACCCAACAGATGGGCTCCTCAGAACTCATGAAGGAGATCTACCACAGCGGCAAGGTCACCCGCCCCGGAGTGGAGTACACCAACATCGAGGGCAAATACGACTACGTCGTGGCACCCTACAAAAATGCATTCATCCGTGAGCCCGGCGTGAAGAACATCACCGTCCAGAACATCTGCCCACAAGACCACGCAAGCCACATCAACTTCCCCTACGACACCAACGTCTCCCAGATGGTGTTCAACACACTCGACCCCGACAACGCCAAACCCGTCAAGTGCAAGTACCAGCCCTTCATCGGCTGACCCCTTGACCCCATCCACATCCGTTTCCGGGCCCCTGATCCCAACCCATTTCTGTTGTGGGCCCTCAACATCGAGGGCCCACAACGTTCTTTCTTTTGAGAGCTGTATCAGGACAACCCGAATGCGGACTACTACACACGACAAATCCATCTTGAGGAGATCCATCATGAGGATGAACAGACTACGTGCGACCTTCCTTGCCGTGACGGCCTCTATCGCACTCATGGGTACGACTGCCACGGCCTTCGCGGGCCCGCCGGAGGACATCACTCCAGAGCATCCGGGTGGAGTGGCTGCACCCCACAGCCCCGAGGGAATCCCCTCGAACATTGAGGGACCGAGCATGTCCAGGTTGCTCCCCGCAATCAGGTTCGCGAATAGGCACCCTGGTACCAAGGTGCCCGGCACCAACGACTTCACCTGCAAACCACGGAAAGGCACCCACCCCGTCGTCCTCGTTCCGGGCACCACCGAGGACGCCTTCATCACGTGGTCGTACTACGGACCGCGTCTGCAGCAAGCAGGGCTCTGCGTCTACACCTTCAACTACAACCCGATGACCCATCCGCTCATGGAGGCTTCCGCGACCACCGGCAACATCTACTCCACTGCAGCCTTCATGGCACACTTCGTGGACAAGGTTCTCAAGGCCACCGGTGCCGACAAGGTCGATCTCATCGGCCACTCACAGGGAGGCGGCCCCCTGCCACGCGCCTACATCAAGTACTACGGCGGTGACAAGAAGGTCAACCATCTCATCGGATTGGTTCCGTCCAACAAGGGTACGAGCCTGCTGGGCATTGAGAAATTCTTCAACAAGACCGGCAAACCGGCCAACACCATCCTCACCGCCGTGGCGAAGCACATGAACATGGAATCCGTACCCCAGCAATTGCAGGGCTCCACGTTCCTCAAGGAACTCAACGACGGCGGAATGACCTTCCCGGGTATCAAGTACACCGTCATCGCCACCCGCTTCGACAACCGGGTGTTTCCGTGGACGAATGCGCTCATCCCGGAACCGGGAGTCAAGAACATCGTCATCCAGGATGTCTGCCACCTGGACTTCAGCGTCCACACGAACATCACCTACGATCCGATGACGTTCCAGGTCGTCTTCAACGCCCTCGCGCCCGATCGGGCCACTCCGGTCAGGTGCTCCGTACGTCCGCTCACCTGATCACCAGTTGGCCGGTACGTTCACACACGATAGACCCTCTGCGACGAACAGTTCCCGTGCAAATGACACGGCACACCACGTCACTGGGCACGAATGTTGCAAGGCGTACCGGCCACCATCGTCCATGCCCCGACCACCCGGAGCCCCCCGAGCACCCGACATCGCCGTGAAGTACAGTCGCTACGACAGACCATCCGTCAGAGGTGCCCGATGAACTTGACTCCCACCACACCCGTCGATGACGACAACACCGAACCGGGGCCCTACATCGAATTGTCCCGACACGCATGGGCAGATCTCGCTGAAAGCACCGAGATCGACATCGACGACGAGACATTGGAACGCATCCGAGGGCTGGGCGACCCGACCGACCAGACCGACGTGGCCGAGGTCTACCGGCCGCTGACGCAGCTCATCCATCTGTACTGCATGCACACGGGGAGTCTCTTCGAGGCCTCCAACGCATATCTGCAGCTCCAGGACCACCAGATGCGACGCACTCCGTTCGTCATCGGAGTGGCAGGGTCGGTGGCGGTCGGAAAATCCACGACAGCCCGCCTGCTCAAGGAATTGCTGGCCCGCTCACCGAGACGTCCCAAGGTGGATCTGGTGCCCACCGATGGGTTCCTGTATCCCAATGCCGTGCTCGAGGAGCACGGCATCCTGGACCGCAAGGGTTTCCCGGAATCCTATGACCGCAAGGCGCTGCTGAAATTCGTCGTGGACGTGAAGTCCGGTGCCCCGGAGGTGGTGGCACCGGTCTACTCCCACGTG
This sequence comes from Cutibacterium granulosum, assembly GCF_900186975.1. Classification (NCBI taxonomy): domain Bacteria; kingdom Bacillati; phylum Actinomycetota; class Actinomycetes; order Propionibacteriales; family Propionibacteriaceae; genus Cutibacterium; species Cutibacterium granulosum. The sequence goes on from NZ_LT906441.1 coordinate 2,165,568, forward strand.
GAGTACGACATCGTTGCTGGTGAGCAGCGAGTGGTTCGTCAACCCGATGTCCTCATCATCGAGGGTCTCAACGTCCTGCAGCCACCCAGGCTGCGCAGCAATGGGACGATGGGTCTGACGCTGAGCGATTTCTTCGACTTCTCCGTCTACATCGACGCCGATGAGCAGGACATCATGAGTTGGTACATCAACCGCTTCCTCACCCTGCGTCAGACGGCATTCACCAACCCGCACTCCTTCTTCAGCGAGTACGCGAAGTTGCCCGACGAGGAGGCGATCGACATCGCCAGATCCATTTGGCGACGGATCAACCTGCCCAATCTCACCCAGAACATCCGGCCCACCCGCGGCCGGGCCACCGCGATTCTCCACAAGGGCCCGGATCACGAGGTGAAGAACGTGTGGATCCGAAAGATTTGACGGTCGACACTACCTGCCAGCTGATACTGCCCGGCGTCACCAAGCACCACCGCTGATTCCATCTGCGAATAGCTTGGTGACGGGCACATGCACCAGCCAAGCTAGCCGGGTCCCAAGGGCTGGACGACGCATCATGCAACCCTTCGTCCGACGTGGTTCCAACCGGTTCTAGCTCAGATGGCCAGTTTCTCCTTGACGATCCCAGCGAGCTGCTCACAGATCTGGTCAGCCTCACTCTGGGTGCCAGCCTCCACCATGACGCGCACCACCGGCTCGGTGCCGGAGGGGCGCAGCACGACGCGACCGGTGTCGCCCAGCTGGTGGTTGGCGTCGGAGACGGCCTTGTTGACGTCGGGATCGATGCCGGCACGCAACTTGTCGACACCACGAACATTGATGAGCGACTGGGGCAGGCGCGTCATCACCGAGCCGAGTTCCTTGAGTGTCCTGCCAGTGCGAGCCACCCGAGCAGCCACGTGCAGGCCGGTGAGGACGCCGTCGCCAGTGGTGGCGAACTCACTCATGATGACGTGGCCGGACTGCTCCCCACCGAGTGAGAATCCGTTGGCGTTCATGGACTCCAGCACGTAGCGGTCCCCCACCTTCGTCTGGTCGACGGAGATGTCGTGCTCACGCATGGCCAGGGTGAGACCGAGATTGCTCATGATCGTGGCAACCACGGTGTTGGACGCCAGACGATGGTCCTCCTGCAGAGCCAGGGCGAGGATGGCGAGAATCTGGTCACCGTCGACGAGGTGGCCCTCGTGATCGACTGCCAGACACCGGTCGGCGTCACCGTCGAAGGCCAGCCCGAGGTCGGCCCCCTCCTCAACCACCTTGGCCTGCAGGATTTCGGGGTGGGTCGATCCGCAGGAGGCGTTGATGTTGATGCCGTCCGGGCTGTTGTGGATGGCGACGACGTCGGCACCCTGGGCGCGGAAAGCTGCCGGGCCGGTCATGGACGAGGCGCCGTTGGCACAGTCCAAGACGATCTTGAGCCCCTTGAGGGCGTCCTCCTGACGCAGGGAACACACCAGATGGTTGACGTAGGTGTCCACCGCGCTCGAGGAGGCATGGATGCGTCCCACCTCGGCACCGATCGGACGCTGCCACGGCTCCCCCATCCGCTCCTCGATGGCGTCCTCGAGATCGTCGACGAGCTTGATCCCGCCACGCTGGAAGAACTTGATGCCGTTGTCGGGCATGGGGTTGTGCGAGGCAGAGAGCATAACGCCGAGATCCGTTCCCAGCTCACCCACCAGATAGGCGGCTGCCGGGGTGGGGATGACTCCCACTCGCACCACATCGACCCCGGCCGATGCCAGGCCAGCACACACCGCAGCTTCGAGGAACTCACCCGAGGCTCGTGGATCGCGGGCCACCAGCGCGGTGGGCTGGCGGTGTCCGAATGCTCCTGCTTCGCCCAGGACGTGGGCCGCTGCGACCGAGAGGTCGAGGGCCAGTTCAGCGGTGAGGTCCTGGTTGGCCACACCGCGTACTCCATCAGTTCCAAATAGTCGTGCCACGAGTATCCATGGTACCTGTTCCAGACATCAGTCCAATGGAGAAATGCGGTGCTGCCGTGGTCACTGCCCGTTGCGGCTCCGGTGCACTGCTTGCTCGTGAAGTCATGTCATGCCAGGGGCCATGGCACAGGTGGCCGTTGGCCGCACAAATACCACGCTCCCCCGATGACATATCGAGAATGTCTCGCCCCACGCAGGTTTTCCCGGGGTGGGAGTCGGCATGGAAAAGTGCACGGCCAGGAACGCACGAGGACACTGGGCTCGCTGGGTTTACTGAGCACACTGGGCTCACGGGGCGCACTGGACTCTCGCTGAGCGCACTGGGCTCACTGAGCGCGAGCGCACTGGGGGCGTCGAGGCATCCTTCAGCAAAACCAGCAAAAAAGGGGGGACGGCAGTGCCGTCCCCCCTGGACCCGACGGACCCATGCGGATCCGACAGGTTCACTGCTCGAGTTGATCCCAGATCAACGCTTCGAGTACTGCGGAGCCTTGCGGGCCTTCTTGAGACCAGCCTTCTTGCGTTCCTTGACGCGGGCATCGCGGGTGAGCATGCCGGCCTTCTTCAGTGCCGGGCGAGATGCCTCGGCGTCAATGGCGTTGAGGGCACGAGCCACCCCCAAGCGCAGGGCGCCGGCCTGACCCGTCACGCCGCCCCCGACGATACGGGCGACGACGTCGTAGTTGCCCTCCATGCCAGTGGTGGCGAAGGGCTCGGAGACGATCTGCTGGTGCACCTTGTTGGGGAAGTACTCATCAAGGGTGCGGCCGTTGATCTTCCACTCGCCGGTGCCGGGGATCAGACGGACGCGGGCGATGGCCTGCTTGCGGCGGCCCGTGCCGTGGCCCGGAGCCACGACGGCTGGACGGATGGCGTCCCCGGAGGCCACCGACGGGTTGGAGTCGGTGCGGTATGCGATTTCATGATCGCCCTCGGTGAAGGGCTTCACCTCGGTCTCGAGGTTCTCATTGGCGTTCTCAGTCACTGTTCCCAATCCTTCTGCGATCACTGAGCGATCTGGGTGATCGCGTAGGGCTGCGGCTTCTGGGCGGTGTGCGGGTGCTCAGGTCCGCTGTACACCTTGAGCTTGCCCATCTGCTGACGGGACAGCTTGTTCTTGGGCATCATGCCCCACACGGCGCGCTCGACGGCACGACGCGGATTCTTCTCGAGGAGCTCGCCGATCGTCGTGGTGCGCAGGCCGCCGGGACGACCGGAGTGGTCGTGGCGCAGCGACTTGTTGGCCTTGTCGCCGGTGACGGCGATCTTGGAGGCATTGACGACGATGACGAAGTCACCGGTGTCGACGTGGGGGGCGTACTGCGGCTTGTGCTTGCCGCGCAGGAGGTTCGCGGCATTGACGGCCACCTTGCCCAGGACGATGTCTTGAGCGTCGATGACCCACCAGTTCCGCGTCACCTCTCCGGCCTTGGGGCTGTAGGTGGTCACAGGTACCTTCTTGAAATCTCGCACCCCCGTACGGGGGTCTTTGACTTCCACACCTCCAGATGGGGATGTGGTCGCCCAAGCCTGGTGGCCGGGCACTGCAATTGGTTCTCCTGACAGTCTGACCTGCAACGGCGCCGTGCGCTGACGCCGGAGATCGGCTACCGCATCACGACATCGACGTGTCGGACAGACGGAGCGGCCGCGGTGGCCAACTCCCGTTTGCTCAAGAGCAACAGGGTCACACTACACCATTGCGTATGAACAAGGCAAGACCCGCGAAGCTGGATTGCCCGTACTGGACTGCCCGGGGCGCGCGACGGCCCGGCGCCGAAGCCCGGCGTGACGCCAAGGGCTGTAGGATCCAAGGGCTGGGGATCGAGAGCCGCCGGCGTCGGAGGACTGGTCCGAGGCTCAGTGTGCTGACAGAGGCCGTGCCCTGCGCTGAGGTCAAATGAGCCCCTACGCCCTTGCATCGGCCCCGTCGGAGCGGTCGCCCGACCCCCCGGGCGGTAGAGCACCGGGCCTCAGGGCTGCTTGACGATCTCCTTGCCGAACGGGAAACACGTCACGGGGATCATCTTGATCGAGACGACGGCGTTCATGATTCCGACAATGGTGAGCGCCTGAGCCAGGGCCACGATGACGTGCCCGACGGCCAGCCACAGCCCAGCGACGATGAACCACACGACGTTCATGGCCGTGCTGCCGCCACCCACCCCCGGCTTGGCGACGACGTCTCGCCCGAACGGCCAGAGGGCGTAACGGGACATCCGAAAACACGCGACCCCAGCCGGAATCGTCACGATGAAGATGCAGGAGAACAGACCGATGAGCAGATACTCGAGGGCCAGCAGCCAGCCGCCGAGCACCACCCACAGAATGTTGAGGAAGGTACGCACGGTGCCAGTCTCCCATGACCACCAGGCGGTACCACAGTCACGGTTGCGGCCACGACCAGATGTCTGCCTGCACGAGCAGCTATCATGACCCCCTGTGGCACCATCTGACGATCCCCAGGCAGACGAGCCCCAGGACACCGCGGACGAGCACATCGTGACACCGAGCGAACACACTTCCCCACCCCACGTTCGTCCCGCCGAGCCAACCTCTGCCCCCAGCTCCGAGGCCGGGCGACGGAACGACTCAACCGAGACCTCGCCCGGCCCCACCCAGCAATCCCCCGGCCCTCCAACACACCATCCCGGACTGGGGGTGCAGGTCTCGGCTGGTGCAAATCGTGGCGGCACCCCATTTCGCCGCGGAGTCGTGTCGTTCGTACGCCGTTCCCCACGTATGAACGTCTCCCAGCAGAAGGCCCTGGACAGACTTTCGGACCGCTACCTCGTCGACGTCCCCCGTGACACGACGAGCACCTCGGTGGCTGCCGGATCCACGCTGGACGTCGCGGGGATCTTCGGCAGGACAGCTCCGCTCACCGTCGAGATCGGATCCGGGTCCGGGGACACCCTGGCCGCCGTGGCTGCCGCCCACCCGGACCGTGACTTCATCGGGTTCGAGGTCTACCTGCCCTCCATCGCCACCACGTTGAACAAGCTGGCGGAGAAGGGCGTCTCCAATGCGCGCGTCATCATGGCCGATGCCGCCGCCGGACTGGAGCATCTGTTCGTTGCAGGGCAGCTGGATGAGGTGTGGACCTTCTTCCCCGATCCGTGGCGCAAGAAACGTCACCACAAGCGCCGGATCGTCAACCCGGACACCATCGACCTGGTCACCTCGCGAGTCCGCCCGGGTGGGTTGTGGCGGCTGGCCACCGACTGGCAGGACTACGCCGACTGGATGCTCGATCTGCTGGGTCACGATGACAGGCTGGAGTCGGTCGGTGCGCAACCCGGGCCGCGCTGGACGGAGCGCCCTCTCACTCGCTACGAGAACAAGGGGGTCACCTCGGGACGGGTGGTGCACGACTTCACCTGGCGGGTGCGCACCGTGGAGTCGGCCTCATGACTCGTTGGCGCCTGGACATCTCCTACGACGGGGCGAACTTCTCGGGCTGGGCACGCCAGCCGCACCTGCGCACCGTGCAGGGCGAGTTGGAGACCTGGATCCCCCGCGTCCTGCGTCTCGACCGCCCCACCCCGTTGACGGTGGCGGGACGCACGGACTCCGGGGTGCACGCTCGCGGTCAGGTGGCCCACGTCGACCTGCCGGACGGCCTCGATCCGCGTGCCGACCTGCACCGGCGTCTGCCCCGAGTGCTGGACCCAGACCTCGTGGTGCGCGAGATCACCGAGGTGCCGTCAACATTTGACGCTCGATTCTCCGCCCTGTGGCGTCGCTACGTGTACCGGGTCTGGGACGCCGACTCGGTTCCCGACCCGTTGCTGCGCAGCCACGTCGTCACCGTGCGGGAGCGACTCGATCTCGACGCCCTCAACGGTGCCGGGCAGTCGCTGCTGGGCCTGCGTGATTTCGCAGCATTCTGCAAGCACCGCGAGGGTGCCACGACGATACGCACCCTCATGGACTGCCATGCCGTGCGTCGAGGATCCACACCTGGTCCTGCTCACACCAACCACGATGGTCCACTGCCCGACCAGCACGCCGGCCCGGTCCACGGGGGCGAGACGACACAGGACTGCATGGCACAGGACTGCATGGCGCAGGGCAACACGACACGACGCTGCATGACACGGGGCGAGGCAGAATCACGACCCATCAAAGTCACGCGGAGCACTGGAGCCGACGAAGCCGCAGGGACGATCGAGATCACCGTCCTGGCCGACGCATTCTGTCATTCCATGGTGCGCTCCCTGGTCGGGGCGCTGACGGCGGTGGCTTCCGGCAAACGTGACCAGGCCTGGTTGGATGAGGTCATGACCTCATCACGACGGCACTCCTCGGTACTGGTGATGCCAGCTGCCGGACTCACCCTGGAGGAGGTGGGTTACCCCGACGAGGATGGTTTGGCAGCTCGGGCCGCGCAGGCCAGGGCCCGACGCAGCCAGGAAGATCTCGACGCGGCACGCAGCGGCACGGCGGGCTCCCTACCCGGTGCGCCACCGGTTCCCGGCACCTCTCATGGCACGACGGGGCCAGCCGTCACCGAGTCCGCAGCGCGTGAGGAGACCTGCTGGTGAGTCACTACTTCCAGACCCCCACCGAACCGACCCGGAAGCACACCATCGACGTCACCATCTGGGGGCGCCGCTACCCGCTGACGACCTCGGACGGCGTCTTCTCGATGTCACGTCTGGACAAGGGAACCGCCGTGCTGCTCAACGAGCTCGACCCGCCCAACGGACTCACCGAGCCAGCCGTACCCGGGGAAGCTGTGGCGGCCGAACCGCCCGCCACGTGCCGCGAGCCACGTACCTTCCTCGACCTGGGGTGTGGTTACGGCCCCATCTGCTGTGCCCTGGCCGATCAGGTGCCCCAGGCCCGGGTCATCGGGGTGGACGTCAACGATCAGGCCATACGCCTGGCCAACCTCAATGCGCGGCGTCTCGGACTCACCGACCGCCTGGTGGCCATGCGACCTGAGGAGGTCGACCCCGCGCAGCGTTTCGACGAGATCTGGTCGAACCCGCCGATCCGCATCGGGAAGGCGGCCCTGCACGAAATGCTGCTCACCTGGCTCGGCCATCTCACCGACGCAGGCGTCGCACACCTGGTCGTGGGCAAGAACCTGGGGGCCGACTCCCTGGCCCGCTGGCTCAACGAGCAGGGGTGGCCCACCCAGCGAGTGGCCAGTTCCAAGGGATTCCGTGTCCTCGACGTGCGTCGAGGCCGAGATGCCCCGTCCCCCGGTGGGAACGAGCCGGTACGGCAGCCCTGAACCGCGTTGCACGTAGCATCCTGCTCATCAGGGCAGGCACGGCAGAGGCCAAATCTGGTATGTCGTCGCCCGCATTGAGGGGCACACAGCCACGGGGCTACGATATGAGCATCCTCGTGGGCGGAGAACCCGGTGTGAATCCGGGACTGGCCCGCAACCGTGATGTTGCCTCGTGCAGGTGTTGACAGTGCAACTGAGTCGGATCGCCGTCCGCCAGGAGACCAGCACAATTCGTCGATGGCACGAAGAGGTCCACTGCCGCTGGGCGGGCCCCACCTCGTGATGTCGTCAAGCATCCCAAGAGGTGTTCATGAACAGATCTGCGTCCCTCGCCGCTGTCGATTCGGTTCGTCGCACGGTCAATGACACCGAAGTGAACTCATGACGAGCAGTGCTCCCCGGCGAATCGCATCATTCATCGGTGCAATGATCCTCACCCTCACAACTGGCACATTCGGGTGGGCCAGCACGACAGGCGTGTGCCCGAATACGAGTGCCGTGACCGACAGTCACACTGGCTCAGCAGCACACAGCCAGCTCAGCGCGACAGACCCGTCGCCGATCGTCGAGAGGTCCGGGGGCGACTGGACCACCTGTCTGGGATCCGGGGGTGTGTGGGTCTACGTCGTCTACCAGGACGGGCCCGTGCTGGCGAACACCTGCGTGTCTGATTTCTCCACCGGACGTCAAGCACTGCTCTCAGCCGGGCTTGAGTTGGAGGATCGTTCCGACAGTCCGGGCTTCATCTGCACGATGAATGGTCATCCGGACCACTGTGTCAAGGGCCGAGAGTTCAACGGTCAGTACTGGGCCTACTGGCACTCCACGAACGGCAGGGACTGGACGTACTCCAAACGCGGAGCCGACTCCTACAGACCACAACCCGGCTCGATCGAGGGGTGGTGCTACAACAAGCCCGGCGAGTACCGCTGTGACATGCCGGACATGGCGACTTCGGAAATCGCCTCGGGAACTGGGACGGCCGCTGCAAGCGGACGGGCGGGCAACGCCGGCTCCCCCGAGGCAAGCGTCACTTCAGCGGGGAACGGGAACGACACGTCCGAATCCCCCGCGGCTGCCGTCAATCACCACGGACAGAATGCCGCCGACGACACCAAGCACGGGAACACCCCGTGGGGAGTCGTCATCGTTCTCGGCATCCTCGTCATTGCCGGGGCGGGCTACGGCAGATGGTCTGTTCGCAAGGGACGTCGCTGAACCGTGTCCCGTCTCATCACACGTCCGGCACGGACCGTCATACCAGAACAGCCGGTCAATCGCACCAGGAACTCCGGAGTGACCGTCAACCACGAGACCCTCACCACCCATCCGTGGGCCTGGTGGGCATGGGCCATGGGTGCGGCGGCAGCCGTGAGCCTGACGAACAACCCGCTGCTCATCGCGCTGATCGCAGGTGCCGTCATCCTCGTCGTCGCCAACCGGCGCACCGACGATCCGTGGGCACGATCGGCCGGCACGTACCTCAAACTCGCTGGGATCATCATCGTCATACGGATGGTCTTCATCATCTTCTTCGGCGCCAACCGCACGGGAACCGTCCTGTTCACCCTTCCCAGCCTCACCCTCCCCGACTGGGCAGCAGGGATCGCCTTGGGCGGGCCGGTGGCCCTTGAAGCGATCGTGGGCACCGGTTACGAGGCGCTGCGGCTGGCGACGATGCTGGCCTGCTTCGGGGCGGCGAACTCACTGGCGAACCCCCGTCGTGCCCTCAAGTCGGTACCGGCAGCCTTGCATGACATCTCGACCGCCGTCGTCGTCGCCCTGTCGGTCTTTCCCCAGATCATCGTGTCGGTGGGGCGAGTTCGACGAGCCAGACGCCTGCGTGGTGGACGAGTCACGGGCTACCGGGCCGTCAACTCCATCGTCATCCCCGTATTGGAGGACGCCGTGGAGTCGTCGATGTTCCTGGCTCGCGGAATGGAATCGCGTGGCTATGGCCGCACCCGTGACAACCGCCGGGTGCGACCGGGCACCGGTGCCCTGCTCGTCGTCTCCCTCATGCTACTGACGATCGCCATCTACTTCATTCTGGCCAACCCCAGCGGCTACCTTGCCCCCGACCCAGCCACCTGTGGCCCCGGCACCCTGTGTGCAGCCTTGTTCGGGAACCGATTCGGCCAACGCATCGGCATCCTCGCTGCCCTCGTCTCCCTGGTTGGTGTGACGATCGGACTGCGTTCCTCGGGACGCCGGCTGGGGGTGAGCAGGTACCGCCCTGACCCGTGGACGACCCGGTCTATCCTCGCGGCACTGTGCGGGATGTTTGCTCTGGCAGTGACGGTCGGACTGTCGCGGCACGCCCCCACCGCATTGACCATCGGCACGGTGCCCCTCACCTGGCCGGTCCTGCACCCGGTCATGTTGATCATCGCGGCGATCGTCGCAGCCCCCGGTTTCTTCACTCAACGCCCGCTGAGAAACCCGCACACCGTCGATGATGCCCGTGAGCTCCGGAAGGATACCGA